>NZ_JBPXMC010000010.1:0-272418 GCF_051918885.1 Streptosporangium sp. OZ121
GGTGGCCACGGCGAGGCTCATCGCGAGCGCGCCTGCAAGGGCAGAACGCCGGACAATGCTGAGCATGATGATCCTTTCTTGGAGAAATCGGCCACTTTAGCCTTGTCTCCCATATGTGCAGCGTGGTTCGGAAAAATGGTGAAGCGTTTGCGGGGGTTTCTCGCAGCGTGCGGCGGACGAAGCGCTATAGATCTGGCCGAAATGCCCCGGCACTCGGGCCTGGCTTCCTTCCGTGGCCACGCCGGTTCCCGTGGTGGACGTGGCTCGGCCTCAGGGTTCGCGGGCGCAGAGGGTAGTCCGCAGCGGTGGCGGCGTGGCCCCAGGCGGTGCCGGCCACGTCGGGGCTGGTCGTGAAGTTTGGCTATGACGCGCTGGGCCGGGTGACCTCCCGTACCGAGGTGTCGGCGGCCCACCCGGGCGGGGTGACCACAACATCGAGATCTGATCCGCCATGACGACTGACCTGCGGTGATCTCTTAGAAGGTGTTCTGAGCTGGGCTTTTGGCTTTCGCTGGTTCTCATCGTTTCGTGCTGCTTCTCGTGCTCATGTGCCCTGGATGTGCCCTGCGCTCCCAGATCTGGACGGCATCCACCGCCGGGTCCGGCCGTGCGCGAAAACCGCTCGATCACGAAACCGAGCGATAATCCGTTGCTGTCTTCGGTGCTCTCACGGGACAGGGACGAAAGGGCCGGAGACGGTTCCGTGGCGATGCTCCTTGGCCACCTGACTCCGTCCGGCCCCATCCAACCCGACTGATCTTCGACTCGGTACTACTCGATCAGATAGCAGGAATGCGCGCCCCGCATCCAATCGCGGCCGAACTCCCGGCCGGTGACTCTGCCGATGAGCGCGAAGGCGGAGGTGATGCACTCCGCGAGGGGCGGGCTGTAGCCGTCGAGCGACAACTGCGTCAGATCCCCCCACTCGTCGGGCACGTCCTCATCCTCGTCCTCCTCGGCGTGCGTCTCCGACCATTCGGCGTATTCGAGCCAGCCCGTGGGCAGGTCGGGGTCGGTTCGCCAGCTCACGTCGGTCCAGTCAAGCCGCAGACCTTCCGCGTAGGCGTCGAGCGCGTGCGGGTCGCTTCCGCGGCGACCCTTGGGCCGGGTGATGTTCATCTCCGTCACGTAGCCGCCATTGACCGCGTACAGGATGGTTCCCGGGTCGTTCACTTGCCAGTTCAGCCCGAGCGCCCAGCCTCCCGTCGACAGCTCGGCGAGAGCGTCGATGGACTCGACGCCCTGGTACTGAAGCACCTGGGTCCACCTGTCGTTCAACTGACCGATCCACACCACACCGCGGTCTTCGGGGAAGCTGCTCTGTCCCAGCTCCGCCCAGCTCAGCCGAACCTCGCTCCCGAGATCCGCGCCCATGAGCCGCGCGGTCTCACGCACTCCCCAGTTCTCCGCCCACACGGCCAGGAACTCCTGGCCCATGCCATATGACCGGACGAGGTGCCACAGACGCTTCTGGTGTCTCACTGTTCCCCCCGAGAACAAGACAAAGGCTGCCAGTGTGAACCGCCCCGGCTTCGCCGGAGCGGTTCAGTCTCTTCTCTCCGGCGGATCTGCCACAAGCCCACCAGCCACGAGACAACGGTCTCGAAATCCCCTCCGACCACTGATGATCTTTAGGTCAGCGTAAACTTGCCGGTATGAGTGCGGCACCCGAGGAGTACGACGACCTGCACCGCCTGGTTGACCGCTTGACACTGGGCCAGGTCCGCGCCTTGCGTGCCGTCGCTCTGCAACTCGTCGAGAACGAACCCGCCCCCGTCGCCGAAGCACAGGGCCGGCGACGTCGGTTGTCGTTCGCCGGAATCATCACCGACGAGCCGGACAGCGCTCAACGCTCGGAGGAGATCCTTCGTGACAGGTTCCGGACCGGCTAGTGCTCATTTGTGACACCGGTCCCCTGTACGCGGCAATGAACCGAAAAGACCAGGATCACGACCGCTGCCTTGATCTCCTCGAAACCCATCCAGGTCCGCTGATCCTTCCTGGACCGGTGCTGGCGGAAGTCTGCTGGCTGCTGGAGTCACGAGTAGGGCCGGCCGCGGAGGCCGACTTCCTTCAGTCCATCGTGGACGGCGAGTTGGCCATGGAGCCACTGACCACCGTTGACATCGCCAGGATGAAAGCCCTGGTCGTGAAATACGCGAATTTCCCTCTGGGCGCGGTGGACGCCGCCGTGATCGCAGTCGCGGAAAGACTTGGCGTCCAGGAAATCGCCACCATCGACCACCGTCACTTCGCAGCGGTGCAGAACGCGCAAGGCGGGCACTTCACATTGCTGCCGTAGGCCACACAAGATTCATGACGCGCACCCCGCCGACCGTGGGTCCACATTCGCGGTCTCACCAACAGGTCGACGGTGTCGGTGAAGCTGATCCAACTCAGCCGACCGCTAGAACATCGAGATCTGATCCGCCATGATGACTGACCTGCGGTGATCTTTTAGAAGGGGCTCTGAGCTGGGCTTTTGGCGTTTACTGGTTCTCATCGTTTCGTGCTGCTTCTCGTGTCCATGTGCCCTGGGTGTGCCCTGTGCTCCCCGATCTGGAGGGCCGCCACCGCCGGGCCCGGGTGCGAAAACCGCTCGATCATGAGGCTGAGCGATGGCTACGCTGGCGAGTATCTCGCATCACCTGTCGCTGTCTTCGGTGCTCTTACGGAGCAGGGACGAAACAAGGCAGGAGGCCGGTTCCGTGGCGATCCCCAAGAAGGGCTCAAGGCTGATCAGCGTCGACGGCATCGCCTATCGCTGGCGGATCCGCCACAAGCCCACATACTGCCAGGCAAACAGCTGGGGTCCGCTGACCTATGCGGTGGAGTCGGCTGAGGGACGGGGGCGGGTTCTCCTGGTGGAGCTCCCCTGTTCTCGACCGGATGCCTGGTACGGGGAGCGAACGATGACCGTAGGGCCGGCTCTCGTGGCGGCGACCATACGGAGAGCCCTTGACCGCGACTGGGACCACTCACGGGCAGGCGGCGCCTTCACCCTTAACCTCACCGAGGATGAGCTAAGCGACGCAATGAACGGTCATCCACCCCTCACAGAATCCTTTAGACCCGTTTGACCGATTTAAAAGACACCCACTTTGGGAGAGTGCGGGCGGAGATGCCCACGCATTTGGGCTGACCTGCTGAAACGCTGTGGCGCCCTGATAGGACTTGCTTGATCATCCCGCGCATGTCCCCAGACGACGAACCATGGTCGCTCGCGCGTAATTCGGCCCCTCCAACCGCTTTCGACAAGGGCGTCCTCGGGCTGACCCTGGAGCGCACCATCGCCGTCTCGGCCAAGTTCGTCGGCCGCTCGCAGTCTTCCCGAGACATGGTGGTCTCCCTAGCCAGCCGGCCTGCCCGAAACCCCCAGCCCGGCTTGCACCCAGTCAAACAGGAACACATCGGCTGGCACAGTCGTCAGGTCTTCCGCGCTCCCGCGGCTGATGCCACCGACTGTTTGTCTGTACGTGCCGCCGAGGTTGTACTTCAAGGGCTACTGGCCGCCTCCAGCACGACTGACACCGAAATGTCGGAAAGGTGGCGTACCGTCACCGGCATGCCAGCCCTGGAACGCGGCACACGGGGTGCGAAGCAGGCCAACTCCTGCGGCATCGGGAAGTGCAACAGCTATGCACCACCGGTGGATGGCTAAAGCTAACCACGGCGCTACTTCTTGTCAGATTGACAAAAATATAGAGTCGGGCCCGTGATCGACGACCGATGGGAGCCGCCCGCCATTCTGCTCGCCGTTGACCTGGTGATCCTCACGTTGCGTGATTCGCGCCTGCACGTGCTGCTCGTCGAGCGCGGCATCGAGCCGTACAAGAGCGCCCAGGCGCTACCGGGCGGTTTCCTGCAGCACTCACAAGAAAGCCTCCTCGCCGCGGCTCATCGAGAACTGGCGGAGGAGGCCGATCTGGACGTCGAGACACTCCGGCTGGAACAGCTCGGTGTTTACGACGACCCTGGCCGTGACCCGCGCGGCCGGGTGGTGAGCGTTGCCTTCCTGGCCATCGCCCCAAGGCTGCCCGAGCCGACCGCCGGCACTGACGCCGCCGACGCCGGCTGGCAGCCCAGCGACCGCGTGCTCTCCGGCGAGTTGCGGCTCGCCTTCGATCACCGCCGCATCGTCACGGACGGCATCGAGCGCGCTCGTGCCAAGCTTGAGCACTCCGCGCTCGCCACGGCCTTTTGCGGGCCGACGTTCACCATCACCGATCTTCAGGACGTGTACGAAGCGGTGTGGGGGATGCCGCTCGACCCCCGGAACTTCTACCGAAAAATCAAGAAAACCGACGGATTTATCATCCCGGCCGGTTCGGCCCGAAAGGCCGCGACCGGGCGACCGGCCCGGTTGTTCAGGGCAGGCCCTCGCGAGGTCCTGTACCCCCCGATGATCCGTCCTGTCGACTCGCCGAATGGAAAGGAGCCAGCGCAGTGAGCCCCATTGTGATCCTCACCGCACTAGACCTGGAATACCAGGCGGTCCGAGAAAAGCTGACCGGCCTGCGCCTGCACCGGCACTCCCAAGGCACCCTCTTCGAGGTGGGGCAGCTGGCAGCCGAGCGAGGCCAGGTCGTCCTAGCGCACGTCGGCAAGGGCAACCTTTCCGCGGCGGTGCTGGCGGAACGTGCCATCGCCGAGTTCCGACCGGCTGCCATGCTCTTCGTTGGCGTGGCCGGCGCGCTGCACGCGCACATCGCTCTTGGCGATGTCGTGGTGGCGACGCACGTCTACGCGTTCCACGGTGGCACCAGCGAGGACGACGGTTTCAAGAGCCGTCCCCGGGTCTGGGAGACCTCGCACGCTGCTGACCAGATCGCTCAGCACCTGCACCGCACCGGCTCCTGGGCCAAGAATCTCGACCCTCGTCCGCAGGTGCATTTCGGGCCGATCGCCGCGGGGGAGGTGGTGCTGAACTCTCGGCTTTCCGAGCACGCTCAATGGATTCGCGAGCACTACAACGACGCGCGCGCAATCGAGATGGAAGGCGCCGGTGTGGCACAGGCAGGCCACCTGAATCGGGCGCTGCCGGTGGTCGTCATCCGGGGAATCAGCGATCGGGCCGACGGCACCAAGGAAGCTACAGACCACGAGCAGTGGCAGCCGCGCGCTGTCGCCAACGCGGCCACGTTCGCCGCGGCCCTGGCCAAGGAGTTGTCCACCGAAGGACCCGCGACAAGGAGTTCCACCATGCCCGAGACGAATACGAACATTGCCAAGGGAAACGCCCAAGTGGGAGTGCAGGCGGGCAGCGTGAACGGCGGCATCTGGACCACCCCTGAGACGTCCCGGCCGGCGAACCTACCGCAGGCGCTGGCCGACTTCCGCTCCCGGTTGTGGCAGGCGTGGGCGGACGGACACCTTGATGAGGCGACGTACAAGGCGGCGGAGGTGGAGCTCGTCGCGGCCGACCAGGCTCTGGAGACCGAAACACCGGATCGGAGGAACACGCTGACGCTGGCGCTGAAGAAGCTGCGCGGGCTCGTCGGTGACGCGGCCGCGCTAGCGGCGGAGCTCACCGTCATCATCGCCTTAGCCCAATCCCTGTCATGACAGAGCCAGGGCACCGTGTCGAAAATGTGGCCACAGACTCCAACATCGGAGTGCAGGCGGGCACGGTGCACAATGTCAACGTCTACGAAAGAGATCCGCGGGACTCGCCCGAGACCACGTTCCGCAAGGGCATCTCCTTTCTGAAAGGCCGGATGTCGGGGCCGGCCCGACGGCTGATCAATGACGCCATGGTGGGCTACGCCACTAACGAGGTCTGTTTCTACTGGTTACTCGCCATGGTGAGCCGCCGGACGCGACACGAGCTGACCAAGGACGAAACCACTCAACTGCGAGACCGGCATGTCACCATGCGGCTGCGGGGCGAGGACCCGTGGCGAGACGGCGTACGCATCATCGATCGTCTCCTGGAGTCGGCGGGTAAGGCGGAGGAGGACATTCGCGTCGTGGTCAAAGACCTTGACGCGCTCCGCGAACCGCAACGCAGCCTGATCCTGGAGCACTTGGAGCTGTACCTCGACGGTCCCATCGAGGACCATCTGTGGCATCGCGCGCTGTCGAAGGCCAAGGTGGATCAGATGGCCGAGGGACGCAAAGATCGGATCTGGAAGTTCTTCCATCCGTCACCGGCAAGGCCCTTGTGCCGAGAGCCGCGGCCACCTGACACACCTCTGGGCTGCTGGGCCCGAGCGGTGACGGCGACGGTCATCCTTATTGTGGCGACAGCCCATCTCGGCTACCTGATCCTGCAGAGCGGTCGCGCACTTCTAATGGTGGCCTACGTGCTGGGCCTCGCCGGCGCCTCTGTCGGCGTACGAGATACCGCGCACTGGCGCCACCGCGTCGTGCGCCGCCGCACCAAGGACAGGGAGTACCGCGGACGCAAAATTGAGGTCGAGCGCAGCGTCGGCCGCCGCGTTAAGGAACACCCGAGAGGCAAAGTTAAGGCCGAGCGCGGCAGTTTCGCGAAAAGGGCTGAGCACCGAATCAACCACTATTTCGCCAAGTACGTTCCCTCGAGCGTGGACCGTGACAATTGGTTAGCCGAAACGGAGGGAATACGTCGAAGCCTGCGCGACGAATTGACGGAAGTCTACGGCGAGACCCGAGTCGGAGTCGAGAAGATCGCATGGCTCATTCGGCACCGGGCAAGCGACGCCAGCACCCGCCGCGGGAAAGGCACGCTGTGGAGCTACCGCCAGGAACTCGCCACTCCCATGTGGACGAAGGCACGGGCGATACTCGGACTCCTCACCCTCACAGGTGGAGGCGGCTGGGCCGCTGTCAGAATCGTGCCGGTCGAGCCTCTGCCTGCGATCGGCACGATCCTCCTCCTGCTGATCTTCGGGTGGATCTGCGCCCGCACCTGGCTGCACATCGTCCTGGAGCGCCGTCGGTATGCCGCAGACCAGGGTGAAAGCGTCTCGGCCTACCAGGATGACCTGGAGGCCCTGGCCAGGTGGCGCGCAAGGCTGGCGGACAAGCCTGATGACGAGGAAATGGCGACCTGGCTGGACTGCGACCGCAAAGTGCTCCTTGAGGAGGCGTTGCGGCATTACAGGCTGACCATGAGTGGTGTCATTGCGTATGCTTTCATCGAGGCTCCCGCTCGGGCGAGCGAGCGCGCACGACTACGTGGGGGCCCGTGGCGCTACAAGAAGTACCAGCTCCTGGTCTTTCTCGTTACTCAGGAAGGGGTACGTCAGTTCACCGTCACGCTCGATTTCTTGAAAGGCACCTTCCACGACCGGCAGCGGCTTAACTACCGCTTCGAAGCGGTCGCGTCCGTACGCGTCAAGCAGTCGGACGACGGCGGGCGCGACTTCCAGCTTGCGCTTGTCAACGGCAATGAGATCAGTGTCGAAGTGAGCTCAGGGATGGAGGAACTACAACAGGGGGAGCGCCCTGGAGCGGTGTCCGAAGTGTCGTTGGACGCTGCAGGTCTCCCTCACACCCTCCATGTTCTGGAAGCAATCGCCGCCGAAGGAAAGAAATGGGTCGATCAGCGAGAGCTACGCACGGGAAACCTCTCGGCTGCACTCAATGATCCCGAGTAGGCGAGCTCTGCACTATGTGAGGCGCTCGTACTCGAAAGTGCGGCTCGCAAAGGAGGAGCTGCACCGAGGGCGAGCGCCGAGCAGGCCACGTTGTCCATGCTTCTCCATGCCGAAACCGGAACACGAAATCACGGTGGAGGTGTCTCCGGTGAATCGTCGCGGTGGCCTCATGCCTTTGGAACTGGTGCTCACCGAACTCGGGGGCATGCGCACACCCGTTGAATACGAGATGCTCTACCCAACTCGCCAACGGCATGAGGGTGAACATCCCCCTCAACATCGAAGAGCCATCAAAGCGGGCATCCCGACGACCCGCGAAAACGGCTTCCACATGCTCCGCCACCACTTCGCCTCGGTGCTCCTGGAGCGAGGCGTGTCCATCAAGGCCGTGGCCGACTTCCTCGGGCACGCCGACCCCGGTTTCACCTTGCGGACCTACACGCACCTGATGCCGTCCAGCGAAGACCGCATGAGGCAGGTCATCGAAGATGTGTGGGCGACGGGCCGATGTGCCCTGGATGTGCCCTGAGAGCCCCACCAAACGAGATCACCGCAGGTCAGAGACCCGGCAGCTCAGAACATCGAGATGTGGACGTGGTCGATGTGGTTGGCGGTGTTGCCGCCTCGGTTGGACATCATCTTCCATCCGGCGCCGGTGCGGACGTCGTAGTACTTCTGCTGCCAGATGATGTACATGACCCCGAGGCGGTTGCCGTTGTCGATGGCCCACTGGGCGAGGCGGTTGCCGCGGTCCAGGGCCTCCGCCGTGGGGACGGCGCCGCCGGAGCTCATCATGAAGTCGCAGGCCCGGCCGCTGCCGTGGTCGCCGGGGTCGCCGGGGCGCAGGCAGCCGTAGTTGTACGGCATGGGGAAGTTCTGCAGCACGAGGTTGCGCATGGTGACCGTGCGGGGGGTCAGGCCGCCGCTGCCCGAGGGGGTCTGGAAGCCGTACTTGGCCAGGAGTCCCTCGATCCTGACCCGCTGGCGTTTGAGGTCGGCGATGTCCTTCTTGAGCTTGACGATCTTCGTGTCGGCGGACCTCTCCGCGGCCTTGGCCTTCTTGATGAGGTCCTTGACCCGGTTGAGCTGGGTGGCGCGGCGGCTGGCCAGGTAGGACATGGTCGCGGCCTGGCCGAGGGCCAGGTTGGCGTCGCCCTGGAAGCTCAGCAGGTTGCCGTCGTCGAGGGCGCCGCCCATGTAGGCGGTCTGGGCGAAGCGCACGACGTCGGTCTCGGCGTTGGCCAGGGCGCGCCTGAGGCTCTTGGCGTTGGAGGTGGCCTTGCTGGCCTGGACCCGGGTCTCCTCCAGGCTCTGCACCTGGCCGCGGTAACTCTTGTTGATCGCGGCGGCCTCCTGGGTCAGCTTCTTGAGCTCGGCCTCGGGACTGGGTTTGACGGCCACCAGGGGGGCGGCTCCGGCGACGGCGGGCGACAGGAGTAGCACGGTGAGTGCGGCAGCCAATGCGGCTGCGCGAGTCGGCCTCACGCTTCGCTCACCTCCGGAGCCCCCTCATGGACGGAGCGAAACTATAGAAGACGATCTTGAAGCTCGCCACCGGAACGAAGGAACTCGCGCACCATTGGTGAACTATCAACCCCTTTAGGGTGATTTAACCAACTACTGCGAGACATGTCACTCCTGTCACTCCGGAGAATCCTCGCACAGAACGCACCACTCCACTCGCGGGCCGAAGACATCTCGGGCCCACGGCACGAGGGCGTCTCACCTCAAGGCCCGAAGACGTCTCAGCCCAAGGCGTGAAGACATCTCACCTCAAGACGCGAAGACGTCTCAGCCCACGACACGGGGGTATCTCCGCCCAAGGCGCGAAGACGTCTCGGATCGGGACACGAAGACGCCGGCCACCCTTGTCATCAGCGACAGAACATGATTCGGTCTCAAGCAGCGGTGGGGCGCGTGGCGCCCTTCCCAGCGGATGAAACCGTCCGAGAATCGCGACTCTGGCCCGCCCACCAGGAGGCAACACATCATGCGCCAGCACGACACGCTCTTCATCGGAGGCGACTGGGTGGCCCCCGCCGGGACCGGCATCATCGACGTCGTCTCCCCCCATACCGAGGAGGTCGTCGGCCGGGTTCCCGACGGCACACCCGCCGACATGGACCGGGCGGTGGCAGCCGCCCGCCAGGCGTTCGACCACGGCCCGTGGCCCCGGATGACGATGGCCGAGCGCGCGGCCGTCGTCGGCAGGCTCGCCGAGCTCTACGCGGCCCGCCAGGGCGAGATGGCCGAGCTCATCACCCTGGAGATGGGCTCTCCGATCACCTTCTCCCAGCTGGCGCAGGCCCCGCAGCCGCTCGGCATGCTCCAGTACTACGCCGAACTGGGCAAGACCTTCCCCGTCGAGGAGGAGCGCCCCGGCACCTTCGGCACCGTGACCGTCCGCCGCGAGCCGGTGGGCGTGGTCGCCGCCGTGGTCCCGTGGAACGTCCCGCAGTTCGTCATCATGATCAAGCTGGCCCCCGCCCTCGTCGCGGGGTGCACGGTCGTGGTCAAGCCCGCGCCCGAGACCCCGCTCGACTCCTACCTGCTGGCCGAGATGGTCAAGGAGGCGGGCATCCCCGACGGCGTCGTCAACATCGTCGCCGCCGGGCGCGAGACGAGCGAGTACCTGATCTCCCACCCGGACGTGGACAAGGTCGCCTTCACCGGTTCCACCGCCGCCGGGCGGCGCATCGCGGCGATCTGCGGCGAGCAGCTCAAGCGGTGCACCCTGGAGCTGGGCGGCAAGTCCGCGGCGATCATCCTGGACGACTGCGACCTGCCCTCCGCGATGGGCTTCCTGTCGATCGCCTCGCTGATGAACAACGGCCAGGCCTGCGTCGCCCAGACCCGCATCCTGGCCTCGCGCAACCGCTACGACGAGGTCGTGGACGCGGTCTCGGCGATGGTACGGGGCATGCAGGTCGGCGACCCGTCCGACCCGGCGACCGGCATCGGCCCGATGGTCGCCAAGCGGCAGCAGGAGCGGGTCGAGGGCTACATCAGGATCGGCATCGACGAGGGCGCCAAGCCGGTCGTCGGCGGCCTGGAGCGCCCCTACGACCGCGGCTGGTACGTGGCCCCGACCGTCTTCGCGGGAGCCACCAACGAGATGCGCATCGCCCGCGAGGAGATCTTCGGGCCGGTCCTGGCGGTGATCCCGTACGAGGACGAGAAGGACGCGATCCGGATCGCCAACGACAGCGACTACGGCCTGGCCGGGACGGTGTGGACCGCCGACACCGAGCACGGCATGGACGTCGCCCGCCAGGTGCGCGCCGGCACCTACGGCGTCAACCTCTTCATGATCGAGAACAGCTCGCCCTTCGGCGGTTTCAAGGGCAGCGGCCTCGGCCGCGAGCTGGGCCCGGAGGGACTGTCGTCCTACCTGGAGTACAAGTCGATCGCCCGCCTGGGTTGAGGCGCTCCGCGAGCGGGTCGAGCCTCAGGTGTGCCCGTACGGCTCGCGACGAGCCGTACGGGCACACCGCCGGACGGACCGCCCAGCGCACCCCCGCGACGCTGGGCGACCGTCCGACCACAAGAAGTATGTCCCATGGCGGTCGCCGAGCGATGATTCGGGTCCCGTGGACTTCTCCCGGCGGATCTCATTCATCCGCTGTCGTGGTAGACGTCTTTCATCCGCGATTGGTTCGGGAAACGACGGAAAGAGTTTGCCGGGCGATCTCGAACTCCTCGTCCGTCGGGATCACCGCGATCCTCACGGCCCCGCCGTCGGCGGAGACGAGCGTGTCGCCCCGCGCGTTGCGTACCGGGTCCACGGTGATGCCGAGCGCCCCGAGACCGGCCAGCGTCCTCTCCCTGACCAGGGCGGAGTTCTCCCCGACGCCGCCGGTGAAGGCGATGACGTCGACCGTGCCGAGGACGGCGTAGTAGGCGCCGACGTACTTGCGGAGCCGGTGGCAGTAGACCGACATGGCCAACTCGGCGTCCGGGTCGCCCCCGGCCAGCCGTTCCGTCACCGCGCGCATGTCGTTGTCGCCGCAGAGACCGAGCATGCCGCTGCGGCGGTTGAGCAGCGCGTCGATCTCGTCGAGGGACATGCCTCCCGTACGCGCCAGGTAGAGGACCACCGCCGGGTCCAGGTCGCCGCTGCGGGTCCCCATGACGAGGCCCTCCAGCGGGGTCATGCCCATGGACGTGTCCACGCACCGCCCGGCGGACACCGCCGAGGCGCTGGCCCCGTTGCCGAGGTGCAGGACGATCACGTTGGCCTCGGGCCCGCCCGCGAGGAGGGCGGCCTCGCGGGAGACGTACGCGTGTGAGGTGCCGTGGAAGCCGTAGCGCCGCACCCCCAGCCGGGCGGCCACCTCGCGGTCGATCGCGTACGTCGAGGCGGCCGGGGGGATCGTGGCGTGGAAGGCGGTGTCGAAGACGGCGACCTGCGGCAGGTCGGGGCGGAGCCTCCGGGCGACCTCGATGCCCGCCAGGTTGGCGGGATTGTGCAGGGGCGCGAGCGGGACGAGCTCCTCGATCCCCCTGACCACCTCGTCGGTGATCAGCGTGGGCCGGGTGAAGGCCGTGCCCCCGTGCACCACCCGGTGCCCGATCGCGGTGAGCTCGGGGGAGTCGAGCCCCAGGCCGCCGGCGGCCAGCCGGGCCGCGACGGTCTCCAGTGCCGCCCGGTGGTCGGGTACCGGGGAGCCGGGCTCGCCGATGCGCTCCACCGTTCCCGAGGCCAGCCGCTCGGCGCCGGACAGGAGCCGGTACTTCAGCGAGGAGGACCCGGAGTTAAGGATCAGTACCCGTCCGGGAAGGCCCTCCCGGCCCGAGCCGGGGCGGTGCCCCGGGACACCGCTCACGCTCTCGTCATCGCTCCGTCCGGAGGCCCCGGCCGTCCGCGCGCCTCGCTCGCTCACGGGGTGACCTCCTGCGCCTGTACGGCGGTGATGGCGACGGTGCTCACGATGTCGGTGACCAGGGCTCCGCGCGACAGGTCGTTGACCGGCCTGCGCAGTCCCTGCAGGACCGGCCCGACCGCGACGGCACCGGCCGAGCGCTGCACGGCCTTGTAGGTGTTGTTGCCGGTGTTCAGGTCGGGGAAGATCAGCACGGTCGCCCGGCCGGCGACCTGTGACCCGGGCAGCTTGGCGGCCGCGACCCTGGCGTCCACCGCCGCGTCGTACTGGATGGGTCCCTCGACCAGCAGGTCGGGCGCCCGCTCGGCGACCAGGGCGGTGGCGGCGCGGACCTTGTCGACGTCGGCGCCGGTGCCCGACTCGCCGGTGGAGTAGGACAGCATCGCGATCCTCGGTTCGACGCCGAACCGCTTCGCCGTACGGGCCGAGGAGATCGCGATGTCGGCGAGCATCTCGGCGTCGGGGTCGGGGTTGATCGCGCAGTCTCCGTAGACGAGGACCCGGTCGGCCAGGCACATGAAGAACACCGAGGAGACGATCGAGGTGTCGGGGACCGTCTTGATGATCTGGAAGGCCGGCAGGATCGTGGCGGCCGTGGTGTGCGCGGCCCCGGAGACCATGCCGTGCACCAGGCCCCGGTGCAGCATCATCGTGCCGAAGAAGTTGACGTCGGAGACCACGTCCAGGGCCGATTCGAAGGTCATGCCCTTGTGCGCCCTCAGCTTGGCGTACTCCTCGGCGAACGACTCCCGCAGCGGCGAGGTGAGCGGGTCGGCGACGGTCGCGCCCGACAGGTCGAGGCCGAGGTCGCCGATCCGCCGCCGCACCACGTCCTCCCTGCCGAGGAGGGTGATGTCGACGATGCCGCGCCGCAGGAGGATGTCGGCCGCCCGCAGGATGCGGTCCTCCTCGCCCTCCGGCAGCACGATGTGCCGCCGGTCGGCCCGCGCCCGCTCCAGCAGGGTGTGCTCGAACATCATCGGGGTGACCCGCCCGGAGCGGGTCAGCTCGATCCTGTCGGCCAGACCGGCCGCGTCCACGTGCGCCTGGAAGTGGCCGAGGGCCGTCTCGATCTTGCGCGGGTTGTCGACGGTGAGCCTTCCCTCCAGCCCGGCCAGGGTGGTCGCCACGGTGAAGCTGTCCGCCTCGGCCGCGAGCACCGGCACGCCGGGCGCCAGACGGGCTGTGAGCTCCCGTACGGCCTCGCTGGGCCTCTCCCCCACCGTGAGGACGACCCCGGCCGGTCTCGCCGTACCGGCCGCCTCGACGGCCAGCGAGACCAGCAGCAGGTCCGCGCGGTCACCCGGTGTGATCACGAGCGCGCCGTCGACGAGGTGCTCCAGGAACACCGGGAGCGTGGCGCCGCCGAACACGAACCCGAGCACGTCGCGCAGCAGGCCGTCCTCGCCCTGGATCAGCTCGGCGTCCACCGCCCGCATGACCTGCCCGACGGTCGGCGCCGACAGCGACGGGTGCTCGGGCACGGCGTAGCAGGGCACCGGCAGGTCGCACTCGATGACCGTGCCCTCGGGCACCCGGTTGGCGATCACCGCGAGCACCGTGCAGCCCAGGTCGGAGAAGACCTGGTGGCCGGTGCGCATCTCCGTCGCGATCTCCTCGGCGTCGTCGCCGTGCGCGCCCACCACCACGATCACCGGGGCGCCGAACTCGGCGGCCAGGCGGGCGTTGAAGGCCAGCTCGCGCGGCAGGTCGTCGGTGTCGAAGGAGCTGCCGAGCACCAGCAGGGCGTCGCACTCGCGCTCCAGCGTGTGGAAGCGGGCGACCAGGCGGCCGATGAGCTCCTCGGCGCCACGCTCGGCGTAGATCTCCGCGGCGTCCTCGGCGGTCACCCCGGTCGCCGCGGCGGCGGGGCGGTATCTGGCCTTGAGCAGTTCCAGGACCCGGTCCTCGCCGCCGCCGGTGATCGGCCGGAACACCCCCGTACGATCGGCCCGCCCGGTCAGCAGCTCCATCAGGCCGAGCTCGACGATCTGCCTGCCGTCTCCCCGGCCAAGACCCGCAACGTAGATGCTCCGCATGTGTCCCTTTCCTCGCCGCTGCCCGTCGCCGTCACATCGGCATCGCCATCAGGTCAATCTTCACGAGGCATACGGTCAATCTTCCCGAGGATAGACATCTTCCGGGGGACCGGAACGGGCCGCGGCCCATCTCCCGATGCGACGGACCAGATCCGGGGTGGCCGCCGACTCCGCGTGGCCGAAGCCGGGCTCGATCCACAGCTCCTTCGGCTCGTTCGCGGCCTCGTAGATCTGGTACGCGTGCTCGAGGGGGAAGAACCGGTCGGCGTCGCCGTGCACGACCAGGAGCGGCACCGGCGAGATCTTCGCGGCCGCCTCGTACGGCGCCAGCGGCAGCGGGTCCCACACGCCCTTCATGATCCGGGTGCGCTTGCCCAGCCGCGCGGCCAGCCGCCCCATCGGCCTCTCGATCGCCCAGTGCACCTGACGCATCGGCCTGGTCCCCCGGTAGTACCAGCGCGCGGGGGCGCTCACCGACACCACCGCGTCCGGACCGCCCAGCACCCCCGCGTGCCGCACGGCCACCGCCCCGCCCATGGAGAACCCGACGGTCACGACCCTCCGGTAGCCGATCGTCCGCGCGTGCCGTACCGCCGCGTCCACGTCGAGGATCTCCAGGTCTCCCACGGTCGACCGGCCTCCCGAGCGGCCGTGTCCCCTGAAGTCGAACGCCACCACCCCGCCGAACCCGCTGAGCACGTGGGCGATGCGGCGCGTGGCGCGTTCCCTGAGCGATCCGGTGAAACCGTGGGCCAGGACGATCCCGAGGTCGTCGGCGCCGCGCGAGGGGGTGTGGGCGGCGTCTATCCGCAGGTTGTCCCGAGTTTTCAGCATTACGGGAAACGACGGTGCGAGAGGCATGGATCCGAGCTTAGGGAGTGCCGTGCACCCGGCCGCACCCCGCCCGCCGCCCCTGTGCGGCCCGGTCCGCCGTACACGCCACGGGCCCCCGCAGGGGGGTCGCGAAGGTGTCCGGATGGTGAATTGGCGCACTTCATCTGCCGGAGGCGTGAGAGCGATTGTCCGGATCAACTAAAATGGGAAGGCCGCACAGTCCGCGGCCAGCCTCCACGATCACAGAGTGAGACTCCATCATGCCTTTGAACAGCCGCGACGACCTGCGGAACATCGCGATCATCGCGCACGTCGACCACGGCAAGACCACTCTCGTGGATGCCATGCTCTGGCAGTCGGGCGCCTTCCGCGTCAACCAGGACGTGGACGACCGTGTCATGGACTCCAACGACCTCGAACGCGAGAAGGGGATCACCATTCTCGCGAAGAACACCGCCGTCAAGCACGGCGGCATGACGCTCAACATCATCGACACCCCCGGCCACGCCGACTTCGGCGGTGAGGTCGAGCGGGGCCTGTCCATGGTCGACGGGGTCGTGCTGCTGGTCGACGCCTCCGAGGGGCCGCTGCCGCAGACCCGGTTCGTGCTGCGCAAGGCGTTCGCCGCGAAGATGCCGGTCATCCTGTGCATCAACAAGGTCGACCGCCCCGACGCCCGGATCAAGGAGGTCGTGGACGAGGTCTACGAGCTCTTCATCGACCTGGACGCCACCGAGGAGCAGATCGACTTCCCGATCGTCTACGCCTCGGCCAAGGCCGGACGCGCCTCGCTCAACCGTCCCGAGGACGCCGGCATGCCGGACTCCGAGGACCTGGAGCCGCTGTTCGAGGTCATCAAGAACACGATCCCGGCCCCGGTGTACGACCCGACGGCCCCGCTGCAGGCGCACGTCACCAACCTGGACGCCTCGTCCTACCTGGGCCGGATCGCGCTCTGCCGCGTCCACCAGGGCACCATCAAGAAGGGCCAGCAGGTCGCCTGGTGCCGCACCGACGGCAGCATCCAGCGGGTGAAGATCACCGAGCTGCTGATGACCGACGCGCTGGAGCGCAAGCCCGCCGAGGAGGCGGGGCCGGGCGACATCATCGCGATCGCCGGCATCCCGGACATCATGATCGGCGAGACCCTCGCCGACCCCGAGGACCCGCGCCCGCTGCCCCTCATCACGGTCGACGAGCCCGCGATCTCCATGACCGTCGGCACCAACACCTCGCCGCTGGTCGGCAGGGTCAAGGGCTCCAAGGTCACCGCCCGCATGGTCAAGGACCGGCTCGACAAGGAGCTCGTCGGCAACGTGTCGCTGCGCGTCCTGCCGACCGACCGTCCCGACGCGTGGGAGGTGCAGGGCCGTGGCGAGCTGGCGCTGGCCATCCTGGTCGAGCAGATGCGCCGCGAGGGCTACGAGCTGACCGTCGGCAAGCCGCAGGTCGTCACCAAGCTCGTCGACGGCAAGGTCCACGAGCCGGTCGAGCGGGTGACCATCGACTGCCCCGAGGAGTACCTCGGGGCGATCACCCAGCTGCTCGCCGTCCGCAAGGGCCGCATGGAGCACATGACCAACCACGGCACCGGCTGGATCCGCATGGAGTTCGTGGTCCCGGCCCGCGGCCTGATCGGCTTCCGGACCGAGTTCCTGACCGAGACCCGCGGCACCGGCATCGTGAACCACGTGTTCGAGGACTACGAGCCGTGGTTCGGCGAGCTGCGCACCCGCAACAACGGCTCGCTGGTCGCCGACCGGCCGGGCCCGGTGACCCCGTTCGCCATGCTGAACCTGCAGGAGCGCGGCGTCCTGTTCGTCCAGCCGACCACCGAGGTCTACGAGGGCATGATCGTTGGTGAGAACTCGCGCTCCGACGACATGGACGTGAACATCACCAAGGAGAAGAAGCTCACCAACATGCGCTCCTCGACGAGCGACACGACGGAGACGCTGATCCCGCCGCGCCAGCTCTCGCTGGAGCAGGCGCTGGAGTTCATCCGCGAGGACGAGTGCGTGGAGATCACGCCGGAGAACGTGCGCATCCGCAAGGTCGTCCTCGACGCCTCGACCCGCGCCCGGACCACCGCCCGCGCCAAGCGGACCAACTGACGCCCGTAGCACCGCTCCACCCCGTCCCGCCGGGCACACCCGGCGGGACGGTCTCGTTTCGTACGACCTCCGCGTCCGGCTCGTTTCATACGGTCTCTTCGTCCGGCTCGTCCGGCTCGTCCGGCTCGTCCGGCTCGTCCGGCTCGTCCTGTCCGGCCTCGCGCGAGACGACCTCTTCCGGCACGCCTTCGTACGGCACGGTTTCGTCCGGCTCGGTCTCTTCGCCAGGCCCGGCCTCGCGCCGGGCGGCCTCGCACGGCACGGTTTTGCCCGGCGGGACGGCGTGGTGTCCCCGGTACCCGCCTCCACCTGGGGTAGGAACCCTGTACTGGCCGCTCCACGTCACCGCGGGGAGCCCAGGACTCGTACGGGGGGATCTCTCATGCTTCACAGAACCTGTCTCGCCCTGGCCGTCTCGCTCGGGACGGTGACGGCCGGAGCCGGCACCGTCCCGGCCGCCCAGGCGATATCGCAGATGTCGCATATTTCGGGGATTTCAGGGACGTCGTCGCCGGCGCCCCAGGCGTCGGCCGAGGCCGTCATCAAGGACACGGCCGGAAGGAACATCGGCTCCCTGCGCATCGACCAGCAGCCGGACGACAAGTCCAGGCTCGCGGTCGCCGTCCGCGGCCTGCGCCCCGGCTACCACGGCTTCCACGTCCACATGAAGGGCGTCTGCGACCCCAGGGCGATCGACCCGGTCACCCGCAGCCCCTTCGCCAGCGCGGGCGCGCACTTCACCATCCCGCCGGTCAAGCACACCGGGCACTCCGGCGACCTGCCCAACCTCCTCGTCGCAGCCGACGGCACCGGCGAGACGACCGTCGTGACCGACCGCTTCCAGGTGGGGCAGCTCTTCGACGCCGACGGCAGTTCCATCGTCGTCCACGCCCTGCCGGACAACCACTCCAACATCCCCGACCGCTACCGCCACCCCGGCGGCACCGGCCCGGACGCGGAGACCCTCAAGGCCGGAGACTCCGGCGGGCGCGTCGCCTGCGGTGTGATCACCAGGAAATAGGGGGCTCCGATCCCCTCAGGGAGCGGCCGGGAGGCGGGACCCTCCTCGTCCCGCCTCCCGGCCGCCTCCCGACTACTCCCAACCGCTCCCAGCCGCCCTCAGCCGCCCTCAGCCGCCGAGTTCACGCTTGCGCCGCAGCAGGGCGGCGCGGTCGGCACGGGCCCTGAGCAGGACGGCCACCGCGAGCACGGCCAGCGTCACGGCGACGACCACCCCCGCCGCACCCGCCCAGGTGCCCCTCGCGACCGCGACCGCGGCCGTCCCCGCCGCCAGCAGGCCCGTCGCGGCCACCGCCAGCCAGGCGGCGATCACCCGGTCGAGAGCGAACAGCGGCGTCCTTCGGGTCAGCGCCCAGGCCCCGTAACCGGCCCAGGTCAGGCCGAGCGCGACCAGCGCGCCGAAGGCCAGGTGGGTGCGGCCCGGCAGGGCGGGCTCGGTGGCCCACAGCAGGCCGATGAACAGCGCCCCGCCCAGGCCGCCGAGCAGTGCCACGACGTTGCCGATCCGGCGGCGCAGCGACAGCGGGCCCGACAGCCTGCCGATCATGTCATCGGGGTTCATCCCTGGTATCCCCTCTCCGTGAGCTGGTCGCGCAGCATGCGCCGCGCGCGGGACAGGCGCGACTTGACCGTGCCGACGGGGACGGCGCAGATCTGCGCGCAGTCCTCCAGGGAGAGGTCCTGCAGGTAGAACAGCACGAGGACCTCCCGCTCCCTGACCGGCAGCCCCGACAGGCCCGCGAGCAGGCCGGCGCGGTCCACGAGGGCGTCGGCGGGGTCGGCGGACACCCGCTCCTCCTCCGCCCGGACCTCGGGCCTGGCGTACTCCTCGCGGAGCCGGTCGGCCACCGCGCGCCTGGCGATCGTGAACAGCCAGGGCGCGAACCTGCCCGGCTCCTTCAGACGCGGCAGCCCGCGCACCACGGCCACCCAGACCTCCTGGGCCACGTCGTCGGCCCGCGAGGGCCCCAGCATGCGCCGCACGTAGTTCCACACCGGATCGTGCCAGGTCCTCACCAGCTCGGCGAACGCCTCGCGCTCACCGAGCCGGCACCGGACCACCAGCAGTTCGTCAGTCACCCTGTCCTCCTCGCCCAGGACAGTCGGGAAACGGGCCCGGCAGGTTCACGCCTCTTCCGCCGGTCCTCTCACCGGTCCTCCGAGCGGGCTCTTCGCCGGTCCTCCGGCAGGTCCTCCCGCCAGGTTTCCCGCAAGGTCCTCCGGCCAGGCGCGGGAGCGGGCCCTGCGCGTCCGTCAAGGGCCGCCGTAGTACTTCCTCCCCGGCGCGGGACGCCCACCGTACAGCTCGGACAGCGTCACGAACCGGTAGCCCCTGGCGGCGAACTCGTCCAGCAGCCGGGGAACGGCCTGGACCGTGGAACGGTGGATGTCGTGCATCAGCACGATGGAACCCGGCCCGGCCTCGGTCGCGCGCCGGGCGACGATCGAGGGGTCCTGGTCACGCCAGTCCAGTGTGTCGACGTCCCACAGGATCTGGGCGAGCCCCAGCTGGCGGCTCTCGGCGGCGACCCTGGAGTCGGTCAGCCCGTACGGCGGGCGCATGAGGATCATCGTGACCCCGGTCGCCCGCTTGACGAGCCACTGGGTACGGCCCAGTTCCTCCCTGATCGCGGACTGTGACAGCAGGGGCAGCTGCGGGTGGTCCCAGGTGTGGTTGCCCAGCTCGTGCCCCTCGGCCACCATCCTGCGGAGGGTGCTCTCGCCGTCCCCGAATGCCATGCGCCCGACGACGAAGAAGGTCGCCCTGGCCCCGTGCCCGGCGAGGATGTCGAGCAACGGCTCGGTGTAGGCCCCAGGCCCGTCGTCGAAGGTCAGCGCCACGCACCTGATCCGCTCGCAGTCGATCCGGCGCGCCCGGGGGGAGACGGGAAGGTCGTCCCGCGCCCAGTGCGGCCGTATCGCGCCGGGTCCGAGCCCGGGGACGACGGCGGGGGCGGTGGCGGGGGCGGGCCGCGCGGGGGCGTACGACGAGGGTTCACCGCCGGGGGAAGCGCCGGCCGCGGGCACGGACCCATCGGGCACGGCGGGCACGGCGGGCACGGGCCGGGCGGAGGGGCCGAAAACAGCGTCCGCACCGGGGACGGCGGACCCCTCAGGGAGAGAGGGCACGTCAGGGACGGGGTCACCGGTCGCCGCGGGTTTCTCGAACCCGGCGGGCCCCGCGAGGACGGCGGGCGTCACGGTCGCCGGTTCCACCGAACCCACCAGGGCGATCGGGGAGGTGCAGCCCCAGATCGCGAACAGCGACGCCACCGGCACGACCCACACCCGCCACACCCGCATGCTTCCCCCCGAAAGCGCCGCGGGGACGGCGAGCGGCCCGGCCGGGTCCCCCCGCAAGATCATGACCGGGTATTCCACCAGGATGGGACATCAACGGCCGATTGCCCGTACCGACGCGCCACTTCACGCCACATCCGGCGAGATGCGCGCCCTGGTGGCCATGTCTCATCCGATGCGGCCAGTTAAAGCCTTAAAGCTCCCAAGGCAGGCAGGCGACCAGTGGCGTCTCTCGAAGAAGACAGGGGGACGGTCGCGGGTCACACATCCGCTCAGAGGCCTCAGAGGCCTCAGGAGCGGTCGGGCGTCTCCCGGGGTTCGGTCACGACCATCATGAACCGCAGCGGCGTGTCCCCCTCGTTGGCGTACCTGTGCGGCCGGTCGGCGCTGAACACGACCGCGTCGCCCGCCTCCGCGATGTGGCTCTTGCCGTACACCGAGAGGGTGAGACGCCCCTCGATGACGGTCAGCATCTCGCGCGTGCCCGGGGGGTGGGCGTCGCCGTCGTGGTGGTCGCCGGGGGCCAGCCGCCAGTCCCACAGCTCCAGGATGGCGGGCGCGTCGGTGCCGACCAGCAGCCGCGCGGTGCTGGACTTCCCGTGCGGGAAGGTGACGACGTCGGCACCGCTGACCACCCGCACCACGGGCGTGTCGGAGACCTCCACCATCCGCGCGACGGTCACCCCGAGCGCGTCGGCGATGCGGGTGAGCGTGCTGATGCTCGGGTTCGTCCTGCCCTGCTCGACCTGGACGAGCATGCCCCGGCTCACTCCCGAGCGCGCGGCGAGCTCGTCGAGGGTCATCTGCCGGTGCGCCCGCTGTGCCCGCACGTTGTTGGCGACCGCGGCGGTGATCGTCTCTGGATCCATGAGTTCAGTCTAGTGAACTCGCTTTGCACTCCATTGCACTTCATATATTGTCCTATTAGTGCAGTCTATTGAACCGAGGTGGAACGTGACGGCTGTGGTGCTGGCGACCGCCTGCGCGCTGGTGTACGGCACCGCGGACTTCCTCGGCGGTCTGGCCACCCGCCGTTCGCGGGTGCTCGCGGTGGTGGTCCTCTCCCAGGGCGCCGGGCTGGCCGTGATCGTCGCGCTGCTGCCGTTCCTGCCGGAGAGACCCACGCCCGCGGCCCTCGCCTGGGGCGCGGTCTCCGGGCTCTGCGGCACGGCGGGGGTCGTGCTGTTCTACCGGGCGCTGGCCACCGGCGTGATGTCGGTGGTCGCGCCGATCACCGCGACCGTCTCGGCGGCACTGCCCGTGCTGTTCGGGCTGGCCGTCGGGGAGCGCCCCGAGCCGGTCGCGCTGGGCGGGGTGGTCCTCGCGCTGCTGGCGGTCCTGCTGGTGAGCCGCGGCTCCTCGGACAGGAAGGCCACCCGGAGGTACGGCCCGATCCTGGTCTCGCTCGCCGCCGGCGCGGGTTTCGGCGGCTTCTTCGTCATCATCGCCCAGGCTCCGGTGGACGGCGGCATGTGGCCGCTGCTCGGAGCGCGCCTGACCTCGGTCGCCATAATCGCCCTGCTGGCCCTGTCCACCGGCCGGGCCCTGCGCCCCGGGCCCGGCACGCTGCGCGTCATCTTCGCGGCCGGGGCGCTCGACATGGCCGCCAACGTGCTTTTCGTGCTCGCTCAGCAGCGCGGCATGCTCAGCCTCGTCGCCGTCCTGGTCTCGCTCTATCCGGCGAGCACCCTGCTGCTCGCCCGCCACTTCCTGGGAGAACGGCTCAACACGGTGCAGGTGGTGGGAATCGGCTTCACTCTCGCCGCGGTCGCACTGATCGCGTCCGGTTGACACGATGTCGCGAACTGACTCTGTTGTGTTGGGGCCGGACGCTTGTTACGGTCATCCCCGTGCAGCCCGATCGGGCGTTCCTCGACTCCGGCGGGCCGTTCGCGCACACGGCTGTCGCGTACGGTTCCGATTCCGGCTTCCTGCGACTCGTCCAGCCCCTGATCGCCGGCGCCCTCCGCGAGGGCCGGCGGATCCTGGTCGTCGCGGGCGAGCGCGGGCTCGACCTGATCGGTGACGCCTTCGGCGCGGACGCCCGCCTCATCGACCGCCGCCTCGCCGGGAAGTGGTACGCCCACCCGACGCGGACCCTCGCCGCCTTCCACGACTACATCCGGCAGCGGGAACGGCCGCTGGTCCTCGGGGAGCCGGTGTGGTCGGGCTGGACCGAGCGGCAGGCCCGCGAGTGGATCCGCTACGAGTCGGTGCTCAACGCCGCCTTCGCCGGAATCCCGGTCAGCCTGTGGTGCCTGTACGACGAGACGCTGGCGCTCGACCACGTCCTGCACACCCACCCCACGGAGCTGAGCGGCGCCGGCCTGCGGCGGAGCGACCGCTACGTCTCCCCGGAGCGGTTCGCGCTGCCGGGAGACGACCTCCCCCTCCCCGCCCCGCCCCCGTCCGCGGTGGTCACCGACTTCACCCTGGAGGAGCTGGGACGGCTGCGCGCGCTCGTCACCGACCACGCGCACCGGGTGGGCATGAGGCGCGACCTGGTCGCCTCACTCGTGCTGAGCGTCTCGGAGATGGCGGCCAACAGCGTGGAGCACGGGGCGGGACACGGCCGGGCGACCATGTGGGCGGCCGACGGCGAGATCGTGTGCGAGATCGCCGACTCCGGCGGCGGCGACCTGGACGTCCCGCTGCCCGGCTACCTCCCGCCCGAGCCCGGGTCGCCGCGCGGGTACGGGCTCTGGATCAGCCGCCAGCTCTGCGACCTGGTGCAGGTGCGCGGCGTGGACGGCGAGCTGAGGGTCAGGCTCCACATGACGCTGGATTGACCGTCTCCTCGCCGGGACGGGATGGCCGCCGCTCGCGCGCGTACGGCCCGCGTGAAGCCGTCCCCGTCGGCGAGGAGGCCCCCGGTGCGCGTACGCGTCCCCGTCGGCGAGGAGGCCCCGGGTGCGCGTACGGCCCGCACCCGAAGCGGGCGCGGGCCGTACGCGAAGCCGGAAAGACGGGGAAGGAGCCGGAAGGCGGGAGAGGGGAGGGGATCAGGCGGCCTGGACCTCCTCGGACACGCGAAGGCCACCCTCCTCGCGGGCGTAGTCCTCGAGCATGGTGCGGAGCTGGCGCCGGCCCCGGTGGAGGCGGGACATGACCGTGCCGATGGGGGTGCCCATCCGCTCGGCGATCTCCTTGTAGGCGAAGCCCTCGACGTCCGCCAGGTAGACGGCGACCCGGAAGTCCTCGGGCAGGGCGCGCAGGGCGTTCATGACCGCGCTGTCGGGCAGCTGCTCCAGCGCCTCGGTCTCGGCGGACTTGAGACCGCTGGACATGTGGGACTCGGCGGCGGCGAGCTGCCAGTCCTCGATCTCCTCGGTGGCCGAGAGCTTGGGCGAGCGCTGCTTCTTGCGGTAGTCGTTGATGAAGTTGTTGGTCAGGATGCGGTGCAGCCACGCCTTGAGGTTGGTGCCCTCACGGAACTGGTGGTACGAGGTGAAGGCCTTGGTGACGGTCTCCTGGACCAGGTCCTCGGCGTCGGCGGTGTTGCGGGTCAGACGCATCGCTGACGCGTAAAGCTGGCTGGTGACCGGCACGACGTCACGCTCGAACCAGTCCTGGCGCTGCTCTTCCGTCATCGTGATCATTGGACCCCCCTCGTGCTCTTCCCCCCACTACCGCCCGGCAAAGGTACGACGCACCCTTTCTGACGGCGTACTTGATGCTCGCAGGCACCTTGTAAGGGGGCCGTTAAAAGCTCTACGTGGTCAGGGGACTGATCTGTGGCTGCGCCAACGGCGGGTGCGACACGCTCTACAGCCGGACAAGTCTCAGTATCGTAACATCGTTCCCCAGATTCGGTAGAAGGTGTGTCCATCATCACATATGCCCAGGTAGGGGCATCTTTGGGGTTGGGAAAAACGTCGATCGCCACCCCCCCGAAACCCGTTGCCGGATGACCGAAGCCAGCCGCCGCGGGGCCCGCGCCCTGAGAAACTCCGACACCCATCTCCACGTCTCCCCGCTTCCCGCGTGTTGGGGACTTAATCTCCTTCTCAAGAGACGGGTCGGCACCCCCCTGTGGTTCACCCGGACGCCATCGCCCGGCCTCCTTCCCCCACCGCCAGGTAGACGGCTCCCCGCAGCCTCCCCGTGACCTCCCCACGAGGTCTCCCCGGCACTTCCTACGGGTCTCCCCACGGCCTCCCCACGGCCCGCCGGACGGCTGGAGCGGTTCGCCGGTCGCGGTCGTCCGGTCTTTCGACGGCGCGGCCGCGACAAGCGACGCTTGCCGCGGCTCGCGGACCCGCCGGTGATCACGCGCCGTACGGAAGCGCGGGCAGAGGAACGGGCACAGGGTGCCGGGCGGATCGGATTGATCGGACAGATCGGGCGGAGGTCAGGCGGCCCTCGCCGGGTCGACCTCGAAGAACTTCGCCAGGTCGTCGAGGATGGAGTGCGCTCCCTGGATGCCGACGGCGGTCATCCAGGTGGTGTCGTTGACGTCGTGCTTGACGCCCTTGAGCCTGCCCCACAGCGGGTTGGCCTCGAACTTCTCCTTGCCCGAGTCGACCGCCGGGTCCTCGTAGGCCGAGACGAAGATGTGCTCGGCGTCCAGCTGGGAGATGTTCTCCTGGCTGATCGGGACCATGACGGTGTCGGTCACGGTCGGCTGGTCCTCGGGGCGCGGGAAACCGACGTCCTTCAGCACCAGGCCCGAGTAGGAGTTCTCCACGTACAGGCGGACGGTCGGCTCACCCGCGAAACGGGCGACGGAGACGGTGGGCAGCTCGCCGTCCTTCGCCTTGATGGACTCGCCGATCTTGGCGGCGCGGTCCTGGTACTCCTTGAGCTTCCGCTCGGCGACGTCCTCCTTGCCCAGGGCCTCGCCCACGAGCTTGAGGTTGTCCTTC
The DNA here is from genome assembly GCF_051918885.1 of Streptosporangium sp. OZ121. NCBI lineage: Bacteria > Bacillati > Actinomycetota > Actinomycetes > Streptosporangiales > Streptosporangiaceae > Streptosporangium > Streptosporangium sp. OZ121. Next base: position 25,637 of record NZ_JBPXMC010000010.1, read on the forward strand.
CAGATGGCCCCGGTGGTCTCGCTGAAGACCGTCGGCGCGATCTGCGACAGCTTGTCGTACAGCGCCTCGTGGCGGATCTTGGCGGAGACGATCAGGTCGGGCTTGAGGGCGACGATCCGCTCCAGGCTCGGCTGCTCCAGGGTCCCGACCGACGTGGCCTCCTTGGCGTGGCCGAGGACCGGGGTCAGATACTCGGGAAGCTTGTCCTTCAGCGTCCGGTAACTGGTGAAGCCCACGACGTCGGTCTCCAGGGTCAGCACCGCGTCGACGAAGCTCTGGTCGAGGGCCACGACCCGCTTGGGCTGGGCCGGGATCTCGGTCTCTCCCATGACGTGCTTCACCGTCCGGGGGAACGCCGCAGCGTCGCTCACCGCGGGAGCCGCGGACGCGCCCGCGGTGCCGGAGGTCTCCCCGGCGGTACCGGAGGTGCTCGAACCGCAGGCGGCGAGGCCGCCGGACAGCACCACTCCCGCCACCCCGAGGGCCAGGGCGCGCAACGCTCTCATCTTCATGAATCCTTCCATCAAATTAAGGACAACCTTATTTAGCTTAGCTATACCTAAGCTGACATACTTGCCCCGGGTCCGGTGAGAAAAGAGGAGGTCAGGTGATCAACACGGTGGTCGTCTCGCGGCCCGCCCCCGGCGCGGGTCTCAGAAAGACCCACCGGCGCCGCCTTTTCGTCCTGGCCGGATTGCTCGCCGTCCTCGTGGTGGCGGTCGCGCTGAGCCTCGCGTCCGGCGCCAAACCGGTCCCTCCCGGCGACGTCTGGCACGCGCTCACCGGCCCCACCGGCACCGAGAACGACATCGTCGTCCGATCGCTGCGGATCCCCAGGACCGCCATCGGCGTCATGGCCGGGATCGCCCTCGGCGTCGCGGGCGCCCTCATGCAGGGCCACACCCGCAACCCGCTGGCCGACCCGGGCCTGCTCGGCGTCACCCAGGGGGCGGCGTTCGCGATGGTCCTCAGCATCATCGTCCTGGGCGTCACCACCCCGTACGGCTACATCTGGTTCGGTCTCACCGGGGCCCTCCTCGCCAGCGCGGGGGTGTTCGCCCTCGGCATGGCCGGCGGCAGGGGCGGCCCCACCCCGGTGACCCTCGCCCTCGCGGGCACCGCGGTCAGCGCGTTCCTGTACGGGCTCACCTCGGCGCTGGTCCTCCTGGACGAGCAGGCCATGGACGTCTTCCGCTTCTGGCAGTCGGGCTCCATCGCGGCCAGGGGCGCGGACGTGGCCTGGCAGGTGCTCCCCTTCATCGCCGTCGGCCTGGTCCTGGCCCTGGCCAACGCGCCCGGCCTGAACGCGCTCTCCCTCGGCGAGGACGTCGCCCGCGCGCTCGGCCAGAACATCACCCTGACCCGCACCGTCGGCATCGCCGCCATCACCCTGCTCAGCGGCGCCTCCGTGGCGGCCTGCGGCGCGCTGGCCTTCATCGGCCTGGTCGTGCCGCACCTGACCCGGCCGCTCTCGGGCCCCGACCACCGCTGGCTGCTGCCGTACTCGGGCCTGGCGGGCGCCGCCGCCCTGCTCCTCGCCGACGTCATCGGCCGCGTGGTGGCCTTCCCCGGTGAACTGGAGGTGGGCGTGGTCCTCGCCCTCGTCGGGGCGCCGTTCTTCATCATTCTGGTACGACGCAGGAAGCCGGTGCGGCTGTGACCACCTCCACCGCGCCCTCGTCGAGGCCGTCCGCCGAAAGGCGGGCGCTGCGCGTCGGCCCCGCCTCCTGGCCGCTCCGGCCCCGCTCCACCGTCGCGGCGCTGGTCCTGCTGGTCACCACGGCGCTGTTCATGGCGCTCAACATGCGGCTCGGCGACATCCCGATGAGCGTCCTCGACGTCCTGCGCGCGGTCACCGGCGACGGGCCCGACCATTTCGTGATCATGGAGCTCCGGCTCCCCCGCGCGCTGACCGGCGCCCTCGTCGGCGCGGCGCTCGCCCTGGCCGGGGCGATCACCCAGGCCATCGCCCGCAACCCGCTGGCCAGCCCCGACATCCTGGGCGTCACCACCGGCGCCAGCGTGACCGTGGTCGCGGTCATCGTGGCGGCGGGAAACACCTGGGGCGGCACCAGCGGCGCCCTCGCCGAGGTGGGCGTCCCCCTCGTGGCCCTGCTGGGCGGCCTGGCCGGCGCGCTCGCCGTCTACCTGCTGGCCTGGCGCAACGGCCTGGACGGCTACCGGCTGGTCCTGGTCGGCATCGGCGTCTCGGCCGTCTGCACCAACCTCAAGTACTGGCTGCTGACCGTCGGCGACGTCAACGACAGCAGCCGGGCCCTGGTCTGGATCAGCGGCTCGCTGCACGGCCGGGGCTGGGAGCACGTGGTTCCGGTCGCGCTCGCGCTCGCCGTCCTCGTCCCGGCGACACTGCTCGGCACCCGCTCGCTGGGCGTGCTGCGCTTCGGCGACGACACCGTGACCGGCCTGGGCGTAAGGATGAACCTCGCCAGGGGTGTGCTCATCCTCGCGGCCGTGCTGCTCGCGGCGACGGCGACCGCCTCGGCCGGGCCGATCACGTTCGTCGCCCTGGCCGCCCCGCAGATCGCGCTGCGCCTGGCGGGAGTGGCGCAGCCGCCGCTGGTCGTCTCGGCCCTCACGGGCGCGGCCCTCACCACCGGCGCCGACCTGGTCTCCCGGACCGCGTTCACCCCGATCGAGCTGCCGGTGGGCGTGGTCACCGCGGTCCTCGGCGCCCCGTACCTGATCTATCTCCTCGTCCGCGTGCGCAGAGAGGCCCGCCAGTGAGACTGCAAGCCGTCGACGTCAGCCTGGGGTACGGGGACCGCGTGGTCGTCGACGGTCTCGACCTCGGGATCGAGGCAGGGACGGTGACCACGATCATCGGGCCGAACGGGTGCGGCAAGTCCACGCTGCTGCGCGCCCTGGGGCGGCTGCTCAAGCCGTCGGGCGGCGAGGTGCTGCTCGACGGCAGGCGCATCGACAGGATGCCCTCCAAGGAGGTCGCCAGGGTCCTGGGCGTGCTGCCGCAGGCCCCGTCGGCACCCGAGGGCCTGACCGTCGCCGACCTGGTCGCCAGGGGACGGCACCCGCACCAGACCTGGTACCGCCAGTGGTCCTCCGACGACGAGTCCGCGGTCGGCGAGGCCCTGGCCATGACCGGCCTGCTCGACCTGGGCGACCGCCCGCTGGACGAGCTGTCCGGCGGGCAACGGCAGCGGGCGTGGATCTCCATGGCCCTCGCCCAGGGCACCGACCTGCTGCTCCTCGACGAGCCGACGACCTTCCTCGACCTGGCCCACCAGATCGAGGTGCTGGAGCTGGTGCGCAGGCTCCACGGGGAGCTCGACCGCACCGTGGTGATGGTCCTGCACGACCTCAACCTCGCCGCCCGCTACACCGACCGTCTGGTGGCCATGCGGGACGGCAAGGTCGTCGCCGCGGGGCCTCCGGCCGAGGTGCTCACCGAGGCCCTGCTGGCGGAGGTCTTCGAACTGGACGCGAAGGTCATCGAGGACCCGGTGGCCGGTACCCCGCTGGTCATCCCCATCGGCACCCTGTCCCAGCAGCCCTCGCGCTGACCCGTCCCACATCCGTCCGGGGGCGTCCGCCGGGGCGGGACCCATCCGTACCGCCCGCGAGCCCGCGCGTCCGCCCGAGCCGACGGCGACGGCGGCGACGGCGACGGCGACGGCGGGACGAGCGGGACGGTACGGACTCAGTCTCCTGCGGACTCAGTCTCCGAGGAGCGCGTCCACGAAGACCTCGGGGTCGAACGGCGCCAGGTCGTCGGGGCCCTCACCGAGACCCACCAGCTTGACCGGGACGCCCAGCTCGCGCTGGACGGAGATGATGATGCCGCCCTTGGCGGTGCCGTCGAGCTTGGTCAGGGCGATACCGGTGATGTTGACGACCTCGGCGAACACCTGGGCCTGGCGCATCCCGTTCTGGCCGGTGGTGGCGTCGAGGACGAGCAGGACCTCGTCGACCGTGGCCTTCTTCTCGATGACACGCTTGACCTTGCCGAGCTCGTCCATCAGACCGGTCTTGGTGTGCAGCCGCCCCGCGGTGTCGACGATCACCACGTCGGCCTTCTCGCTGATGCCCTCGGCCACGGCGTCGAAGGCCACCGAGGCGGGGTCGCCGCCCTCGGGTCCGCGTACGACCGCGGCCCCGACCCGGTCTCCCCAGGTCTGCAGCTGGTCGGCTGCGGCGGCGCGGAAGGTGTCGGCGGCGCCCAGCACGACCTTGCCGCCGTCACCGATGAGGACGCGTGCCAGCTTGCCGGTGGTGGTGGTCTTGCCGGTGCCGTTGACGCCGACCACGAGGACCACCGCGGGACGCTCGCCGTGCGGCGTGACGTGCAGCGTACGGTCCATGTCGGCGCCGATCTGGACGAGCAGCTGCTCCCTGAGCAGGGCGCGCGCCTCCTCGGGCGTCCGGCTGCCCAGCACCTTCACCCGGGTGCGCAGTTCCTCGACCATCGCCCTGGTCGGCGTGACGCCGACGTCGGCGGTGATCAGGGTCTCCTCGATCTCGTCCCAGGCGTCGTCGTCCAGACGGTCGCGGGAGAGCAGTTCCAGGAGCCCCTTGCCCAGCGTGCTCTGTGACCGGGCCAGGCGGGCGCGGAGCCGCACCATCCGTCCGGCGGACGGCGGCGGAACCTCGATCACCGGGGCGACGACGGTGACCTCCGCCGGCTCCACCGGCTTGGCCGGCGGCGGCACGGTGGTCGTCGACGCGTCGTCGTCGACGACCGTGCCCCGGCCCGGGGCCTGCGCCTCCTTGGGGATCGACGGCGCCTGTGGCGGTTCGACCCGCGGCGGCGCGGTCTTGCCCCCCGACCTGAACAGCAGGAGCATGCCGCCCGCCGCCAACAGGGCGATGACGACGATGATCGCGATTATGCCGAGATAGGCTTCCACAAGAGCACAGTTTTCCAGACGCCCCGGGATGCTCCGACACCCCGGTGCTCCGGACCGGCTCGCGGTCTCTCACCAGCGGCCACCACTCGGTCTCGCGAAGCGGCGCCCCCCGAAGAACCGCCCCCTCGCGAACCCGCGAACTCCCGCTCCCCCGAAGATCCGCCTCCCCCGGGAAGCGTCGCGGATCCCGAACCCCGAGGCCCCCGGCCCCCTCGACGGCTCAGACGGACTCGTGTTCCCTCAGGCGCTGGCTGATGACCTGGGTGACGCCGTCCCCGCGCATCGACACGCCGTACAGCGCGTCGGCGATCTCCATGGTGCGCTTCTGGTGGGTGATGATGATGATCTGCGAGGTCTGCCGGAGCTCCTCGAAGAGGGTGAGCAGGCGCTGGGTGTTGGTGTCGTCCAGCGCGGCCTCGACCTCGTCCATCACGTAGAACGGCGAGGGGCGCGCCTTGAAGATGGACACGAGGAACGCCACCGCGGTCAGCGACCGCTCGCCGCCCGACAGCAGCGACAGGCGCTTGACCTTCTTGCCCGGTGGCCGGGCCTCGACCTCGACGCCGGTGGTCAGCATGTTCTCGGGGTCGGTGAGCAGCAGCCTGCCCTCGCCGCCGGGGAACACCCGCGTGAAGATCGTCTCGAACTCGCGGGCCACGTCCGCGAAGGCGGCGCCGAAGACCTGCTCGACCCGGTCGTCGACCTCCTTGACCACCAGCAGCAGGTCGCGACGGGTCTTCTTGAGGTCCTCCAGCTGCGAGGTGAGGAACGAGTGCCGCTCCTCCAGCGCCGCGAACTCCTCCAGCGCGAGCGGGTTGACTTTGCCGAGCTGGGCCATCTGGCGGTCGGCCGCCCTGGCCCGCTTGAGCTGCTCGTCGCGGTCGTAGGGGACGGGATCGCCGTCGGCCGTCGGGATCGGCTCGCCGGGACCGTACTCGGCGATGAGGGTGTCGGCCTCGACGCCGTACTCCTCCACCGCCCGGCCCTCCAACTGCTCCAGCCGGAGCCGCTGCTCGGTACGGGCCACCTCGCTGCCGTGCGCCCGGTTGACCAGCTTGTCCAGCTCGCCGGAGAGTTCCCGGACACGGATCCTGACGGCCTTGAGAGAGGCGTCGATCTGCCCGCGCGCCCGATCGGCCTCGTCGCGCTCGCCGGCGGCGGCCCCCAGGGAGGTCTCCAGCGCGCGTAGCGCCTGCTCGGCGCCCTGGACGACCGCCTGGGCCGTCCGGGCCTGCCTGCGCCGCCACTCGCGGCGCTCGGCCGCCCTGGAACGCTCCTCGCGCTCACGCTCGGCGGCGCGCGTCAGCTCGTCGGCCCGGCCCTCGATGCCCCTGACCCGCTCCTCCGCCGTCCGCACGGCGAGGCGGACCTCCATCTCGTCCTGCCTGGCCGTCGCGCAGATCTCGGCGAGCTCGTCGCGGAGATCGGTGGTGGGCTCGGTCTCCAGCTCCTCGGAGCCGACGGCCGCGGCGAGCCGCTCCTCCAGCTCGGCGAGACCGGCCGCGTCACGGTCGCGCGCCTCCTCGGCGGCCCGTACGCCCCTGGCCAGGCGCTCGCACTCGTCGCGGGCCGCCTTGGCGGCGGCGCCCAGCCGGGCGAGCCGCTTGGCCACCGCGGCGACCTGCTGGTCGGCGTCACGCTGCCTCGCCCTGACCCGGTCCAGGGCGGCCTGTGCCGCGTTGACCCCGGCCTGCGCGTTCTGCACGCCCGTCTGGGCCTCGGCGACCCGCGCCTGGGCGGTCTCGACCGCGAGCTGCGCCTCCGCCTCGGCCTCGGCGGTCTCCTCCAGCTCCGTTCCCGCCAGCTCGGCGGCGACCCTGGCCTCGGCCAGGTCGGCGACGGCCTCGTCGAGGGCGGCCCGCATCTGGAGCACGGAGGTGCCGCCCGCCGAGCCTCCCCCGGCGGTGTGGGTGCCCAGAAGGTCGCCGGACCGGGTGACGGCCCGCAGCGCGGGGCGCTGCTCGACCGCCTTCCTCGCGGTCGCGAGATCGTCCACGACCAGCACGTCCGCGAGCAGGTGGGTGGCGGCGGCCCGCAGCTCGGCGGAGACCGTGACCAGGTCGATCGCCCACTCGGCTCCGGCCAGCGGCACCGGGCCCGGCGAGCCCGCCGCGCCCGCGCCCGCCCCGGCCGAGGCGATGACGAGGGTGGCGTGGCCGCCGTCGTTGCCCCTGAGGAACTCGATCGCGTCGGCGGCGCTCTGCAGCGACTCCACGGCGACGGCCTCAGCCGCGGCCCCGAGCACGGCCGCGACGGCCACCTCGGCACCGGGCCGCACGGACAGCATCGTCGCCACCGGGCCGAGCACCCCGGCCAGGTCGGCGGCGAGCAGCGCGGCGGCGCCGTCGGCGCCACCGGCCAGGCCCATCTCCAGCGCCTCGAACCTGGCCTCGAGAGCGGCCACCCGGCGCTGCGCCTGCTGATCGGTCTTGCGGGCGGCGGCGAGGGCGGCCCGAGCGGCGCCGAGCGCGGAGTTGGGGCCCGCGACGGCCGCCTTGGCCTCCTCGACCCCGGCCCTGGCCGACTCGACGGACTCCCGGGCCTGCTCGACCGTCTCCAGGGCGATCTCCAGCTCCTCGGCGAGGGCGGGGTCGGCGGACGGCTCGGCACGTTCCTGGCCGTCGTGCTCGGCCTGGGCCTCCTCGGCGCGCTGCTCGGCCTCCTCCAGCGAACGCCGCAGCCTGCCGATCTCCTCCTCGGCGGCCCCCGCCCGGCTGCGCGCGGCGCCGACCTGGCCCCTCAGCCTGGCCAGGCCCTCGCGCCGGTCCGCGGCGGCCCTCGCCTCCGCGGCCAGCCTCCGCTCCTCGGCGGCGAGCGCGGCCTCGGTCTCGGCGCGCCGGGCCACCGCTCCGGCGAGCGACTCCCGCTCCCCTTCGAGCAGCTCGGCCAGGACCCGCTCCTGCTCGCGGACCTCCTCGGCCTCGCGCTCGAAGTCCTCGGGGTCGCGCCCGCGCCGCTCCACGGCGGTGTCGGTGGCGTTCCGGTGCCGCTCGGCGGCGAGCCCGGCCAGGCCCCTGAGGCGCTCGCGGAGTGAGGAGAGGCGGAAGAACGCCTCCTGGGCGGCGGCCAGGCGCGGCTGGGCCTCGGCCTCGGCGGCCTCCAGCTCGGACTCGGCGACCTGGCCCTGCTCCAGCTCGACCTCCACCGCGGCGCGGCGGGTAAGGACGGCGGCCTCGTCGGCCATCTCCCGCTCCAGGGTGGTCCGCAGGGTGAGCACGTCGTCGGCGAGCAGCCGGAGCCTGGCGTCGCGCAGGTCGGCCTGGATGACGGCGGCCTTGCGGGCGATCTCGGCCTGGCGGCCCAGCGGTTTGAGCTGGCGGCGCAGCTCGGTGGTGAGGTCCTGGACCCGGGTCATGTTGGCCTGCATGGCGTCGAGCTTCCGCAGCGCCTTCTCCTTGCGCTTGCGGTGCTTCAGGACGCCCGCGGCCTCCTCGATGAACGCCCTGCGCTCCTCGGGCCCCGCGTGCAGCACCTGGTCGAGCTGGCCCTGCCCGACGATGACGTGCATCTCGCGGCCGATGCCGGAGTCGGACAGCAGCTCCTGGATGTCGAGCAGGCGGCAGGTGTCGCCGTTGATGGCGTACTCGCTCTGGCCCGCCCGGAACATCAGGCGGCTGATCGTCACCTCGGTGTAGTCGATCGGGAGCATGCCGTCGGTGTTGTCGATGGTCAGCGTGACCTCGGCGCGTCCCAGCGGGGCCCGCGAGGAGGTGCCGGCGAAGATGACGTCCTCCATCTTGCCGCCGCGCAGCGACTTGGCGCTGTGCTCGCCCATCACCCAGGCCAGGGCGTCGACCACGTTGGACTTGCCGGAGCCGTTGGGGCCGACGACGGCGGTGATGCCCGGTTCGAACCGGAGAGTGGTGGCGGAGGCGAAGGATTTGAACCCGCGCAGGGTAAGGGTCTTGAGATACAACGAAACCCCCCATTCGCGGCGCGGCCGCGCCGGCCGGCGTGTCACACGCCGTGTCCCGGGCGCCGATGAACGCGTCTTGCCTTGTCAGCCCACGGTCAGCCCACGGTCAGCCCACGGCTTCGGTCACGCGGGAAGACTACCGTTCTTCACCCGCGCCCGCCCGCGCACCGCCTATGGTGCCCTGCATGGACGCGGAACGCGGTGGGGGCGAGGCTCCATCACACCCATCGGGCGGCAGGGGTCACCTCAGGCGGCGCGCCTTCCTCGTGGGCGGCGGGCTGGCCGCGCTCGGCCTCGGTGGCGCCGCCCTGGCGGCCGGGCCGGAGGGCTTCCGTGACGCGTACGCCCAGATCGTCTGCGGCGCGGTCCCCGAGCCTCCGGTGACCTCGCCTGGAACGCTCCAGCGCAGCCGGGTCGACCGGCGGCGCGTGATCGTCGGGATGCCGCCGGGGGCGGGTGACGGACTCCCCGTGGTGATCATGCTGCACGGCGCGGCCGGTGACGCTCGCACGCCGTTCGACGTCTACGCGATCGACCGCTACCTGGCCGCGGGCGGCGGGCGCTTCGCGGTGGCCTCCATCGACGACTGGCCCTCCGCCGACATCCCGGGCACGCTGCTGCCGTACCTGAACACGAACGGGATGGACACCGCGAAGATCGGGCTGATGGGCTGGTCCGCCGGGGGCGCCGGGGCACTGAGGCTGGCCGCGGAGCTGGGCCCCGAGCAGGTGGGGGCGGTCGTCGCGGCGTCGCCCACGGTGAGCGCGGCCCAGGCGCCGCTGCGAGAGCTCGTGGACATCCCGGTCTGGCTGGGGTGCGGCGAGCGGGACGCGTGGGCCAGGCAGACCCAGACCATGCTGAAGGGCCTGAAGGCCCTGGGCGCCACGGCCGAAGGAGGGATTACCGAAGGGTGCCAGGACACGGCCTACCGCCGCAGGGTGTTACCCGAGCAGCTGGCCTTCCTGGCACGACATATAGGACGCACGTGACGGCTGTGACAGCTGTGACGTGCGTATCGATATGACAAGGGACGCCCCTACGAGGCGTCCCTGGACAGTGTGTTCCGCCCCGGCCCCGTTAGGTGAGGGCCGGCTCGCGATCCTGCAGACGGTTGAACTCCTCGTCGCGGGTGCCGGCCGCGAGTTCGTCGTTCTGGGCCTGGAGCCGGGTGAGCTCTCCCTCGAGATCACGGATGCGCTGCTGGAGGCGACGCATTTCCGAGACCATACGAGGGTCGGGACCGCCGACGTGGCCGAGTAGAGCCTTCGCCATAGTAAAGGGTCCTCCACGCTGAGTGACCAGACTGGTTCGCGCACTTCTTTACCGCGGGAGGGGTGCGCGTGGTTCTTTATCAAGAGTCGCACCGGTGAGGGAGACGGTCAAGTTGAACGCTCCGGATGGATGCACCAGTAGGCACTCTCGACGGTCAACTATACCTTATTTTGGGCGGTTTGGGGAAGTGGTCAGCGCTCGACAAAACCCTGGAGGCCGTCTTTGGTCTCGCTCCAGCGTTCGACGACCCCGTCGACCCGCCCGGGTGTGCTCCCGCCCCTGAGCAGGTCGAGCAGCGTCGCGCACGACTTCTCCGGGCCCTGCGCGACCACCTCCACCCGGCCGTCGCCGGTGTTGCGCGCCCAGCCGGTCAGGCCGAGTTCGAGCGCCCTGGCACGCGTCCACCAGCGGAAACCCACGCCCTGCACGTGTCCCCTGACCCAGGCCGTCAGCCGTACGTCCGTCATGCCACGCCCCCTCTCGGCCTGGGCTGGCAGCGGGGGCAACTGTAGGAGGAACGGTTCATGAACGACTCGCGGACGATCGGGGTGCCGCACCGGGGGCAGGGCTCGTCGCGCCGACCGTAAACCGCGAGGGAACGGTCGAAGTAACCGCTCTCGCCATTGACATTCACGTAAAGACTGTCGAAGGATGTGCCGCCCTCGGACAGGGCGGCGGACATCACCTCCCGGGCCGCGGCCAGCAGCTCGGCCACCTTCGGCCGGGTCAGTGTCGCGGTGGGACGGGAGCCGTGCAGCCCGGCCCGCCAGAGGGCCTCGTCGGCGTAGATGTTGCCGACACCGCTGATCAGTGACTGGTCCAGGAGCGCCCGCTTGACCTCGGTCTGGCGGGCGCGCAGCCGGTGGGCGAAGCCGTCGTCGTCGAAGTTCTTCTCGAACGGGTCGGCGGCGATGTGCGCGATCGGCTCGGGCACCGCCCGGCCACCGGCCTGCGTCATGCCGGTCACCAGCACGTGGCCGAAGGTCCGCTGGTCGACGAAGCGCAGCTCGGGACCGCCGTCGGTGAAGCCGATCCGGACCCGCAGGTGCCTCTCCGGCGCCGAGCCCGGCTCCACGACCAGCAGCTGGCCGCTCATCCCCAGGTGCGCCAGGATCGCGTCGGAGCCGCCCAGGGGCAGCCAGAGGTATTTGCCCCTGCGCTCGGCGGGACCGACCGCGCGGCCCTCCATGCGGGCGGAGAACTCCACGGCGCCGGGGACGTGCCGCCTGATCGCCCTCGGGTGGAGCACCTCGGCTCGGGCGACGACCCGGCCGGAGACCCACCGCTCCAGGCCGCGGCGTACCACCTCGACCTCCGGCAGCTCGGGCATGCGTCCCTCCTCGAACGACTCGGGCGACTCGAACGACTCGGCCGGCCGGTCAGCCGGCCTCGCGCCTCTCGCGGTTGTCGCGGATGCGGTTCCAGGCGGCCTCGGCGGCCTGCTGCTCGGCTTCCTTCTTCGAGCGCCCGGATCCCGAGCCGTACGCCTCGCCGCCGACGCGGACGACCGCGGTGAAGGACTTGGCGTGGTCGGGGCCGCTCTCCTCGACATGGTATTCGGGCACGCCGAGCGACTCGGACGCGGTGAGCTCCTGCAGGGAGGTCTTCCAGTCGAGCCCGGCGCCGAGCGAGGCGGATCGGGTGATGAGCGGGTCGAAGAGCAGGTGGACGACGCGGAACGCCTCGTCCAGGCCCCTGTTCACGTAGACCGCGCCGATGAGCGCCTCGAGGGTGTCGGCGAGGATCGAGGACTTGTCGCGACCCCCCGTACCCTCCTCGCCCCGGCCCAGCCGCAGGAAGCGGCCCAGGCCCAGCGAGCGGGCCACGTCGGCGAGGGCGCGCATGTTGACCACCGCGGCCCTGAGCTTGGCCAGCTGCCCCTCGGGCAGGTCCGGGTGGTTGCGGTAGAGGGTGTCGGTGACGACCAGGCCGAGCACCGAGTCGCCGAGGAACTCCAGGCGCTCGTTGGTCGGCAGGCCGCCGTTCTCGTACGCGTAGGAGCGGTGCGTCAGCGCCCGCTCCAGGATGGCGACGTCAAGGCGCACCAGAAGAAGGCGCTCCAGCTCTTCCTTGACGAACTCGACGGCGACAGGCTTGACGCTCGTACCCACGGCTTCTCCTCGCACGTTCTCTCAGCGAATGCGCGATGGCGAAGGAAGGAACGAGAGATGCCCGAAGATGTGGTGGGCGCCGGGAGGGCACGCGTTCTACCGCGAACCCCGGCGTCCACCACAGCCGCGGGCGGACCGCCATCGCAGGGGGTGCAGACGGTGACGCCGACCGGGGCCCGTGGAGGACCCGGCCGGCATCCGTCGGTCAGAATGCGATCAGGCGGAGGGCTCGATCACCTGACGGCGGTTGTAAGTGCCGCAGGTCGGACACGCCACGTGCGGACGCTTCGGCGAGCGGCACTGGGGGCAGCTCACGAGCGAAACCGCGGCGGCCTTCCACTGCGACCTGCGGGAGCGAGTATTGCTCCGCGACATCTTGCGCTTGGGGACAGCCACGTCAGCTCTCCTGATCGTTGTTATGTTCCGGAATCAGACCTTGCAGCTTCGCCCAGCGGGCGTCGACAACCTCGTGGCCGTGGTCAGGCTCGGCATCGGCCAGCCTGACCCCGCACTCCACGCAGAGCCCGGTGCAGTCTTCGCTGCAGACCGGGCTCAACGGCAGTGTGAGCACCACCGCGTCGCGAAACACGGGTTCGAGGTCGAGAAGCTCACCGTCGAGAAGCGAGTCACTCTCGGCAGCATCCTCTGCCGAGTAGAAGAACAGCTCCTGGAAGTCCACCTCGGTTCGTGAGATGACCGGTTCCAGGCAGCGTGCGCACTCCCCCCGCAGCGGGGCTTGCGCAGTGCCCGTGACGAGCACACCCTCCATGACCGCCTCAAGCCGGATGTCCAGCTCGACGTCGGCGTCCTTGGGGACGCCGATCATGTCGACGCCGATGTCCGCCGGTGCCGGGAGAGCGAGATTCATCCTGCGCATCGACCCTGGTCGCCGCCCCAGGTCATGGGTCGAGATCACCCATGGGGCTCGGGGGTCAAGGTGCTGAGTCATTCCGCTCTCATTAGGCATGGCGCATCATCGCCGTCGTGCAAGGCCGAAATAAGAGAATAGCAGGGCCTAGCCCCTGAGCCGTTCGACCAGGAGTTCCTGCACAAGATCAGGTACCAGCCCGGCCACGTTCCCGCCGTACTTGACGATCTCCTTGATCCGGCTGGACGACAGGAAGGAGACCTCGGGGCCGGTGGCCATGAAGAGGGTCTCCACCCCGGACATCCGGTAGTTGAGCTGCGCCATCTGGAGCTCGTAGTCGAAGTCGCTGACCGCGCGCAGGCCCTTCACGATGGCGGGGATCTCCTGCTGCCTGCAGTAGTCGACCAGGAGGCCGTGGAACTTGTCCACGCGGACGTTCCCGTACTCCTTGGTGACCGTCTGGAGCGTCTGGATGCGCTCCTCCACCGTGAACAGGCTCTTCTTCTCGATATTGATCAGTACGGCCACGACGACCTCGTCGTACTGCCGGGAAGCCCGGCCGATGATGTCCAGATGACCGTTCGTGACGGGATCGAACGATCCCGGACAGACAACGCGACGCAAGGCGGACCCCCTGCTCTAAGGATTCCCGGCGGCGCGACCGTACCAAACGGACGCTTCGCCATAACGACGGACCCTCTCCTCTTCGTACCCCGGGGGCCAGACCAGATCCTTGCCTCTGCTCTCCCGCTCCACGGCGACCAGCGCGTCCTCGGCCAGCCAGCCCCGGTCGCGCAGCAGCCCGAGCACCGTCTCCACCTCCTCGGCGCCCAGCGCGTACGGCGGGTCGGCGAGGACGAGGTCGTACGGTTCCCCGGTGGTTCCGGTGTCCCCGGGGCCGCCGGGGCCTCTGGCGAGCAGCCGCTCCACCCGGTCGGCGGCGACCTCCGCCCCCGGAAGGCCCAGCGAGGCCACGTTCTGCCTGATCGTCCGGATCGCCCTGGCGTCCGACTCCACGAGAAGCGCGTGGCCGGCGCCCCGGGAGAGCGCCTCGAGCCCGAGCGCCCCGGAGCCCGCGTAGAGGTCGAGCACCCGGCACCCTTCCAGCGGGCCGATCAGCGACCCCACGGTGGAGAAGATCCCCTCCCTGGCCCGGTCGCTGGTGGGGCGTGTCCCCCGTCCCGGCGGCACGGCCAGCCGCCGTCCTCCTGCGCTTCCCGCGATGACTCGGCTCACCCGGCCATCCTCTCAGTGCCGTTTCAGTGCCGGTCCCGCCGCCGTCCGCGCTCCCGTCCCGAGGGCGTCGTGCGCAGCACCGGCGTGTCGCGACGCATCACATAACCGCAGGTCAAAAGGGTCCTGGTAGGTGATCTAGGTCAAGAGTGGGCAAGGAGTGGCGACGAAAGCGTAAGGGTCGTTCCGTCCGGTGCCGGTCCCTTGCATGATGATTCCTGCGGCCTCCAAGTGACCCAGGGGGAGGCCGACCGGCGTGATCGTGAGCCCTTCCGCACGCCGGTGCTCTCGGCACCTGACCCGGGAGTGGGCCCAAGCGGGGACGGCATTCGGGGGGAGGCCGTCCCCGCAGTTGGGCACCGGGACCGAGATCCCCGCCGGGCACCGCGGACAGCCGTTCCGGCCGGGCACCTCGCGACCTCGTTCCGTCAGGTCTTCTCCAGGTACTCGGCGCGCTCGTCCGCGAGAAGCCTGTCGATCTCCGCGCGGAGCACGGGATGCTTCGCCAGCTCGGGGTCGGCCTCCAGCATGGTCTCGGCGTCCAGGCGCGCGGCGTGGATGACGTCCTCGTCGCGAAGGAGCCTGAGCATCTTCAGTGACGATCTGCGCCCCGACTGGGCCACACCGAGCACATCACCCTCCCTGCGCTGCTCCAGGTCGACACGGGACAGCTCGAAGCCGTCCAGGGTGGCCGCCACGGCGTCGAGCCGCGCCCTCGCCGGCGTGCCCCCCGGGGAGTCGGTCACCAGCAGGCACAGCCCGGGCAGGCCGCCGCGCCCGACCCGGCCACGGAGCTGGTGGAGCTGGGAGACGCCGAACCGGTCGGCGTCCATGATGACCATGACCGAGGAGTTGGGGACGTCGACGCCGACCTCGATGACCGTGGTCGCCACCAGCACGTCGATCTCTCCCCGGGTGAAGGCCTTCATCACCGCCTCCTTCTCCTCCGGCGGGAGCTTGCCGTGGAGCACCTCCGTACGAAGCCCGTGCAGCGGCCCCTGCGCGAGCGTCTCGGCCACGTCGAGCACCGCCAGCGGCGGCCTGCGCTCGTCGTCGGCCTTCGACATGTCGCCCTCGTCGCCCTCCAGGTCGCCGATGCGCGGGCACACGACGTAGGCCTGGCGGCCCAGCTCGATCTCCTCGCGCAGCCGCGTCCAGGCCCGGTCGAGGAAGTGCGGCTTCTCCGCGGCGGGGACCACGTGCGTGGTGATCGGAGCACGGCCCGAGGGCAGCTGGGAGAGCGTGGAGACCGTGAGGTCGCCGAAGACCGTCATGGCGACGGTGCGGGGGATGGGCGTGGCGGTCATGACGAGCACGTGCGGACGGCCGCCCCCGGCCTTCTCGCGGAGCGCGTCGCGCTGCTCGACGCCGAACCGGTGCTGCTCGTCGACCACGACCAGGCCGAGGTCGGCGAACTGGACGCGTTCCTGCAGGACCGCGTGGGTGCCGACGACGATGCCCGCCGCGCCCGAGGCCGCGTCGAGCATGGCCGAGCGGCGGGCCGCGGCGCCCAGCGAGCCGGTCAGCAGGGCGACCGCGGTGCCGCCGAACATGCCGCCGGTGGCCAGGTCCCCGAGCATGGCCGAGATCGACCGGTGGTGCTGCTGGGCGAGCACCTCGGTGGGGGCCAGCAGCACTGCCTGTCCCCCGGCGTCGACCACCTGGAGCATCGCCCGCAGCGCGACGACGGTCTTGCCCGCGCCGACCTCGCCCTGGAGCAGCCGGTGCATGGGGTGGGGCAGCGCCAGGTCCGCCGAGATCTCCTCGCCCACGTCGCGCTGGCCCTCGGTGAGCTCGAACGGCAGCCGCCCGTCGAAGTCGGCGAGCAGCCCGCCGGAGATCGCGGGCCGGGGCGTGGCGGGCCAGGAGGCCGCGGCCATCCGGCGCTGCAGCAGCACCGCCTGGAGCAGGAACGCCTCGTCGAACCTGAGCCGCTTGCGCGCCCTGGCCACGTCGGCGTGGTCGCGCGGGCGGTGGATCGCCAGCAGCGCCTCCGACAGGCCGGGAAGCCGGTGGCGGGCGCGCAGCTCCGCGGGGAGGGAGTCGTCGAGCTCGCCCATCGTGTCGAGGACGACGCCCAGCGCCCTGCGGATGGCCCAGGGCGTCACGTCCTTGCCCGCCGGGTAGATCGGCACGAGCGCGGCGGCGAACTCCTCGGCGCCCGTCTCGCTCTCCTCGATCATCTCGAACTCGGGGTGGGAGAGCTGCCACCTGCGTTTCTCGCCCTGGCCGAAGGCGCCGACCTTCCCGGCGAACATGCCGCGCCTGCCCGGCTTCAGCCGCGTCTCCGCGATGTGGGACGTCTTCCCGAAGAACGACAGGTAGATCTTGCTGCCCCGGGCGTCGACGACCTCGACCTCCAGCCAGGTGCCGCCCTTGTTGCGCATCGGCCTGCGCATCGCCCTGGTGACCTCGCCCACCACGGTGACGTGGTCGTCGACCCGCAGGTCGTCGAGATCGGTCAGCTCGCCCCGCTCGGCGTAGCGCCGCGGGTAGTGCCGCAGCAGGTCGCCGACGGTGCGCAGGTCGAGAACGCTCTCCAGCAGCTTGGCCGTCTTGGGGTCAAGCGCCTTCGCCAGCGGCTCGTCGAAGCTCGTCACCCCCGTTTTCTACCGTGCCCGGGTGACAGATTTCACCAGCCACGGCGTACCCGGCCGTCCGGCACCGGCTCACTCCACGCCGATCAGCAGCGGGTAGCCGCCCTGCCCGCCCTCGTACCGGACCACCTCGACGTCCGGCCTGGTCCCGGCCAGATGGTCCTGTACGGCGCGTGCGAGCCCCTCGGGGGCGTCGGCGCCCTCCAGGAGGGTCACCAGCTCGCTGCTGGAGGAGACCATGCGGCGTACGACCTCCAGCGCGGTCGCCGCCAGATCCGTGCCGATCAGCGCGGCGTCACCGTCGACCACCCCCAGGACGTCGCCGGGGACGGTCAGGCCCGCGCTCGTCATGACCTCGCGGTCGGCCACCCACACGTGCCCGTGGCGGGTGTGCGCGGCGGCCTCGGTCATGGCGACCACGTCGTCGTCGAAGCGGCGCAGCGGGTCGTGGACGGCCAGCGCCGACAGGCCCTGCACCGAGGCCCTGGTCGGGAGGACGCCGACCACCAGGCCCTCCTCCCTCGCGATCTCCGCGGCGGCCGCCGCGACCTCGCGCGTGTCGCTGTCGTTGGGCAGGACCACGACCTCGGACCCGGCCTCGCGGACGGCGGCGAGCACCGCCGCCAGCGGAGGGCTGGAGCCGGGCTCGCGCCGGACGACCACGGCTCCCGCCTCCTCGAACACCGCCGCCAGCGCGGGCCCCGCGGCCACGGCCACCACGCCCCTCCCCCGCGCGACCGGATGGGTCCTGCCCGAGGCGACCAGGTACGTCACCTTGATCCGGTGAGGACGGCCCCACCTCATCGCCGCCTCGATCGCCGCGCCCGCGTCGTCCACGTGGACGTGGACGTTCCACAGGCCGTCCCCGCCCACGACCACCAGCGAGTCGCCGAGCGCGTCGAGCTCCTCCCGCAGCGCGGCGACCTCTTCCTCGCCGGCGTCCAGCAGGTACATGACCTCGTAGCCGGGTCCCTCCCCGCCCTCCCGGGCTTCCCGGGGGGTCTCCGGGACGATCCGGTGTGCCGGGGCGGGGATGTCCACCCGGCCGGTGTAGGAGTCGGTGACGACGGCGGCGAGGCTCTCCAGGATGATCGTCAGGCCCGCCCCGCCCGCGTCGACCACCCCGCCGCGGGCCAGCACGTCGAGCTGCCCCGTGGTGCGGCCGAGCGCGGAGCGCGCCTCCCCCGCCGCCCTCCTCGCGACCGAGGCGAGATCCTCCCGCCCGTCGCGGACCGCCGCGGCCACGGCCGCCAGGACGCTCAGGATCGTGCCCTCGACCGGCCTGGACACCGCGGCGCGGGCCAGCTCGGCGGCCCTGACCAGGCCTCGTCCGAGGTCGGCGCCGCGCCCCTCGGCCTCCCTGAGCACCTCGGCGAGGCCGCGCAGCGCCTGGCTGACGATCACCCCCGAGTTGCCGCGGGCGCCGAGCAGCGCCCCCTGCGCGAACGTCCGCCAGGTGGCCTCGGCCCCGGCGTCGTCGGGCAGCCCGTCGAGCGCCTCGGCGGCGGAGAGCATGGTCAGGTGCAGGTTGGTGCCGGTGTCGCCGTCGGGCACGGGAAAGACGTTGAGCGCGTCGATCTCCTCGCGCGCCCTTCCGAGCGTCTCGGCGGCCAGCCGCGACCATCTGCGCACCGCGAGCGGGTCGAGAACCTGCAGCATCCCTGCCCTCCTGCTCCCCGGCTCCTGCTCGCGCCCGCCGGACGCCCTCACCGGGCTCCGGGCGTCTCCCGGTCCGCTCTCGGCTCCGCTGCCCCGCCCGGCTCTCCGGCGGGACCCGCCGTGGCGTGTCCCGGAATGCGCTACGGTTGCCTCCGGAGATTATCCCCGTTCGACCGTTCACGGCGGCTCGCGTTCGCCGCGGGGCCGGACATCGGATATCCTCGTGTGGCCAGCCGGTCGTCCCGGCGTGCCCGATGACCGCCGCCAGTGCGGCGGATCGAGCCTCTCGACTGATATAAGGAGCGAACCGTGGCTTCCGTCTGCGACGTTTGCGCTAAGAAGCCGACCTTCGGCAACAACGTCTCCCACTCGCACCGCCGCACCCGCCGCCGCTGGAACCCGAACATCCAGCCCGTGCGCGCAGTGGTGAACGGCACGCCGAAGCGGCTGAACGTGTGCACCTCCTGCATCAAGGCCGGCAAGGTCACCCGCTAGCCAGACCTTCGCGAAGCCCGCCGTCCCCTCGAAGGGGCGGCGGGCTTCGTCGTTCCCGGCGGCTTTCGTCCCGTCCGGCTTCCTGTCCGGGGAGGCCGTCCCGTTCGGGAAGCCGTCCCGCCGGGGCGCGGCTCAGGAGACGCGCAGGCGCCAGGCGTGGTCGACGGGGCCGATGCCCTCCCCCAGGGGGAAGCCGTGCGCGATCGCGCCGGTGACGTACGCCTTCGCCTTCTCCACGGCGGGCGGGACGTCCTCGCCGAGGGCGAGGTAGGAGGCGATCGCGGAGGCCAGGGTGCAGCCCGTGCCGTGGGTGTGCCGGTTGTCGTGGCGCTCCGCGGTGAAACGGAACTCGCGCGTGCCGTCGGTAAGCAGGTCGACCGGCGCACCCGGCAGGTGACCCCCCTTGACGAGCGCCCACGCGGGCCCGAGCTCCAGGATCGCGTCTGCGGCCCGGCGCAGGTCGGGCTCGTCCTCGACCTTCACCCCGGTGAGCTGCAGGACCTCCCACAGGTTGGGGGTGACCACCGTGGCGGTGGGCAGCAGGCGCCTCTTCACCGTCTCCACCGCCTCGGGGGCGAGGAGCGCGTCGCCGTGCTTGGAGACCCCGACGGGATCGACCACGACGGGCACGTCCAGCCCCGCCAGGACCTCGGCCACCGTCTCCACCAGTACCGGTGAGGCGAGCATGCCGGTCTTGACCGCCTGGGCCCCGATGTCACCGAGCACCGAGTCGAGCTGGGCCCGTACCGCCTCCGGGGGAAGCTCCCAGTAGCCCTGCACGCCGACCGAGTTCTGGGCGGTCACCGCGGCGATCACACTCATGCCGTGCACGCCGAGGGCGAGCATGGTCTTCAGGTCGGCCTGGACTCCCGCACCGCCTCCGGAGTCGGAGCCGGCGACGGTCAGCACGCGAGGGGGGGTCAGAACGGTCATGTTCCCCATCCAACCAGCTCCGCTCCGGCCCGCGACGCGCTCCCCCGGCTTCCCGCCGTTCCCGGACGCCGGGTCTCCCGCCCCGCTCCCGTGGGCCGAAACGGCCACCGGGTCAGGCGACGGCGCACTCTCCCTGGTCGCTGTGGCAGCTCTGCGGGATCTCCGCGTCACCGCTCGCGGTGAAGGTGACGACGAGCTCCTCGTCGACCCCCAGACCCTCCGGTGACTCGATCAGCAGGCTGTCGCCGACCTGTTCCCAGTCGGCTCCGCTCACCGAGGTGACCTCCCCGCTGACCGGCACGCTCACCTTGAGCCGCTCGACGCTCTCGTTCGCGGCGACCACGAGCTCGACGGTGTAGGTGCGCGATCTCTCCCTCACGATGTCCGCGCCGACCGTGATCGCGGCTCCCCCGGCGAGCGGGGCCGCGCTGAAGGCCGTCTCGCTGGGCACGGGGTCGGGCCCGGCGCTGCTCGGGGACTGCTCGGGAGCCGGCGTACGGTCACCGGCGACGAGGGGCTGGGGGGTGTCGGGGGTGAAACTGGGCTCGGGCTCGTCGGCGGACTCCTCGGAAGGCGACGAGTCGTCGGTGTCGGCCGGCGCGCGGGTGGCCTTCCGCGTCGGTGTGGGCCGGGGGGTGGAGGTGCCCTCGCCTCCGCCACGGGTGGAGGTGCGGTCGGGGGCCGGGGTGGACCTCGTCCTCCCGTCACCCGGCCGCGGCGTCTCGTCGCCCGGCTCCGAGGGCTCGTCGTCCGGCGCCGGCTCCTGCGAGGGCTCCTCCGCCGCGGGCTCGTCGGCGGTGTCGGTCTCCGGCACCGGCTGGTTCGACGCCGCCGTGACGCAACCGGCGGGCGGGCAGTCGGCGGGGCTCCCGGAGCCGGCCAGTGCCCGGACGCCGACCACGGTCCCGCCGAGCACCACGGCCACCGCGGCGACGATCAGCACCGTCTTCCTGATCCGCCCGCCGGGCCGCTCCTCGTCCTCGGGCCACGGGTCGAACCGGGTGGACTCCTTGGACGAGTCGGACAGCTCGGACTCCGAGCTCCATCCCGAGCCCAGAAAACCCGTCCGGGTCTCGGTGGTCACCGACTCCTCGGGACGGAGCCGGCGCCCGATCGGCTCGTCCTCCCGACCTGGTTCCCGAGCGAACTCCGGCTCGCGTTTACCCCGGTTCGGGGAAGCCTCTTCCCCGGTTCCACCGTGGCGGCCCATATGGCCCCTTTCTCGAAGGGAATCTCGACCGCCCATCTTCATACCAGTTAGGTAAACGTTTGTCGCAATTTTCACAGATGTCGCAGGAAGTGGTAAGGATCACTCCCGGAAGTGGTCCCAGCCTCCACGGTCGAGTGAAAGGCCCTTGACCTGCACGCCTTCCCCCTCGACGACGTGACCCGCCACGCTCCAGCCCTCCGGGAGCCGTACGTGGGCCGGGAAGGTCGCGGCGAGCGCGTGGTCGTCGCCGCCGGAGAACACCCACTCCAGCGGATCGACGCCGAGCAGCCGGGCGGCCTCTCGCATCGCCGGGGGGAGGGTGAACGCCTCAGGGTCGAGGACGAGCGCGACCCCGGCTGCCGCGGCCACATGGCCGAGATCCTGCAGCAGGCCGTCGCTCACGTCGAGCATGGCCGTCGCGCCGAGCCCGGCGGCCTCCGGACCGCGCGCGTAGGGCGGGCACGGGCGGCGGTGGGCCTCGATCAGCTCCACCGGCCCGGACAGGCCCGCGCGGAGCAGCGCGAGCCCGGCGGCGGCGTGCCCGAGGCGGCCCGCGACGGCGACCACGTCGCCCGGGCGGGCTCCCGACCGCGTGACGGGTGCCCGGCCGCCCAGGTCGCCCAGAGCGGTGACGGCGATCACGACGAGGTCGCTGCGGGTGATGTCACCGCCCGCCACGCTGGCTCCGACGAGGTCGCACTCGTCGCGGAAGCCGTCGGTGAGATCGTCCAGCCAGCCGGTGGTGGCGTCGGCGGGTATCCCGAGGCCGACCACGAGGCCGGTGGGGTCTGCCCCCATCGCCACGACGTCGGAGAGGTTCTGCGCCGCGGCCTTGCGGCCGATGTCGTAGCCACTGGACCAATCGCGCCGGAAGTGCCTACCCTCAATCAACAGGTCAGTCGTCACGACGACCCGCCCGTCGGGAGCGCTCACCACCGCGGCGTCGTCCCCGGGGCCGAGCAATACGGTCCTACCTTGTGGCAAACGTCCGGCAATACGTGCAACAACCCCGAATTCGCCGAGATCTCCGACTGTGATGACACACCTCCTGTTCATCACAGGGTACGGTGGCCCTTCGGCACTGATCCAATCGCCCGGGAGGTCGTTATGGTGCAGGCCTATATCCTCATCCAGACCGAGGTCGGCAAGGCCGCGAGCGTGGCTTCGGCGATCTCCGGCATCTCGGGTGTCACGCAGGCCGAGGACGTCACGGGACCGTACGACGTGATCGTGCGCGCCGAGGCCCGCAACGTCGACGAGCTGGGGAAGCTCGTGGTGGCGCAGATCCAGGGCGTGGAAGGGATCACGCGTACGCTGACGTGCCCCATCGTCCACATCTAGCCCGCGTCCGAGCCCGCGTGTGAATTCGTGCCCGGACTCACACGCGGGTCCTCGAATCCGTATCCGATCGTCTGGAACGTGACATGTCACTGCGGTTCGCCCGCCGGGCGGGGTGCGCCTGCGCCCTGCTGATCCTGGTGGGATGCGGCGGCGCCGTCCGGGTCGAGCCGCCGGTCCCCGAGGGGCCCGCCGCCGCCGCGTGCCGGGCGCTCGCCGAGCGGCTTCCGGGGAAACTCGACGGCGCGGCCCGGACGGAGTCCACTCCAGCCTCCCCCTACGTCGCCGTGTGGGGGGAGGCTCGCATCGCCCTGCGCTGCGGGGTGCCGCGACCGGTGACGATGTCGCCGACCGACCAGGTGCCCGAGATCGACGGGGTGGCGTGGTACGCCGACCCGGCCAGGCCGACGCTGTTCACCGCGATCGGCAGGGAGGCCTACGTCGAGGTGACGATCGCGCGGGAGCACATCCCGCAGAACGTGCTGGTCGCTCTCGCGGCCCCCATCAAGAGCGCCCTACCGCAGACCGGGTGAGCGTCCGAGCGCGAGCCGGATCAGCCGGTCGACCAGCTCGGCGTAGGGCACCCCGGTGGCGGCCCACAGCTGCGGCGCCACCGACATCGCGGTGAAGCCCGGCATGGTGTTGATCTCGTTGACGATCAGCCGTCCGTCGGGGGTGTAGAAGAAGTCGACCCGTGACAGGCCCTCGCAGCCCAGCGCCTCGAAGGCGCGGACGGCCATCGCCCGCAGCTCCTCGGCCGTCTCCTGGGGGATGTCGGCGGGCACGGACAGGGACATGTCGCTTCCGATGTACTTGGCCTCGAAGTCGAAGAACTCGTGGTCGCCGTGGACCAGCACCTCTCCGGGCAGGCTGGCCCTGGGCGCCTCGTCGCCCGGCGACTCCAGCACCGCGCACTCGATCTCGCGGCCCGTGACGGCGGCCTCGACCAGCACCTTGGGGTCGTGCTCGCGGGCGAACTCGATGGCCCGCTCCAGCTCCTCCAGGGTGGCGGCCTTGGAGATGCCCTGGCTGGACCCGGCGCGCGCGGGCTTGACGAAGACCGGCCAGCCGAGCTCCTGGACCTCCTTGAGGACCCGGCCGCGGTCGGTCCGCCAGTCGCGGTCGCGGATCACGACGTACGGGCCGACGGGCAGGCCGGCGGCGGCGAGGACCAGCTTCATGTACGCCTTGTCCATGCCGACCGAGCTGGCCAGCACCCCGGAGCCGACGTAGCGGACCCCGGCCATCTCCAGCAGTCCCTGGATCGTGCCGTCCTCGGCGAAGGGGCCGTGCATCACGGGGAAGACGACGTCGACCTGGCCGAGCTCGACGGGGATGCTGCCGGGGTCGTACGCCACCAGCGAGCCGCCGCCGGAGGCCAGCGCCAGCGTCGCGCCCGCCGCGTCGACGGCGGGCAGCTCACCGCTCTCGATCTCGTAGCGCTGCTCCCCGGAGGCGAGCACCCACCGGCCGTCCGTGGCGATCCCGATGGGGACCACCTCGTACTTGGATCTGTCGATGGCCCCCAGCACGCTTCCCGCCCCGAGAATGGAGACGGCGTGCTCGGAATTGCGACCGCCGAAGACGACGGCGACCCTCGGTAGAGGTTCGTGCTGCTCACTCATGATGACCGAATGTACCCCCTGTTAGGGGGCAATCCGCCTGTTGGACGCGCCTACCTACCCGATGCGGGTAGTGAGTCGAGGGCCTGGGTGACGTCCATGATGAGATCCTCGGCGTCCTCCAGCCCGATGGAGAACCTGACCGCCGCCGCGTCGGTCCCCGGTTCCTCACCGGGCCGCCGGTGGACGGCCGAGGCCACGTGCGCGGCCTTGGTGCGGGTTCCTCCGGCGGAGGTGGCGATCGAGACGAGCTTGAGCGCGTCGGCCAGGGCCACTCCCGCGTCGTAGCCGCCGCGCGGGGTGATCGTCACGCAGGCGCCGTATCTCGTGCCCTCGGGACCGGAGTCGAACAGGTGCCTGGCGAGCTGGTGACCGGGGTGTCCCGGCAGCCCCGGGTAGTCGACCCGGCGTACGGCGGGGTGCTTGGCCACGGCGGCGGCGAAGACCATCGCGGTGGAGCACATCCGGCGGACCCGCAGCGGCAGGGTCTCCAGCCCCCGGCGGAGCAGGAACGCGTCGTCGGGAGACAGGGTGCCCCCGGTGTCGATCCTGACCTCGCGCAGCTGGGCGATCAGGTCGGGGCGGCCGACCGCCACGCCCCCGGCGCAGTCGTCGTGACCGCCGAGATACTTGGTCGCGGAGTGGATCACCAGGTCGGCGCCGTGTTCGAGGGGGCGGCACACGATCGGGGTGGCGAAGGTCGAGTCGACCACCAGCAGCGCCCCCGCGGCGCGGGCGATCCGGTAGAGGCCCCGGATGTCGGAGACGGCCATGGTGGGGTTGGACAGCGTCTCCGCGTAGATGATCTTCGTGTTGGGTTTGATCGCCGCCTGCACCCTGGCCAGCTCACCGTAGCCGACGAAGTCTGCGTCGACCCCGAACCTGGCCAGCACGTTCGTGATCAGCGAGTGGGTCCCGCCGTACAGCGGGGCGGGGGCCACGATGTGCGCGCCCGCGCGCAGGAACGTCATCAGGACGGCGTTGACGGCGGCCATCCCCGAGGCGAACGCCTGCCCCGCCACGTCCTCGGGCGCCGCGGCGCCCTCCAGGGAGGCCACCGCCGCGGCGAAGGCGGCGGTGGTGGGGTTGTCGATCCGGCCGTAGGCGTAGCCGGAACTCTTCTCGTCGAACACCTCGGCGTACTCGGCGGAGTCACCGAAGCCCCACGCGGAACTGCGCCACACGGGAAGGCCGAGAGGGGGCTGCCGGGGCGTCTCGGGAGCGGGCAGGTGCACCGACCGGGTGTTCTCGCCCTTGCGTCTGCGCATCCGTCTGTTCATCGACCACGCTGTCCGTTCACAGGCCGTACCGTTCCGCCTTGGGAGTCCGCGACATCAGGAGCACCCCGGCCTCGCTGGGGGGCATCGCGTCGTGGACGACGGCCACCACCACCTCGGTGATCGGCATCTCCACGTCGTGCTTTCTGGCCAGTTCGAGCACCGACTCGCAGGATTTGACCCCCTCGGCGGTCTGTTTCGTCGCGGCGATGACCTCGTCCAGCGTC
The DNA here is from genome assembly GCF_051918885.1 of Streptosporangium sp. OZ121. Lineage (NCBI taxonomy): Bacteria > Bacillati > Actinomycetota > Actinomycetes > Streptosporangiales > Streptosporangiaceae > Streptosporangium > Streptosporangium sp. OZ121. Next base: position 51,278 of record NZ_JBPXMC010000010.1, read on the forward strand.
ATACCTCGCCCGAGATTCTCCCCGAAAGTACGGTTCCGCGACAATGGGGACACACAGGTCGCCACAAGATCGCCCATACCCGCGAGGCCCGCGAAGGTGTGCGGGTCGGCGCCGAGCACCGCGCCCAGCCGGGAGATCTCGGCCAGCCCGCGCGTCATCAGCATCGCCCCGACGTTGTCGCCGAGCCCCATCCCCGCCGAGATGCCGACCGCCAGGGCGATCACGTTCTTGACGGCCCCGCCGAGCTCGACCCCGATGACGTCGGGGTTGGTGTACGGGCGGAACCAGGGCGGCAGGTAGCAGGCCGCCTGGAGGCGCTCCATCGCCCGCTCGTCCGTGCAGGCGACCACGGTGGCGGCCGGCTGGCCCCTGACGATCTCGCCGGCCAGGTTGGGGCCGGACACCACCGCGACCCGTTCCTGGGGCACCTCGGCGACCTCGCAGATCACCTCGCTCATCCGCTTGGTGGTGCCCAGCTCGATGCCCTTCATCAGGCTGACCAGCACCGCGTCGGGCGGCAGGTGCGGCTTCCAGCGGGTCAGGTTCTCCCTCAGGGTCTGGGAAGGCACCGCGAGCACCACGAAGTCGGCGCCTTCGAGGGCCTCGGCGGGGTCGGTGGTGGCGCGCAGCGTCTCGGGCAGCACCGCGCCCGGCAGGTAGTCGGGGTTCTCGTGCCGCCGGTCGATCGCCTCGACGATCTCCGGCTTGCGTCCCCACAGCGTCGTCCGGGTGCCCGCCCCGGCGAGGATCATTCCGAAGGTCGTCCCCCACGAGCCCGTGCCGAACACGGCCGCCTTGGTCATCGGTTCTCCTCGGGCGTGGGAACCCCCGCCTCCGGGCGGGGGAGGGAACGCGGCGCGGTGCCGCGCCCGGCGGTGGCGGCGACCGGACCACCGCGGGTGTGGTCGACGACGTCCTCGCCGCCTGGCCGGCGGAGAGGCGGGACGCCTGTGGAACTGCTGTGGAACCTCAAGGAATTTCTCCTGGCGGGCGACCGGCGGTGAATCGGGAACTCTCACGGGCGACCGTGGGAATCCCCTCCCTTCGGGGAGGGGAGGATGTCAACACCGTACGCCGAAGTCAGTTGTCGGACGGTCGCCTGAACGGCGTCTCGGGTGCCTTCTCCCCGCGGATCTCGGCCAGCTGGGCCGTGATGGCCGCCATGATGTCGGCGGTCGCCTCGCGCAGGACCTCGGCGGAGACCGGCTGTCCCTCGTGGCCCGCGTACTTCGACAGGTCGACCGGCGGTCCCGTCTGCACGCGGAAGGTCTTGCGCGGCAGCAGGCGGGGCCTCCTGGCGCCGTACGGCAGGATCTCCTGGGCTCCCCAGTGGGCGACGGGGATCACCGTCGCGCCGGTGGCCAGCGCGAGCCTGGCCGCGCCGGTCTTGCCCTCCATCGGCCAGAAGTCCGGGTCGCGGGTGCAGGTGCCCTCCGGGTAGAACATCACGCACGCCCCGGCGGCGAGCCGCCGCCGCGACTCCTCCAGCGAGCGCGCCGCGTCGGCGCTTCCCCGGTAGACCGGGATGGCCTGCAGCGCCCTCACCAGGGGGCCGACCAGCGGCACCGAGAAGAGACCCGACTTGGCGAGGATCACCGGCCAGCGGCCGTGGTTGTAGAGGAAGTGCGCGACGAGGATGGGGTCCAGCCACGACAGGTGGTTGGTCACCATGATGATCCCGCCCGTCCTGGGCAGGCGGTCGCTGCGACGCCAGTCCTTCTTGACCAGGAGCCACGAGATCGGCTTGACGATCGTGACGGCGAAGGCCACCCAGAATCGCGAAGGCCATCCGGGGCGTCTCATGAGCTCCTCCATATGAGCGGGATGCGCCCCAAGTCTCCCGGTTGGCTCCCGGGGATGTCGAGGCGGGATGCTTAAGGCTATGTCTGCTTCGGAGAGCTCGGGCTGGACCCTCGTCGTCCCGGTCAAGACGCTGGTCGCCGCCAAGACCCGTCTGTCGGCCGCGGCGGGCCCGCACCGGGCCGCGCTGGCCGTGGCGATCGCCTGCGACACCGTCGAGGCGGCGCTGAGCTGCGCGCTCGTCGCGCGGGTGATCGTGGTGACGGGCGACCCTGTGGCCGCGAAGGCGCTCGGCGAGGTCGGCGCGCACGTGGTCGGCGACCCGGAGGAGGGACTGAACGCCGCCCTGCGGCACGGCGCTCTCGAGGCGGTGCGGCTGGCGCCCGGCGACCCCGTCGGCGCCCTCCAGGCCGACCTCCCCGCCCTCCGCCCCGCGGAGCTGGCCCGCGTGCTGACCGCCGCCGCGGAGTTCGGCCAGATGTTCCTGCCCGACGCCGCCGAGATCGGCACGACCTTCTACGGCGTACGGCCGGGGGTGCCGTTCACGCCGGGGTTCGGCGGCGAGTCGCGGGACCGGCACCTGCGGCGCGGCGCCAAGGAGCTCTGCGTGGACGGAGTGGAGTCGGTCCGCCACGACGTGGACACCCCGGACGACCTGCGCCTGGCGCTGACCCTCGGCGTCGGCCCCCGCACGCTGGCGATGGCGAGAAAGATCTCGGCGTCGGGCCCGGACGGAGGGCGGGACCCCGCGGACGGGGACGGCGCGCGGGAGACGGACCGCGAATGAGACGAGGGCGGCGGGCGCGGGACGGGCGCCCGGGCGGGAGTTAGGCTGGGCGGGTGCAGGCGACGGTACGGAACTTCGACCCGGCGACCCGATCGGGGTCGGTCTTCCTGGACGACGGGACAGAGATCCCGTTCGAGGCGGCGGCGTTCGACGCGGGGCCGCTGCGACTGCTCAGGTCCGGCCAGCGGGTCAACCTCGTCATGGACGGCGACGACGTCACCTACGTCACCCTCTCGACCTTCCCCGTTCCCGAATAGACGCCCCGTTCCCGGACAGGCGGCCCCGGACGGCGCCGGGCACGCCCCGGGGAGCTCCTCGGGTGAGCGGCCTCGCCGGGCGAGATCGTCGAGGCCCTGCAGAGCGCGGTGGAGGCGGATCCCACGCTGGAGATCACCGTCGACCTGGGAGAACGCCGGGAAAGCCGGACGCCCGGCCTCCCGTCGGGGGAGTCCGGGCGCCTGTGCCCGAGGCCTACCGCTTCTTGGACGCCTTCTTGCCGCCGGTGTTGACGAGTTCCTTGAAGTCGGAGCCCGGCCGGAACTTCGGCCCCCAGCTCTCGGCGACGCGAATCTCGGCCCCCGTCGAGGGGTTGCGGGCGGTGCGGGCCGGCTTGTGCACCATCTCGAAAGCACCGAACCCCGTGATCGAGACCTTGTCGCCATTCGCGACGGCGGTCTGGATGGCGTCGAGCACCGCGTTCACGGCCTCGGTGGCCGTCTTCTTGTCGCCCACCCGATCCGCGATGGCGTCGACGAGTTCCTTTTTGTTCATAAGGTTGCTCCCCCTGCTTACCGATGTCCGGGAGTGGGTCACGAGGCAGAAAACCCGTCTCACCCGATTTGTCACGGCGAGGGGTCTCATCACAGATCTCTCATCAACGATCACGATGAGAAACCCCTTGCCCGCTTGAAATTAGGGGACGGAGCCGTATGACTCAATCACCTTCCGCAATGTTTCCAGTGCTTGGCGTATCTGAAACCACGACATCAATGCTGAGAAGGAACAAATCAAGACGCCCGGCGGCGTGTTCGAGGTCGCGTTTGGCCAAATCGCAGATGGCCAGAAGGCGCCGCGCGAGACGTTTTTTCTCCTCGTCGGGCACGGGCAGGGACCGGACGCGGCGGTGCGCCTCGCGCAACCGCCACGCCAGCTCGTGTTCTGAACTCGTCAGACGGTCGTCGGCAGCCATGGCTGCCGACCATTCTCGTATGCCCCTATGGCGTCGGCGTTGCGCAGGGTCAGCCCGATGTCGTCCAGGCCCTCCGTGAGCCGCCAGCGCGTGTAGTCGTCGATCTCGAACGCGGCGACCTCGCCGCCCCAGCGGACCTGGCGTTCTCCCAGGTCGACGGTGATCTCCAGCGTGGGATCCGCCTCCACCGCGCTCTGCAGGGCCTCGACGATCTCGCCCGGCAGGACGACCGGGAGCAGACCCATCTTGGTGGAGTTATTACGGAAGATATCCCCGAAGCGGGCCGCGATCACGACGCGGAAACCGTACTGCTGCAGCGCCCAGACCGCGTGCTCGCGGGAGGAGCCGGTGCCGAAGTCGGGTCCGGCGAGCAGGATCGTGGCGCCCTCGTGGGCGGGGTTGTTCAGCACGAAGCCGGGGTCCTCGCGCCAGGCGGAGAACAGCCCCTTCTCGAAACCGGTCCGGCTGACCTGCTTGAGCCAGACGGCGGGGATGATCTGGTCGGTGTCGACGTTGCTGCGGCGCAGCGGCACGGCCCGGCCGGTGTGGGTGACGAACGCTTCCATCTCGAGGACTCCTTACAGGTCGGCGGGCGCGGTGAGTTTGCCGGTGACGGCGGTCGCGGCGGCGACCTGCGGGGACACGAGGTGCGTACGGCCGCCCTTGCCCTGGCGTCCCTCGAAGTTGCGGTTGGAGGTCGAGGCGCTGCGCTCGCCGGGGGCGAGGGTGTCGGGGTTCATGCCCAGGCACATGGAACAGCCGGCCTCGCGCCATTCGGCGCCCGCCTCCTTGAAGACCTCGTGCAGCCCCTCCTGCTCGGCCTGGAGCTTGACCAGCATCGAGCCGGGCACGATCAGCGTGCGCGTGACGACCTGGCGCCCGCGCAGCACGTCGGCCACGGCGCGCAGGTCCTCCAGGCGCCCGTTGGTGCAGGAGCCCACGAAGACCGTGTCGACCTGGACCTCGCGCAGCGGGGTGCCCGCGGTCAGGCCCATGTACTCCAGGGCGCGGGCGGCGGCGGCCGGGTCGTCGGTGTCCTCGGGGCGCGGCACGGACGTCCCCAGCGGGGCGCCCTGGCCAGGATTGGTGCCCCAGGTGACGAACGGGGTCAGCGTCGCGGCGTCGATCTCCACGACGGTGTCGAAGACGGCGTCCTCGTCGGTCACCAGCGACTTCCAGTACGCGACCGCGGCGTCCCAGTCCGCGCCGGACGGCGCGTGGGGACGGCCCTTGAGGTATTCGAAGGTGGTCTCGTCCGGAGCGATCATGCCCGCGCGGGCGCCCGCCTCGATGGACATGTTGCAGACGGTCATCCGGCCCTCCATGGAGAGCTTGCGGACGGCCTCGCCGCGGTACTCGACGATGTATCCCTGGCCGCCGCCGGTACCGATCTTGGCGATGATCGCCAGGATCAGGTCCTTGGCCGTGACGCCGGGCGGCAGCTCGCCGGAGACCTCGATGGCCATCGTCTTCGGCCGGTAGGCGGGCAGCGTCTGGGTGGCCAGCACGTGCTCGACCTCGGAGGTGCCGATACCGAACGCGATGCCGCCGAAGGCGCCGTGGGTGGAGGTGTGAGAATCACCACACACGATCGTCATGCCGGGCTGGGTGAGGCCGAACTGCGGGCCGATGATGTGGACCACGCCCTGGCCCGCGTCGCCCATCGGATAGAGCCGGACGCCGAACTCCGCGCAGTTCTTGCGCAGCGTCTCGACCTGCACCCGCGACACCGGGTCGTCGATGGGACCGCGTACGGTCGGGACGTTGTGGTCCTCGGTGGCGATGGTGAGCTCGGGCCGCCGGATGGGGCGATTGGCCAGGCGCAGGCCGTCGAACGCCTGCGGGCTCGTGACCTCGTGGATGAGGTGCAGGTCGATGTAGAGCAGGTCGGGTTCTCCTTCGGCACGTCGCACGACGTGCTGCTCCCATACCTTCTCCGCGAGCGTGCGGCCCATGTCGCCTCCTTGCGATCGGCTGTCCCACTCCCACTTGCTTTCTCATATGTCGAGACGGCAGTATCGGTGTATGGACAACTCTAGCGGAGTCGGCGTACTCGACAAGGCCGTCCTCGTGCTCAATGCCCTCGAAGCAGGCCCGGCGTCCCTCGCACAGCTCGTTCAGGCCACCGGCCTGGCACGGCCCACGGCCCATCGGCTGGCCGTCGCGCTGGAACATCACCGGATCGTCTCCCGCGACACACAGGGCCGGTTCGTGCTGGGCCCACGCCTGTCCGAGTTGTCCACGGCCGCCGGCGAGGACCGGTTGCTGGCCGTCGCCTCCCCGATCCTCACCCAGCTCAGGGACATGACCGGAGAAAGCGCGCAACTTTACCGTCGCCAGGGTGACGAGCGGGTCTGCGTGGCCGCCGCCGAGCGCGCCAGCGGGCTGCGCGACACCGTGCCGGTCGGCTCGGCGCTGCCGATGCTCGCCGGTTCCGCGGCGCAGATCCTGCTCGCCTGGGAGGAGCCCGACCGCCTGCACCGGGGCCTGCGCGGGGCCAAGTTCACCGCGGCCACGCTGGCGAGCGTGCGGCGCAGGGGCTGGGCCCACAGCGTCGGCGAGCGCGAGCAGGGCGTGGCCAGCGTCTCGGCGCCGATCAGGGGCGCGGGTGGCAAGGTGGTCGCCGCGGTGTCGGTCTCCGGCCCGATCGAGCGCCTGACCCGCACCCCCGGCCGCCTCCACGCCGCCCCCGTGGTCACCGCCGCCGAGCGGATCACCGAATCGATGCGCCGCGCCAACTGAGGACCGGCCGGGGCCGGTTGGCGGCCGGCCGACGGCGAGCGGCCACGTCGCGGCGAGCGGCCCGCAGCGCCGGAGGACCACCCGGCCGGTGACGAGCGGGCCGCCGGGCCGGACGGCGGTGCCGGACTTCGGCGGCCGGATCACCTGGCCGAAGGGCCGCGCCGGTTGACATCGGCCGGCCTGAGGGCGATATGAGGAGGCGAGCACCCCTGCTGCCCCCTAGGCTGGGAAGGTGACAGATCGCATCGAGGCAGCCGCGGCTGAACTGCGTCCCCTGCTCCAAAACTTCATCCTCTGGGCGCGTGAGAACGCGCCCGGCAGCGATTCCAATCTGGTCGGCTCTGTCGCACTGTGGCACCGCCTGATCGCCTCCGACGACGTCGGCCGGTGGAAGCAGTCCGACCTGCGCACGGTGCTCCTCGATCGGATGCCACAGGTCGTCGAGGACCCTGACGCCGCCGCCGACGGCATGGTGCCCGCGATCCGCGCCTACCTGACCTTCCTGTCGGAGTCCGACCGCCTGGCCAAGGGCTCCGCCTCGCTGGACGATCTGCTCGCCGAGCTCGACCGCCTCGAGGACGACTTCGTCGACGCCATGGAGGATCTCGTCGTCGAGGACGACGAGGACGAGGAGTACGACGAGGAGGAGTCCGAGGGGCTCGGCGACTTCGAGCCGTTCGCCGACGAGCTCTCCGAGCTGCCGACGATCCGGCTCCGCCCGGACAGCGAGCTGGCCGCGGCCACCCGCGGGACGACCCTGATCGCCAAGGCCCGCGACCTCGCGGTCTGGGTCGGGTCCGAGCGCCGGGTGGGCGAGACGAACCTGCTGGACGACGCCGAGATCGTCGAGGCCCTGGCGGTCCTGGGGCTTCCGATCCCCGAGAAGGACGGCGCGTCGCTGGCCGACTCCGTCCCCGCCCTCTGGAACATCTGGAACCTCGCGATCGACCTCGACTTCCTCCAGCCCGAGGGGGAGGACACCGTCAGCGTCGACGCCGACACCGCGGAGTGGCCCTTCGAGGAGGACGACGACGCCCTCGACGCGTGGATGGCGGGACTGCACTCCATCGACTACGGCGACCCCGAGCTGGAGGACGAGGAGGCCACGATCGCCCTGTCCGGGCTGACCAGGGCGCTGCTGGTCCGGGTGCTGCTGGCGACGGGTTCCAAGCCGCTGGCCGAGCTCCGCACCGAGCTGGCCGAGGCCGCCGCCGAGTACGACGACCTGGGCGCCGAGGCCTGGGCCGCCGCCACCGCGCAGTACGGCGACCCGCTCAACCCCGTGCTCGACTGGCTGGCCGGATACGGCATGGTCGAGGTCGAGCACGACCAGGTGCGGCTGACGCCGCTCGGCATGGAGGGCGTGGTCCACCTCGTGGACGACGCCGACATCGAGCTGGACGCCCGGCCCGCCATCGACGCGATGACGGCCCTCGACCTGCTCTCCTTCGGCGCCGAGCTTCCCGAGGAGGAGGCGGACGCCGAGTTCGCGGCCTGGATGGAGCTGCGCGCCCCCGAGCAGGCCGCCAGGGACCTGCTGGAGGCCGCCGCCGAGGACGACGCGGACGCGCTGATCCGGGTCCAGGCGGCCAGCATGGTCGGCTCGCTCGGCGACGTGGCCGTGCCCGCGTGGCGGGAGGCCCTCGACGAGCCGTCCCTGCGCCCGTACGCGGCCACCCACCTGGCCCAGCTGGGCGTCGAGGACGCTCCCACGCCCACCCAGGCCGACACCCACTGGCTGATCCTCGACATGCTGACCATCTCCGCCGGCCTCGGCCGCCCGGAGTTCGTCAGCAGCCTCGACGACATCGGCAACGTGCCGAACCTGGTCAGCCTGCTCGAGGTGATCTGGAAGGTGCCGCACCCGCACCTTGAGGAGCTGCTGGAGGCGATCGGCAAGGCCCACCCCGACAAGCAGGTGGGCAAGGCCGCCAAGCGGGCCCTGTTCAAGGCCCGTTCGGGGCAGAACTAGCCGTCGGGTCCCGCTCCGGAGCCCGGGCGACCGGCTCCGGGGCGGGCCCCGGCTCCTGCCGGGGAACCGCCAGAGGCGGCTGGAGGCGGCCGGGACGGATCAGCCCAGCGGGAAGACGGCGCAGGTCGTGGTGGCGTGGGCGTACAGCTTGCCGTTGCCCTCACCCACGATCCGCGCCTCCGAGGTGGCGACGGTCCGGCCGACGTGCAGGGTCCTGGCCTCGCAGCGCAGCGGCCCGGTGTTCGCGTAGACCGGCCGGACCATGTTCACCCCGAGCTGGACGGTCGTGTACGCCTTACCGGGCGGCAGCTCTGTCATGATCGCGCACCCGAGGGCCGAGTCGAGCAGGGTGGCGAGATAGCCGCCGTGCACGCTTCCCAGCGGGTTGTAGAGGTGCTCGCCGGTCTCCCCCACGAAGACCGCCAGGCCGCGCTCGACGTGGGTTATCCGGAAACCGAGCGTGCCCGCGATCGGCGGCGGCGGGATGCGGCCGTCGACCAGCCGTTCCAGGAACTCCAGGCCCGACAGTTCCGCCAGTTCGGCGGGGAACGCCGGTGGCGTCCACGAGTGGGTCCGCGAGATCGTCGGCTGGGTCTGAGGGGTCGTCGACATGGGCTCCACCATCGCGAGAGGTCATACCTGGGTACGGATCACGTACCCTGCACGGTATTTGATGGGTCTGCCCGCAGGGGAGGGCGATCCGCGCGGAAACAGGAGGAGGGACCCGGAACGGGGGCGCGGGAATTTCACGGAATCCGGAAATGCGAAAACCCCGGAAGCGGTTGCTTCCGGGGTTCGCGATGTAGCCCCGACCGGATTCGAACCGGCGCTACCGCCTTGAGAGGGCGGCGTCCTAGGCCACTAGACGACGGAGCCTTGCGAGAGACAGTGGTAGTCCCGACCGGATTCGAACCGGCGCTACCGCCTTGAGAGGGCGGCGTCCTGGGCCACTAGACGACGGGACCCTACACACTGTCATCAGATTCGGAGGGGACCGAATCTGCGGCATCTCCCTGAGAAGATGCAGCTGGGGTACCAGGACTCGAACCTAGAACAACTGAACCAGAATCAGCCGTGTTGCCAATTACACCATACCCCACCGCGCTGGACCCCCTTGCGGGACTCGCTGGCGACTCCGAAAGAATAGCCCAGGTTGGGGGTCAAGACCAAAACGATTGCCGGCGGCCGAATCGCGGTATCCCCGGGCTGCCGCCACGAAGGTCCACTGTGTAACGCTGCTGGAGAGATCCAGCCGCATGTGAGGAGTTCCCACCTTGACCGACAACCCGTTCTTCACCCCCAGCGAGCTGCCCTACGGGCTGCCGCCGTTCGCCCTGGTCAGGGAGGAGCACTACCTCCCGGCCTTCGAGCGCGGCATGGCCGACCAGCTGCGTGAGGTGCGGGAGATCATCGACAGTCCGGAGCCCGCGACGTTCGCCAACACGATCGAGGCCCTGGAGCGCTCGGGGCGGATCCTCAAGCGGACCGTGACCGTCTTCTCCAGCGTCTCCGCCTCCGACGCGACCGACGGAATCCGGGAGATCGAGACCCAGGTCTCCCCCGAACTGACCCAGCACGCCGACGCCATCCTCCTGGACCGCTCCCTGTACGCCCGGATCAAGCAGGTGACCACCGACGACGCCGACGAGGCTTGGCTGCTGGAGAAGTACCGCGTCGACTTCGTCAGGGCAGGGGCCGACCTGTCCGAGACCGACCAGGAACGCCTCAGGGAGCTCAACGAGGAACTGACCAGGCTCGCCACGACCTTCTCCCAGAACCTGCTGACGGCCTCCACAGCCTCCGCGCTGGTCGTCGAGGACGTCAGGCTGCTGGACGGGCTCCCCGAGAGCACGATCAAGGCGATCGAGAAGGACGGCTCGTACGTCCTGGCGCTGTTCAACCACACCAACCAGCCCGCCCTGGCGGAGCTGACCGACAGGGAGACCCGCAGGAGGCTGTACGAGCTGTCCACGGGCCGGGCCCCGGAGAACTTCGAGCTGGCGGCCAGGATGGCGACGCTCCGCGCCGAGCGGGCGGCGCTGCTCGGCTACCCCAGCCACGCCGCCTACTCCGTCGCCGACCAGACGGCCAAGACCACCGACGCCGTCGAGGAGATGCTCGGCAAGCTGGTGGGCCCGGCGGTGGCCAACGCCCGCAGGGAGGCCGAGGCGCTGAGCGAGCAGGCCGGTTTCCCCATCGAGCCGTGGGACTGGTCCTTCTACGCGGAACAGGTGCGCAAGGCCCGGTACGACTTCGACGGCGCCGACCTGCGCCCGTACTTCGAGCTGGACCGGGTCCTGCGCGACGGGGTCTTCCACGCGGCGGGCGAGCTGTACGGGGTCACCTTCTCCGAGCGGGACGACCTGGCCGGGTACCACCCGGACGTACGGGTCTTCGAGGTGTTCGACGCCGACGGCTCGCCGCTCGGGCTGTTCCTGTTCGACGCGTACGCCCGGCCCACCAAGCGCGGCGGCGCCTGGATGAACAACCTGGTCGACCAGTCGCACCTGTTCGACGAGCGGCCCGTGGTGATGAACAACCTCAACATCACCAAGCCCGCCGAGGGGCCGACGCTGCTCACGTTCGACGAGGTCAACACCGCCTTCCACGAGTTCGGCCACGCCCTGCACGGCCTGTTCTCCGACGTGCGCTTCCCCCGGGTCTCCGGGACGGCGGTGCCGCGCGACTTCGTGGAGTACCCCTCCCAGGTCAACGAGATGTGGGCCACCTGGCCGTCGATCCTCGCCAACTTCGCCAGGCACCACGAGACCGGCGAGCCCGTGCCCGCGGAGCTCCTGGAGAAGATGAGGGCCGCCGAGAAGTTCAACCAGGGCTTCAGCACCGTCGAGTACCTCGCGGCGGCACTGCTCGACTGGTCCTGGCACAAGCTGGCGGCGGGCGAGACCATCGAGACCGCCGCGGACGCCGAGGCGTTCGAGAACGCCGCCCTGGAACGCGCGGGGATCGCCTTCGAACTGGTCCGCCCCCGCTACCGGACCAACTACTTCGCGCACATCTTCTTCAGCGGGGTGGGCGGCTACAGCGCCGGCTACTACTCGTACATCTGGAGCGAGGTTCTCGACGCCGAGAGCGTCGACTGGTTCGAGGAGAACGGCGGCCTCGGGCGCGAGAACGGCGACCACTTCCGTTCCACCCTGCTGTCGGTGGGCGGCTCGCGGGACGTGATGGACGCCTTCCGCGACTTCCGCGGGCGCGACCCGCGCATCGAGCCCCTGCTGAAGCGCCGCGGCCTGCTGGCCTAGTCCTATGCGCCTCTGCGCCCCCTGCCCGCGGCGTGGCCCTTCGTCCATCGCCGGGGTGCAGGAAACCACACCCCGGCGAGGGGCGCAGAACCAGTGCGCGCGACGCGCCGGGCGGGCATCGTAAAGGTCATGAAACCACCACGGAACAGGATCGGTGCCGCGCTTGTCGCCGGTCTGGCGGGAGCCCTGTTACTGGGAGCCGTCGACCCGGCCGCGGCCGATCGTGAAGCGCACGACACGCGAGGAGCCGCGACCTCCTCCGCGAGGGACACGACGGTCCGTACCGACGCCGGGTGGGTGCGGGGCGCGGAGGCCGGCGGCCTGCGGCTCTTCCAGGGCATCCCGTACGCCGCGCCCCCGGTCGGGGAGCTGCGCTGGCGGTCGCCGGAGGCCATCACCCCGTGGCAGGGAGTGCGCGACGCCACCGCGCCCGGCAGCCGGTGCGCGCAGACCGCCGACGAGTGGGGGCTGCCGGGAAGCGAGGCGGAGGACTGCCTCTACCTCGACGTGACCGTGCCCGCGCGCAGCGGGAACCGTCCCAAGCCGGTCATGGTGTGGTTGCACGGCGGGGGCCTGATGAGGGGCGCGGGCAGCGACTACGACGCCCGCAGGCTGGCCGAGCGGGGCGACGTCGTGGTGGTGAAGGTCAACTACCGGCTGGGGATCTTCGGGTTCTTCGGCCATCCCGGAATGGAGAACTCCGGGGCCTTCGGGATCGAGGACCAGCAGGCGGCGCTGCGCTGGGTACGGCGCAACGCCGCGGCGTTCGGCGGCGACCCGCGTAACGTCACCCTGGCCGGCGAGTCCGCGGGGTCGCACTCGGTGTGCGCGCAGCTCACCTCCCCCTCGGCGGCGGGGCTGTTCCACCGGGCGATCGCCCAGAGCAGCCCGTGCCAGGCGGGGAGCTTCGAGGGCACCCCGCTGAAGCCGATCCTGAAGGTGCCTCTGTGGCTGCCCAAGGCCTCCTACGAGGGCTACGGGCAGTATTTCGCCACCCTGGTGGGGTGCACCGACCCGGAGGCCGCGCTCGCCTGCCTGTACGACAAGCCGGTGGCCGACCTGCTCGCCCACGACTCTCTCCCGCTGCCGGGGTACGGCAACGCGGTGCTGCCCGAGGATCCGGCGAAGGTGCTCCAGGAGGGCCGCTTCCACCGGGTGCCGGTGCTGACGGGCATCACCCGGGACGAGGGCACCTTGTTCGCTCCGGCGCTCTTCGAGGAGCCGCTGACGGCGGAGGACTACGAGCGCGAGGTCAACGCCGAGTTCGGCGCCGCGGGGCCCGACGTCCTGGCTCGCTACCCGCTGAGCGCCCACGACGGCTCGCCCCTCCAGGCGATAGCGGCCATCATGAGCGATCTCGACTGGGCGTGGTCTGCGCGCGACACCGACCTGCTGCTCGCCCGGCACGTGCCGACCTACTCCTACGAGTTCACCGACCGCACGGCGCCCCCGCTCTTCCCGCTGGAGCACGGGGTCAAGCCGCTCGCCGCGCACGGTTCCGAGCTGTCGTTCCTGTTCGGGGTCGGCTGGGAGTCCGCTCCGCTCACCCCCGCGCAGCGGCGGCTCGGGGACACGATGATCGACTACTGGTCGAGGTTCGCCGCCACCGGCGACCCGAACCGGCCGGGCCTGCCCGCCTGGAAGCGCGTGCGCCCCGCCGGCGGCACGCCGTACGTGCAGGAGCTGTCCCCGGGGAGGGGCGGTATCAAGCCCTTCGACCGCGCCTCGGCCCACAACCTCGCCTTCTGGGACGAGCTCGCCGGGCGGGGGACGGAAGCCGGGCAGGCGGCGAAGACCGAATAGGGCACGGAGACCGGTCAAGGCCCGGTCGGCCGCCCCGGACCCGGGGTGGCCGACCGGGCCTGAGCCCGGTTTCGATCGGTGAGGCCCGGTCAGGCCTGGAGCTTCGCGAGGGCGGCACGGAGGCGCTCGGCGGAGCGCTCGCGGCCGAGGACCTCGATCGACTCGAACAGCGGCAGGCCCACGGTCCGGCCGGTGACGGCCACGCGCACGGGAGCCTGGGCCTTGCCGAGCTTGAGACCGTGTTCCAGGCCGACCTCCTCCAGGGCGGTCTTCAGAGACTCGGGGTCCATGTCGACCGTCTCCAGGCGGGCGAGATAGCCGGTGAGGATCTCCACGGCGGAGTTCTTCATCGCCTTGTCCCACGACGCCTGGTCGAAGACGGGCTCGTCCAGGAAGAGGAAGTCGACGTTCGCCGTGATCTCGGACAGGACCGCGATGCGGGTCTGGGCGAGCTCGGCGACCTTGGCGAAGGTCGCGCGGTCCCAGCCGGGCTCCAGCCACGGCTCGCAGCGGGCGGCGAACTCCTCCAGGGGCAGCGCCCGGATGTACTCGCCGTTGAACGCGCGGAGCTTCTTCTCGTCGAAGAACGCCGGGGAGGGGTTGACGTCCTCCAGCTTGAACAGCGGCACCATCTCCGGCCAGGGCATGATCTCCCGGTCGTCGCCGGGCCCCCAGCCGAGCAGCATCAGGTAGTTGACCATCGCCTCGGCCAGGTAGCCCTCCTCCCGGTAGGACTCCAGGGCGACCTTGTCGCGGCGCTTGGACAGCTTCTGGCGCTTCTCGTTGACGATCACCGGCACGTGCGCCCAGGTGGGCGGGGCGACGCCGAGCGCCTCCCAGAGCAGCTGCTGCTTGGGCGTGTTGGACAGGTGCTCCTCGGCCCGCACCACGTGGCTGATCCGCATCTCGACGTCGTCGACGACGTTGGCCAGCACGAACAGCGGGGAGCCGTCGCCGCGCGCGACGACGAAGTCCTCCATCGCGCTGTTGGGGAACTCGACGGTGCCGCGGACCAGGTCCTGGACCACGGTGACGCCCTCGTCCGGGGTGCGGAAGCGGACCGCGCCCTCGGTCAGGCCCCGGTCGCGGCAGAAGCCGTCGTAGCCCTGGTGCTCGGAGCCGGTGCGCGCCTTCACGTCGTCGCGCGTGCACGTACAGTAGTAGGCCCGGCCCTTGGCGACGAGCCCGGCCACGGCCTCGCGGTGCTGCTTCTCGTACGACGACTGGAAGTAGGGGCCCTCGAAGGCCGGGCTGTCCTCGTTGACGCCGATCCAGGCGAGCGCCGAGATGATGCCCTCGGTCCACTCCGGCCGGTTGCGCGCGGCGTCGGTGTCCTCGATGCGCAGGACGAACCTCCCGCCGGCCTGCTCGGCCAGGGCCCAGTTGAACAGCGCGGAGCGGGCGCCGCCGACATGGAACATGCCGGTCGGCGAGGGAGCGAAACGAACCCTAATCACGGGAGACCACCCGGTTGCTGAGAGTGCCGATTCCTTCGACGAAAACGCTGACCTCGTCGCCGACGCTGAGCGGGCCGACCCCTTCGGGGGTCCCGGTGAGGATGACGTCACCGGGGATCAGGGTCATGACCGCGCTCACGTGGGCGATCAGCGCGGGGATGTCGTACATGAGCTTGGAGGTGCGCGAGTCCTGCTTGATCTCGCCGTTCACCGTCGTGACGATGCCGACGTCGCTCGGGTCGAGCTCGGTCTGGATCCACGGGCCGAGCGGGCAGAAGGTGTCGAAGCCCTTGGCCCGGGTGAACTGGACGTCCTTCTTCTGCAGGTCCCGCGCCGTGACGTCGTTGGCGCAGGTGTAGCCGAAGATGACCTCGTGCGCCCGCTCGCGGGGCACCTCGCGGCAGAGCCTGCCGATCACCACGGCCAGCTCCCCCTCGTAGTCGACCCGCTGGGAGAGCGTCGTCGGGTAGGCGATGGCCTCACCCGAGCCGATCACCGAGGTCGACGGCTTGAGGAAGACCAGCGGCTCGTCGGGCACCTCCCCGCCCATCTCCTGGGCGTGGTCGGCGTAGTTCTTGCCGATCGCGACGACCTTGCTGGGCAGCATGGGCGCGACCAGCCTGACCTGGGAGAGCGAGTATCGCTCGCCGGTGAACTGGATCGGCCCGAACGGATGACCGGAGATCCCGGAGATGAACTCCTCCCCTGGGCCGCCCTCGACCACCCCGAACCCGACACCTTCTCCTGTGGAGAACCTCGCTATACGCACACGACAAGGCTAGTCGCGCTCAGGGTCCCGCCGGACCGCGCCCGTGGCTCCTCGCTCCGCCGCCCGGAAACCTTGCACCATATGCACCTAAAAATACCTACAAATCCGATTTTATCGATAGTGCCATGTTTGCTCCAAGAAAAGCTATGTCCTGATTTATGTCCATATGAGGGGTATGACCGCCTCAGAGGCATCGGGGAGGCCAGAAGGCCTTCCCAACGGGGGAAGGAACGGACGTGACTGAAGCCAGCACGGTGAACAGGCCCAAGGGCGACGAGGCCACGGTGCCGCGGGCACGCACCGACAGCCCCGGGTCCCAGAGCGGCCTGGTCACCTCCAAGGGGACCACCACCATCGACAGCGGGGTCGTATCGAAGATCGCGGGACTCGCGGCCAGGGAGATCCCCGGCGTGCACAACATGGGCACGGGCACGGCGCGCGCCCTGGGCGCGGTACGCGGCATGGTGGGCGCCGACAAGAGTGCCACCCAGGGGGTCTCGGTCGAGGTGGGCGAGCGGCAGGCCGCCGCCGACCTGGAAGTGGTCGTCGACTACGGGATCGCCATCCCCGACCTGGCCGCCGCCGTACGCCGCAACGTGATCACGGCGGTCGAGCGCATGACCGGGCTCGAGGTCACCGAGGTCAACATCAAGGTCTCCGACGTCCACATGCCCGGCCAGGACAAGGACGGCTCGGAGGATTCGTCCGAGTCGGAGCCCCGCGTCCAGTGAAGGGCCCGGCAGGCGGTGCGGCGGGACCGGGCCGCGAGCCCAGGGACCCGGCCCGCGAGGCCGCGACGTCTCCGACGCCGGCGGATCCCGGCCGCGGGACATCCGCGCCCGAGAGACAGGGAAAGCCCGGCGCCGAGACGACCACGCCCGCGCGCGGATCGGGGGAACCCGCCGGGACCGCCGCTCCGACACCGGCGACGGCCATACCCGCGCACCGGCCGAACGATCCGTCGCGCAGGCCGGCCGCCGTACCCCGGCAGAAGGCCGCTCCGGAGGGTCAGGCCCGCAGACCGACCGGCCAGAGCCGGGAGGCAGGTCGTGGCCGGGAGGCCGGGGAGACGGCGAGGCCGGCGCGCGAGCCCGGAGCCCCGGCACGGGCGGCGCCGGGTCCCGCACGCGAGACGGCCGTCGTCACCCGCGAACCCGAGGACGCGGCCCTCGGGACGACCGACCTCGCGCACAGGATCGCCGACACCGTACGGCGCTGCCCCGACGTCGTGGACCTGTCGGGCGGGCCGTTCGGGACCGTGGCGAGCTACCTGCCCGGCGAGCGGCTGGCCGGTGTCGCGCTGCGCGAGAACGAGGTGGAGGTCTCGGTCGTCGTCAGGCTGGGGCGCCCGCTACCGGAGATCGCCGACGAAGTGCGAGCGGCGGTCGTCCCGATGGTGGGCGACCGGCCGGTGAACGTCCATATCGGAGGTTTGAGATGAGTAATTTCCCAGTGTGGTCCGTAGTCGGCACGATCGTCGGTGTCCTTCTGGGCTTCGCGGCGGCCTTCGGCGGCCTCGGCGCGTTCCTGCTGGTGCTCGTACTGGGCGCCGTCGGATTCCTCATCGGCCGCTTCGCGGAGACCGGAGAGGTCGACCTGTCCCGGCTGGCGGCGAAACGGCGATGAACACTCCCGTCGAGCACCGTCCCGCGTCCTCCGGGACGGCCGCGGATCCGGATCCCCCTGCCTCTCGGCAGGGGGGCTCCGTCCCCGCGGAAACCGGCGGGCCCGCGCGGCCCGCCGTTCCCGCCCAGCCGTCCCGGCAGGCCGTACCGGCCGAACGACGCGGCAGGACCGACATACCCGACCGGGTGGTGTCGCGCATCGCGGCCCGCGCGGCCGGAGAGGTGGCACGGGTACGGGAGGTCGGCGAACGGAGACCGCTGTTGTCCTGGCGCGGCGGCACCCACGCCACCCTCGACGGTGAGCTCACGACGCTCCGGCTGGACGTGACGGTCGAGTATCCGGCCCCGATCCGCGAGGTGGCCGAGGAGGTCAGAAGCCACGTCGCCGAACGGGTCATGGCCCTCACCGGCATGGACGTCGGCCACATCGACGTCCTCGTCACCGACGTGGTCCCCGCCCGTGACGATCACGGCGATCGTGGAATCTCGCGGACCGGGGACGCCGTACCGGCCGGAGGAGGTCGGGCGGAGAACCCGGCGGGCGGCGTCGGCCAGGCCGGCGCCGGCACCCCGGGCCGGACCGCGGCGCCCGTCGGCGATCCCGCCGACGACCCCACCGAGGACATCGGCCCGCTACGTGAGGAGCGATGATGGCCAGGCAGGTACCCGACCCGGCGGAGCCGGTCCCCGGAGCGGAACCGACCGGCGAGATGACGACCACCCCCCGCGCGGAGACGGCGGAACCGGCCGTACCGCCGGCGTACGGCACGACGGAACCGGCCGTGCCACCGGCGTACGGCACGACGCAACCGGCCGTGCCACCGGCGTACGGCACAACCGAGCCTTCACCGCCGCCGATATACGGCACGGTGACGAAGGACGCCTCCGCGGACCGCGCGGCGATCAGGGCGTTCCGCCCGCGCCGGGTGGTTCCCGCGGTCATCACGGCCGTCCTGATGACCCTGCTCGGCCTCCTCGTCGCGCTGGAGGTCATCTCCGCGCTGCTGGGCCGCCCGCTCCGCCTGGTGCCGTACGACCGGATCCTGTCCTGGGCGACGTCGACGCCGTGGAACGACCCGCGGGTGATGACGGGCGCGGGCCTGGTCGGGTTGCTGGGCCTGCTGCTGGTACTGCTCGCGCTCATTCCGGGCCGGCCCACGCTGATCCCGGTGAGGACCGGGGACAGGGACCTGGCCATCGGCATGCAGCGGCGGGGCTTCACCCGGTCGCTGGCCCACGCAGCCGAGCAGGTGCGGGGAATCGAGCACGCCCGGGTACGGCTGCGGGGAAAGGCCGTGCACGTCGCGGCCGACAGCGGCATGCGGGACACCCGCGGGCTGGCCGACGCCGTACGGGAGGCCGTGAACCTGCGGATCACCGCGCTCTCCCCCGTCTGGAAGTATCCCGTCCGCGTGCATCTGCGAGAGAAGTGAGCGCCATGGACGACAAGACCGCCCGGGGCAACCGGCTGGGGTTGCTGATCGTGGGACTGACACTGATGATCCTCAGCGCCCTGGCGATCGCACGCGGCGCGGGAGCCTTCCCGCAGGCCGTGGCGCCCGCCGGCAGCCCGCTCGTGGACGGCTCGGTACGCCAGCCGTTCGCCACCTACGACCCGTGGCTGTGGTGGGTGATCGCGGCGGCGGGCATCGTGCTGGCGTTGTTCGGCCTGCGCTGGCTGCTGGCCCAGGGACGTCGCGGCAGGCTGGGCGGCATGCGCCTCGAGGGCGGCCCCGCCGGGGTCACCGAGGTCGACACGGGCAGCGTCACCGACGCGGCGGCCGCCGAGGCGGGCACGCACCCCGCGATCATCAACGCCACCGCCGACATGGTCGGGACGAACGCGCACCCGGCCGTGCGGATGAAGGTGGTGGTCGCCGAGGACGCGCCGATGAGCGCGGTCCGCGAGCAGCTGGGCGGGGTGGTCATCCCGCACATGCGCCAGGCTCTGGAGACCGAGCGCATGCCCGCCGTCGCCCGGGTGAGCCTGGAGGACGCGCCACGCCGCCCGAGGACCGTCGCCTGACCCGCACCACGGAGCGCCGATCATAGAGTGATCAGGGAAACCAACGCTTCGAGGAGACGATGTGCCTTCGGTCGTGAAGATAAACGCGCTGACGGTGTCCGGGGAGATGCGCGAGGAGCTGGAACGCCGCTTCTCCAGCCGGGCGGGGATCGTCGAGTCCGCGGACGGGTTCGAGTGGTTCGAGCTGCTCCGCCCCGTGGACGGCACCGACCGGTACCTGGTCTACACCCGCTGGCGTTCCGAGGAGGACTTCAGGCGCTGGACCGAGAGCCAGGCCTTCCAGCGGGGCCACGCCCAGGCCGCCGCCGAGGCCGGCCGGGGACGGGGACACGCCGACGCCCACAGCGCGGCCCAGGGCCACGGGCACGGCCAGGGACAGGGCGGCCCGGCCCAGGGGCACGGCCACGGGCAGGGGCCCGCCGCCACCGGGGCCGAGCTGTGGTCCTTTGAGGTCGTCCAGAGCACCGGTCCCGCACCGGGAGCCTGAGCGGCGGCGAGAGGCCAGGCTCCCCCCGGGAAGCCTGAGCGGCGGCGAGAGCCGGGCTCCCCGCGGGGAGCCCTCAGCGGTCCAGCGGGTTGGCGGCGATGCGCTCGGCGACCCCCGAACGGACGAACTGCCCGGCCAGGCTGTCCGGCTTGCGGGCGGCCTGGTCGACGAAGCACGCGGTGAACTCCGGGCCGATCCCCAGCCGGGGGTGGCGTTCCAGCACCTCGGCGCGGAGCTCCGCCGGGAAGTCCTCCGGCCGCCGCCCGGAGATGTCGAGCCCGGTGGACAGTTCGAGCAGGTACCCCTCGGGGTCCTGTCCGGGGTCGACCTTGTCCCACATGTGGCGTACGACGATCTCCGACGCGCGCACGCGGCGCTCGACGGGCCACCCGGCCCCGGCGGCGAAGACCCACGCGACGTGGCCGCCCGCCTCCTCGAACGGCACGGTGTGGCTGTCGAACTCCTTGACCAGGCCGATGTCGTGCATCATCGACGCGACGTACAGCAGTTCGTCGTCGAAGGCGACGTCGTTCATCGCGCCGTAGGCCGCCGCGAAAAGGTAGGCCCGGACGGAGTGGTTGAGCAGGGCGGGCGAGCAGTAGGCGGTCGCCACCTCCAGCGCCCCTCGGGCGGCCGGTGTGTCGGGGATGACGATGTCGGCGAGTCTCATACCGCCCAGCCTGCCGAAACACGGCGACGTCCGCGAGTGGCAGGAGAGACATCGACCGACAAAATCGCGCCAGGGGCGGACGGGCCGGGTGGGTGCCCGCCGTCGTGCGGAGGGCCGGAGAACGTCGGGAACACGACGAGAGCGGCGAGGACGGCGAGAACGCCGGGCGTCCGCGAAAGCCGTGACCCCTGTCGCCCTCGTGACCCTCGTGACCTCTGCGAACCCCGGTGAACGCTGTGAGGAAACTGGGAGACCCGCATCTAGTTGCTAACGATGTTTCAGAAGGGACCATCCCAGCTTGACCGGTTTGGTGGGATCCGGACAGCATGATCCGCCCCCCTCGTTCGGCCCGGAAGGAACTGGCGTGCGCCGCCGCACAAAAGCATTCGCTCTCTGCATCATCCTCCTGACGACCTGCGGCGTCACGGTCGGTACCGCGGAGGCGAGGGAGGCGAAACGCACCGCCGAGTGCCAGGGCGACTGGCTGCCCGCCACGCCGACGTCGACGGACATCATGAACGGCGAGGTCGACTTCCTCGACCTCGCCCCGGTGAAGGTCGGCAAGAACGTCGACTGGCGCACCGACCCCTACCGCAACCGCTCGTGGAGCATGGTCTTCCACTCGCTGCGCTGGATGGGCCGTCTCGTCGCCGACTACGAGACGAACGGCAACGAGGCGTACCTGACGCGGGCCGTCGAGATCGCCAAGGACTGGGTGGCCGACAACCCCCGCGGCGGCGCGAAGACCAGCCCGTACGCCTGGCAGGAGCACCCGATCGCGCTGCGCGCCCCCGCGCTGGTCTGCCTCAGCAAGCACGTCGGCGGCTCGTGGCTCTCCGGCAGCCTGGCCGAGCACGCGAAGATGCTCTCCGACCCCAGGCTGTACGAGAAGGGCCACAACCACGGCATCGACCAGGACATCGCGCTGCTCGGCATCGGCTGCCGCTACGGCCGCGACCAGTGGTCCAGCCTCGCGATCAGGCGGCTCACCGAGACCGTGAAGCTCGACGTCGACTCCCAGGGGGTGCTGCGCGAGCAGGCCCCGCGCTACGCGCTCTACGTCCACGACCGCCTGAAGGTCGCGATGGACAACATCAGGGCCTGCAAGCGGAAGGTGCCCGACGACATCTCCCGGCGCTGGGAGTCGCTGGAGGACTTCATCTCCCACTCCACCCAGCCCGACGGGTTCATGGTCCCGATCGGCGACGGCGGCGCGGACGTGCGGCCGGTCGGCTACAGCCACCCGAAGCAGACCGTGCGGGTGTTCGGCGGCGGCTACGTCTACGGGCGCACCGCCTGGGACAAGCCCGAGTCGGCCTTCTACTCCATCCGTTTCGGGCCCGGCATGAAGTACCACGGCCACGAGGACCACCTGGGCGTGACCTACTACGCCCAGGGCCGTGACGTCCTGGTCGACGCCGGCTTCGACTCGTACGAGAACAGCGGCTACCGCAACTGGACGATCTCCCCCGAGGCGCACAACACGTCGATGGTGGCCGGAGCGAGGTTCCGCGGCAAGACCGCCACCGCGCTGAGCAAGTCGTCGATCGGGCAGGACCGGCAGAGCTACCGGCTGACCGACAAGGCCTACGGCGTGCCCAGGACCCGCTCGGTGCTCGTCAACCACCGCCAGGACGTGATGGCCGTGCTGGACACGGTCCCCAAGGGCTCGAAGGTCCGCAACGTCTGGCACTTCTCCCGTGACCTGTCCACCGTCTCCAGCGGTGGCGGCCAGGTCGTGGTGAAGGACAAGGCAGGCTGGAAGGCGACGCTCGCCCAGGTCTCGATGCCGTCCTGCCGGCCGGTCTCCGGGCTGAAGGTGGTCCGCGGCCAGAAGAACCCGTACCAGGGCTGGGTCTCCTCCGCCTACCTGCAGAGACACCCCGCCCCCGCGGTCGTCGCACCCGCCTCGGGCGACTCCGTGCTGACCGTGGTGGTCCCCGGCAGCGGGAAGCCGTCGCTCTCCTGCTCCGGCGGCAAGGTCAGCCTGGAGACCTCCGAGGGCCAGGTGAGCTTCCGCGTCAGCGGCGCCGGCCTCTCCTGACGGGCTCGTCCCCCCGGCTCTCGCCGGGGGGCTCTCCGGCCGTCTCCCAGGCGGTGCTCTCCGGCGGGGAGACGGCGGTGGCCTGGCGACGGGCCGGGGCGGGTGGGTCAGGCGGTGTGGCCGGCGCGCAGGAGGCCATAGGTGACGGCCTGCTCCAGCGCCTGCCAGGAGGCCTCGATGATGTTCTCGTCGACACCGACCGTCGACCACTCCCCGGCCGCGTCACTGGAGGTGATCAGCACGCGCGTGACGGCGTCGGTGCCGTGCGTGCCCTCCAGGATGCGCACCTTGAAGTCGATCAGCTCGACCCCCGCCAGCTCGGGGTAGAGCCGCTCCAGCCCCAGCCGTACGGCCCGGTCGAGGGCGTTGACCGGGCCGTTGCCCTCGCCGGTGGCGACGATCCGCTCCCCCTTGGCGTGCAGCTTCACGGTGGCCTCGCTGACGACCTCGCCACCCCGTGCCCGCTCGACGATCACCCTCCAGGACTCGACCTGGAAGTGGCGCCTGTGCTCGCCCGCGACGGTGTCGCGCAGCAGCAGCTCGAAGGAGGCGTCGGCGGCCTCGAAGGTGTAGCCCTTCGACTCCATCTCCTTGACCCGGTTCACCAGCTCCCGTGAGGTGTCGGAGGCCAGCTCGTAGCCCAGCTCGCGGCCCTTGAGCTCCACCGAGGCGCGTCCGGCCATGTCGGAGACGAGCATGCGCATGTCGTTGCCGACCTCGGCGGGGTCGATGTGCTGGTAGAGGTTGGGATCGACCTTGATCGCGCTGGCGTGCAGCCCCGCCTTGTGGGCGAAGGCGGAGACGCCCACGTAGGGGGCGTGGGAGTTGGGGGTGACGTTGGTGACCTCGGTGATCGCGTGGGCGATCCTGGTCATGTCGGCCAGCGCCTCCCGCGGCACGAGGTCGAACCCCCGCTTGAGCTGCAGGTTGGCCACCACGGTGAACAGGTTCGCGTTACCCGAGCGCTCACCGTAGCCGTTGGCGCAGCCCTGCACGTGGGTGGCGCCGGCCTTCACCGCGGCCAGGGAGTTGGCGACCGCGCAGCCGGTGTCGTCGTGGCAGTGGATGCCGATCCTGGCCGACGTCCCGACCGCCGCGTGCACGACCTCGGCCAGCTCGTCGGGGAGCATGCCCCCGTTGGTGTCGCACAGCGCGATGACCGAGGCTCCCGCCTCGGCGGCGGTGCGCAGCACCTCCAGCGCGTAGTCCGGGTTGGACTTGTAGCCGTCGAAGAAGTGCTCGGCGTCGAGGAAGACCCTCTGTCCCTCCGCACGAAGGTGGGAGACCGTGTCGCGGATCATCGCGAGGTTCTCCTGGAGGGTCGTGCGGAGGGCCAGCTCCACGTGCCGGTCGTGACTCTTGGCGACAAGGGTCACGACCGGCGCGCCGGATTCGCGCAGCGCGGCTACCAACGGGTCGTCGGCCGCCTTCACACCTGCCCGGCGGGTCGCGCCGAACGCGGCGAGCTGCGCGTGCTTCAGGTCGAGCTCTGTTTGGGCGCGCCTGAAGAATTCCGTGTCCTTGGGGTTGGCGCCGGGCCAGCCTCCCTCGATGAAGCCGACGCCCAGGCCGTCCAGGTGACGCGCGATGGCCAGCTTGTCGGCCACCGTGAGGTTGAGCCCCTCCTGCTGGGCACCGTCACGGAGAGTCGTGTCGTACACGTGGAAGCGATCGTCGGCCATGTCGTTCTCCTTCGCGGGTTCGATGATTCGCCGCGCGCTCATCCGGCTTCTGGAAACAAAAATGACCCCTCACGGACGTGAGAGGTCTGCGCGCCGGCGGTGTCCCTTTTCAGCCAGCGCGCCTGCCGATAATGAGCAGACCGTAGAACATGATGCTTCGGAGTCTGCCATACGCCGACACCATCTGACACATCGATCTCAGGATCCGAGACCTGCGGCGTGTCGGCACGACCCGGACACGGACCGGGCGGACCTGAGATATCGGCTCGTACACAGGCCTGGCGGGTCCGGAACACCGGGTCGTGCACAGGCCCGCGCGGGCCGGACACGACCGGACACGACCTCGAATCACCCTCCGCCGCCGTCCGGCACCGGCGAGAATGGGCCCCATGAAGGCGACTTATCTCGACCCCGCCGTGGGGCAGTATCTGCTCGCGCACACCACCCAGCCCGACGACGTCCTCGACGCGCTCGCCCTCGAGACCCGCGAGCTGACCGGCAACAACGCGTCGATGCAGATCTCCCCCGACCAGGGGCGCTTCCTCACCATGATCGCCCAGCTCGGCGGCGCCAGGAACGCGGTGGAGGTGGGCACCTTCACCGGCTACTCCTCCATCTGCCTGGCCCGCGGGCTCGCCCCGGGCGGCGGGCTCACCTGCTTCGACGTGAGCGAGGAGTGGACGGCGATCGCCCGGAGTTACTGGGACAAGGCACGGGTCGCCGACCGCATCGAGCTGAGGATCGGCCCCGCGGCCGAGCGGCTGCGCGAGCTTCCCGAACACCCGGCCGTCGACCTGGCGTTCATCGACGCCGACAAGATCAACTATCCCGTCTACTACGAGATCCTCATGTCACGCCTGGCCCCCGGCGGGGTGATCCTCGTCGACAACACCCTGTGGAGCGGCCACGTCGCCGATCCCAGCAGGGACGACGAGACCGTCAGGCACATCCGCGAGTTCAACGACATGGTCAGCTCCGACGAGCGGGTCACCTCGATCATGCTCCCCATCGCCGACGGCCTCACCATGATTCGAAAGCACTGACGAGAACTTTCCCGGATCGCGGGCGCGCGGAAATCTTTTCGATCACTTTAAGTGATGTGACCAACACGTTGCGCCCACCCGCCTGGAGGGAAGGGTGACCGCATGGCCAAGACCCTGGACCGTCGCGAGGCTAAACCCATGTCCACCAACCACCAGGAGCTCGAGCGGCACTACCAGAAGACCTGCGATCAGTGGCCCGACCGCAAGGTCGAGATCATCAACGGCCGGATCGTGGTGAGGGAGTTGCCCACCCTCAACCACGCCAAAAGCATCCTGCAGTTGCTGATCCAGCTCCTCCCGTTCGCCACGGCGCAGGGATGGCATCCCGTATACGACGTGAAGCTCTTCCTGGGCGTTCAGAAAGATCGCTATCGGCCCGACCTCCTCGTCGTGCCGAAATTTCCCCGTATGTGGGACGACGAGAACGTCTATGCCGAAGAAACGCTGCTCGTCGTGGAGGTGGTCTCCCCCAGCAGCCGGGACGACGACCACGTCACCAAGCCCGAGAACTGCGCGATCGCGGGCGTCCCGCTCTATCTGGTGATCGACGCCACCCAGAATCTCGCCCGGCTGCTCAGCCACCCCGGAGAGCGGGGCTACCAGCAGCAACACCAGGTGATCCTCGGAGAGCCTCTTGAGCTCCCCGCACCCTGGGACCTCACGATCGACACCGGCAAGCTGACCGAGGGATAGATCCGCCCGCCGGGATGCCGGGCCGGGTGGGAGACCGGGCCTCCCGCGCGCGGGACCGGCGGACACTTCTGCCGACCGGTCCCCGCGGATCTCCTTCGTGCGGGACTAGCAGATCTTGTGGACCCAGCTGTGCGGGTCGGGACGGGATCCGTACTGGATGCCCACGAGTTCCTCGCGGATCTTCGAGGTGACGGGCCCCTGGGTGCCGTCACCGATCGTCCAGGCGCGGTCGGCGCCCTTGACCGAGCCGACCGGGGTGACCACCGCGGCGGTGCCGCAGGCGAAGACCTCGGTGAGCTCGCCCGTCTCGCAGCCCCGCTGCCACTCCTCGACCGACAGGCGCCCCTCCTCGGCCTGGAGGCCGAGGCCGGAGGCGAGGGAGAGGATCGAGTCGCGGGTGATTCCGGGCAGGAGCGTGCCGGTGAGCGCCGGGGTCAGCAGGCGGTCGCCGTAGACGAAGAACAGGTTCATCCCGCCCATCTCCTCGACGTAGCGGTGCTCGCCCGCGTCGAGCCAGACCACCTGGTCGCAGCCCTGTTCGACGGCCTGGCGCTGGGCCACGAAGGCCGCCGCGTAGTTTCCGCCGCACTTGGCGAAGCCGGTCCCGCCGGGGGCCGCGCGGGTGTACTCGGTGGAGAGCCAGACCGTGACGGTCTTGCCCCCGCCGAAGTAGGCCGCCGCCGGGGAGGCGATGACCATATACTTGTAGGTCCTGGACGGGTAGTTGACTCCGAGCGCCGGCTGCGTCGCGATCATGAAGGGGCGCAGGTAGAGGCTGTGTCCCGGCGTGGTCGGCACCCACTCGCGGTCGGTCTGGACGAGCAGTTCCAGCGACTCGACGAACGTCTCCTCGGGCAGTTCGGGCATGGCCATCCGCGCCGCGGAGGTGTTGAAGCGAGCGGCGTTCGCCTCGGGCCGGAAGGTCACGATCGTGCCGTTCTCCTGGCGGTAGGCCTTGAGCCCCTCGAAAAGCTCCTGCGCGTAGTGGAAGACCGACGTCGCGGGGTCGAGGCTGAGCGGGCCGTACGGCATGAGCCTGGCGTCGTGCCAGCCCCGCCCCTCGGTGTAGTCGATCGAGATCATGTGGTCGGTGAAGACCTGACCGAACCCGGGGCTCGCCATTACCTGCTCGCGCTCTGCCGCGGTGCGAGCGTGGTCGGAGAGCTGCACGTCGAAGCTGAGCTTCTGAGCGGTGGTCATCGCACGGATCCTTCTCTTGGTGTCTGGCTTACCCTTGGGTCCATTCTGCGTCGGACCGGGTAACGGGAAACTACTCCATCCATGCCGAAAACCGGCAGTGCTGGAGAAACAAAAACGCACCTGGCGGCTCGGGTGAGCCGCCAGGCGCGTCGGGGTCGAGGAGGGCGGCTTCCTCAGCCGGCTACTCGGGCGGTGATGTCGTCGCCGATCTCGTGGGTGGCCCGGCCGGCCCTGCCGCCCGGCCGCCCGGCCAGGTCGTCGGCGACGGCCCGCTCGACCCTGGCGGCCTCGGCGGCCATGCCCAGGTGGTCGAGGAGCATGGCGACCGACAGGATCGTGGCGGTCGGGTCGGCCTTGCCCTGGCCCGCGATGTCGGGGGCGCTGCCGTGGACCGGCTCGAACATGCTCGGCGCGGTGCGGTCGGGGTTGACGTTGCCGCTGGCCGCCAGGCCGATGCCACCGGCGATCGCCGCGCCGATGTCGGTGAGGATGTCGCCGAAGAGGTTGTCGGTGACGATCACGTCGAAGCGCTCCGGCTGGCTGACGAAGAACATCGAGGCCGCGTCGACGTGGCAGTAGTCGGTCTGGACGTCGGGATACTCCAGGCCGACGCGGTCGAAGGTGCGGGCCCAGAGGTCGCCGGCGTAGGTGAGCACGTTGGTCTTGTGGACCAGCGTCAGCTTCCTGCGGGGGCGGCCCAGCGCCTTGTCGAAGGCGTAGCGCACGACGCGCTCGACGCCGTGGGCGGTGTTCAGCGACTCCTGGGTGGCGATCTCGTGCGGCGTGCCCCGGCGCATGACGCCGCCCGCACCGGCGTACGGGCCCTCGGTGCCCTCGCGGACGACGACCATGTCGATGTCCTCGGGACGGGCCTTGCCCAGCGGCGTCTCGACGCCGGGGAAGAGCTTGACCGGGCGGAGGTTCACGTAGTGGTCGAGCTGGAAGCGGAGCTTGAGCAGCAGGTCGCGCTCCAGGACGCCCGGGGGCACGCTGGGGTCGCCGACCGCGCCGAGCAGGATCGCGTCGTATCCGCGCAGTTCGTCGAGGACCGGGTCGGGCAGGGTCTCGCCGGTCTCGTGGTAGCGCTTGGCCCCGAGGTCGTAGGTGGTGGTCTCCACCTTCGTGCCGACCGCTTCGAGGACCTTCAGCCCCTCGGTGACGACCTCGACTCCGATTCCGTCCCCGGGGATGACCGCCAGGCGAATGTTACGCGAATCCATGCAGGCACCTTACCGGTCCGTCTCGGTGATCGAACACCGGTCTCATCCTCCGGACACACTCGTCCGGCGGGACCCCTGATCGTTTTGTCCGCCTTTGCTTGGTATTGACCGTTTCGTGAGGTTTCGTTATGGTCCTCCCATTCACGTCAATGCCTAATCCGTACGGGCCATCCCCTTACCGGGCCCGCACGGAGCCGGGGAACCACTCTTTACGGGATCTACCGGACCCCGGGCACCCCGCTCCTCCCCCGGAGCGCGTTCCCGGCCGTCATCAGGTGGATTCCTTGGGGCGAATCAGCGCGTTCTCGCGCCGTAGGGCGGCCTCCACGCCCGAGCCCGACAGCTCACCCGGCCGGCCTTATGGAAGGAATCATCCTGTCCGGCACAGTTCTCCCCCGTGTCCTGTCCATCTCCGCCTCCATGATCGTCGCCGGCGCCGCGGTGTGCGCGACCTCGACCGCCGCCCTGGCCGCATCCCCGCCCCCCGCCCCCGGGCCCGCCGCGCTCAACACCCCCGCGCTGAAGGACGCGCTGAAGGCCACGGCCGTCAAGCCCGCCTGGCAGAAAGCCGTGAAGTGGGCCATGTCCAAGCGCGGAACGCCCTACGTCTGGGGCGGCACCGGCCACGGCGGCTTCGACTGCTCAGGCCTGGTGCTCCGCGCCTACGGCGCAGCCGGGATCAAGCTCCCCCGCGTCACCAACGACCAGTACGCCGCCTTCTCCAAGAAGATCTCCTGGGAGAATCTCAAGCCCGGTGACCTGGCCTTCTTCAGCGGCCTCGGCCACGTCGGCATGATCACAAAGCCCGGCTACATGGTTCACGCCCCGCGGACCGGCGACGTGGTCAAGGAGGAGAAACTCGACTCCTGGCGCCGCGAATCCTTCGTCGGCGCGGTGCGTCCCGACCCGCAGGGGGTTCAGCTGGCCAAGCGGGTCGAGCTCGCGACCGAAGCCGTGACCGGCGGATGAGACACGCCGGCGGATCACCGCCGGGAGGCCGTGGAGACCCCGGCGGCGGAGAGAACGGGTTCAGCGGGTGGGAGCACCGCCGTTGTCCCTGCGGTCCAGAGCGGTCTGGAGCGCGTCGACGGCCTCGTCCTCGGTCTCCTCGGGACGGTTCCAGGGATACATGTCGTACATGGCGAATCTCGTCTCGGTCGCATACCGGCAAGGAAGGTGGTCGAGACTCCGGTCGGGACTCCGACCAGGCCTGATGTCGCGGGTCCGGATCACGGACCGGCGGCGGGGGCTTGGAGCCGGCACGCGCCACGACACCGCGGCGAGTCGCCGGCCCGCCCCTGTCAGGCCTCGCCGCGGCAGGTAGGAATTACGAGAACCTGGCGCATTTGACTCCAGGTTACCCGGCCGCGGGAAAACCGTCTCGCCCGGCGTACACACTTCTCACATGCTGAGACGAAATGTGGCCGCCGCCCCGGTCTCCGGGGCGGCGGCCACATCGGCGGTACGGCTAGTCGGCCAGGTCGACCGAGCGGCCGCTGTCGGCGCCGATCTCCGAGCCGATCTGGTCGATCACCTCGGCCGGGATGGCGGTGTCGACGGTGAGCGCGATGAGCGCCTTGCCGCCCTTGGCGTCACGGGCCACCTGCATAGAGGCGATGTTGATCGAGTGGTCGCCGAGGATGCGGCCGACCACGCCGACGATGCCGGGGCGGTCGGTGTAGGTGAAGAACGACAGGTGGTCGGTCGGCTCGATCTCCATCTGGTAGCCGTTGACCTCGACGATCTTCGTGATCTGCCTCGGCCCGGACAGGGTGCCGGAGACCGAGACCGCGCGGCCGTCGGCGAGGACGCCCCGGACCGTCACGACGTTGCGCCAGTCGGGGCTGTCGGAGCTGGTGACCAGCTCGACCGACACGCCGCGGTCCTTGGCCAGCAGCGGGGCGTTGACGTAGGTGACCGAGTCCTCGACCACGTCGGTGAAGACACCCTTGAGCGCGGCCAGCTCCAGCACGCGGACGTCGTGGGAGGCGATCTCACCGCGCACCTCGACGTCGAGCTTGGTGGCGACCTCGCCCGCGAGGGCGGTGAACACCCGGCCGAGCTTCTCGGCCAGCGGCAGGCCCGGCTTGACGTCCTCGGCGACGGCGCCGCCCTGGACGTTGACCGCGTCCGGCACGAACTCCCCGGCGAGCGCGAGCTTCACGCTGCGCGCGACCTGGGTGCCGGCCTTCTCCTGGGCCTCGTGGGTGGAGGCGCCCAGGTGCGGGGTGACGACGACCTGGTCGAGCTCGAAGAGCGGGCTGTCGGTGACCGGCTCCTTCGGGAACACGTCGATGCCGGCGCCGGCGACGCGGCCCTCCTTGATCGCGGAGTAGAGGGCGTTCTCGTCGATGATGCCGCCGCGGGCGACGTTGATGAGGCGGACGTTCGGCTTGACCGTGTGGAGCTCCCTGTCACCGATGAGACCGATGGTCTCCTTGGACTTGGGCAGGTGCACGGTGATGAAGTCGGCCTCGCTCAGCGCCTCCTCCAGCGAGACCAGCCGGACGCCCATCTGCGCGGCGCGGGCCGGCTGCAGGTAGGGGTCGTAGGCGATCAGCTCGACGCCGAACGGCTGGAGGCGCTGCGCGACCAGCTGGCCGATCTTGCCGAGGCCGAGGATCGCGACGACCTTCTCGTCGAGCTCCACGCCGGTGTACTTCGAGCGCTTCCACTCGCCGCCCTTGAGCGCGGAGTGCGCCTGGGCGACGTTGCGGGCGGAGGCGAGGATGAGGGCGACGGTGTGCTCGGCGGCGCTGGTGATGTTGGAGGTGGGCGCGTTGACGACCATGACTCCGGCCTTGGTGGCGGCCTCCACGTCGACGTTGTCCAGACCGACGCCCGCGCGGGCGACGACACGGAGCCTGGGAGCGTTGGCGATCGCCTCGGCGTCGACCTGCGTGGCGCTGCGCACGATGAGCGCGTCCACGTCGGCGAGGGCGGGCAGGAACTGGGCACGGTCGGCGCCGTCGGTGTGGCGGACTTCGAAGTCCGCGCCCAGAACCGCGAGACCGGCCTCGGAAAGTTCCTCAGCGACCAGTACGACGGGCTTGTTCACAGGCTGGATCCTTACTAGGCGGTGAGGGGTGCACGGACCTCACGTAGTCTATCGGCGCTTGTGAACGCGTTCACGAGTGTCCCGCGATCCGAGACGCCCCACGCCGTCCCGGGTGCCTTCCGGGGCCTTCCGGGGCCTTCCGGAAGCCCCTGGGAGGCCCGCGGGACGCGAGAGGGCTCCGCGACCCATGAGGCGGTTACCCGTCCTTGACAGATCTCATGCACCCAAAATTCAAGTTGGTATTGATCCCAAGAAAACTTCGCGATTACCCTGATAAGCCGTGGTCCACTACCTATCGTTCCTCATATGAGCATCGGGAACCCCGCTCTCGGCAACGTGCTCGCGCAGCACGGCGATCCGCACCGGCTGCTTGCGGCGCTGGCCGAATGGGGACTCCTGGTTGCCGTGCGACCCGACCGCTCCGTCGTGCTCGGCACGACCCAGGCCGGTGATCGTGTCCTGCTCGGTTACACCTCGGCGGACACCTACGCGCGGCACCGTGGCAGCCACTCGCTGTCGGCGTGCGACGCCGACACCATCCTCGACATCCAGCGCGTCACCGGCGTGCGGGAGATCGTGATCGACGCGGCGGGCCCCGCGGCCGCGGCCGTGCCGATCGAGGATCTCCAGCGCTACCTGCTCTCGACGCGCAGCGGCCCCACGCCCGCGCTGTCGAGCGCGGCGCCGACGGCGTACGCGACCGGGGCGATGGCCACGGTCTCGCGTCCCGCGCCCGCGCGCCCGCCGAGAGCGCCGGTGCCCGCCGCGCCCTCCCAGCCGTGGATCCCGGCGCCCCGGCCGCACCTGTCGGGCCCGATGCAGATGGTGGACCCGGGATACCGCCGGTGCGACCACCCGATCCTGCCCGCGCTGCGCGCCGCGATCTCGCAGCTGCTCGTCGACTACCCGCTCGTCCACCACGTGTGGATCTCCGAGGCCAGCACCTCCTCGGGCGCGCCGGGAATCATGCTGCACGTGAAGGTGCACATGTCGGCCGCCGAGGACGTGGTCAGGGACATCCATCGCGGGGTGCGCGCCCGGCTGCCGCAGCTCGCCGCGAGCGAGGCGCCGATCCTGATGGCCAGGGTCGCCGACGCGCGCAGCGAGCAGCGGATGGTCGAGCTGGGCGCCCACGTGGTCTGCGCCGACGTCACCGACTGACCGGTGCCCCGCCGGTGCGCCGCACCGGCGGGGCGGTTCCGGGGACCGGCCGCGGACGCGGTCACGTGGAAAGGCGCCTTCCCGGACGGGGCGCGTTCTCGCGGCTCCCTCCGAGGGGCCACCGCACCCGCCCGCGGCGACCCCTTCGCCACGAGACGTCGCGGGGCGCTAGCCGGTCCTGCGGGCCAGGGTCACCTTCGTCCGGGTGAACGCCCCCGCCACCAGGACGGCCAGCACCGGCAGGCCGACCACCACGGCCGCGAGGAGAAGCCAGGGGATCTCGATCGTCGGCGACACTGACGAGGGAGGGGGAATCGACCCGTCCGGCCCCAGCAGAACGCTGTACACCCTGGTCGTCATGGGCCAGGCCGCGGCGACTCCGGTCACGGAACCGGCGACCGCGCCGATCAGGGCACCGAGCCCCGCGATGAATCCGGCCTGTCCGGCGACGACCAGCCTGCGCGTGCCCGGCGGCGCCCCGACGGCGGCCATCGTCGCGAGGTCGGGCCGCATGTCGGCCGCGGCGAGCCCGGTGGCGACGAACGTGCCGCCCAGCACCAGGATGAGCGCCGCCCCCATGAGCAGCCACAGCACGGGGACGACGTCGCCCTGGAACCCGCGCTCGATCGTGACCCGGAGGTCGGCCCGGGGAACCACTCCCGCGAGCCCCCACTCCAGATCCAGCTCCTGCCGGGAGGTGAGGCCGTGCGAGGCCGGGTTGGCGTACAGGAGGCGGGGCCTGGTCTCCAGACCGGCGCTCCGCACGGCGGCGGGCGGCAGCACCGCGATGGCGTACCGGGGATCGGCGGCCCTGGCCAGGACGGCGGGAACCGTGATCTCACCGGGTTTCGGCTCCTCGCCCTCGGCCGTCTCGAGGATCAGGGCGAGCCTCCCGTCCCGGACCAGCCGGGGGTCGAACACCACCGCCTTTCCCGAGGCGAACGCGGCCGACGCCACCGGATCCCGCCACCCCTGGACGAGCGTGAGCAGCCGCTCGTCCCCGACCGGAAGAGGCAAGTAGGAGCGTTCCGCCATGTTCCCCTCGGTGGGCCGGACCATCACGTCGACGACCAGCCCCCCGGTGTCCGTCACCTCGGCCCCCTCGATCAGCGGCACCCCCGGCAGCTCGCGCCGGGCGGCGGCTTTCAGCGTGGCCCAGCGGTCGTCGTCGAGCTTCCCGCTCTGGATGGTCATGGTCCCGGCCGGGACGATCGTCTGGAAGTTGTCCCGGTTGTGGGCGAAGTTGCTGTTGTTCGCGATGGCGACCGCGACGACCGCGGCCGTGGCGGTCATGACCGCGGCGACGGCGGACGCGGTGCGGCCCCGGTGGCGGGAGGCGTCGCGAGCGGCCAGGCGGAAGGGGAGCGGCAGCCGGGCCGCCAGACCCGCCGCCCCCTTCACCAGCCTCGGCGCCAGCGCGACCAGCCCCAGCTGCGCGAGGACGGCGGCGCAGTAGACCCAGACCACGTCGTACCTGACGGCGAACACGGTCGCCACGGCCCCCGCGGCGAGCAGGAAAAGACCCGGCACCGGACGGCCCACCCGGTCGCGCACCGCGCTGACGCGCCCGGCGAGCACCGCCGCCGGGTCCTGGCGGGCCGCCTGCGTGGCGGGAACCAGCGCGGCGACGAGCCCGCTGGCCGCTCCGAGGAGAGCGACCGCCACCACGGGAACCCAGGGGATCTCCGGGGGAGTGACCACGCCGACCAGCTTGCCCAGCAGCAGGGGGGCGGAGACCCATGCCAGGCCCACGCCGAGCGCCAGACCGATCAGCGCCGCTCCGCCACCGAGGACGACGCCGTCCGCCAGGACGATCAGGCGCAGGTGCGCCGGGGAGCCGCCCTGCGCGGCGACCAGCGCGAGGTCCCGGCGTCGCCGCCGGAGGCCGACCGCGAAGGCGGGGCCGGCGAGCAGCACCACCTCCAGCACGATCATGACCCCGGCGAGCCCGATCCCGACGATCTGGTTCTCGTCGTACGAGGTGCTGAGGAACTCGACGTCGCCGGGTGGATTCTCGACGACGGCACGGGACTCGGCCAGTAGGCCGGCCGCGTTCAGCCTTTGGACAGCGGCCCACATGACCGGTCCGGGGGTGTCGGCCAGCCAGCCGGTGCCCTGGGTGGTGCCCGGCTCGTCGAACAGGAGCGTGCCGGGAAGGCCGATGATCTTCGTCTCGCGGAGCCGGTGCGGAGGCTCGACCACGCCGACGACCCTCATCGGCTTCCTGTCCCGCGTGATCTCCAGCGGGTCGCCGAGACGAGCCCCTCGCTCCAGAATCTCGGGGGTCACCGCGATCTCCTGGGCGGAGACCGGCGCGCGGCCCTCGGCCAGGCGGTACATGCCCGCCGTCATGGGGTCCCGCAGGTCCACCTCCAGCGCGGAGACATGATCACGACCGTCCCGGGCCAGGTAGTCGACGCTGCCCTCGTTCACCGGCAGGAGCCGGGCTCCGGGCTCCAGGAGTTTCGCCACCGCGGCCTCCGTCCAGGGCCGCGTCAGACCGGTGGAAGGGCCGGCGGACCCACTCCACATCTGGCCCCGGATGTCCTGTTCGATCTTCCCCTGGATCGCGGTCACCCTGATCCGCGCGTCGGCCGCGCCGATGTTCGCCGTGAGACCCTCTCGGGGGTTGATGTCCACGGTCTCCGCGAGGACCAGGAAGCCCGTGATGACCAGGACCGGCAGGCCGATCATGATCATGATGAGCGCACTGCGGCCCTTGGCACGCCGGGCGTCCCGGCGGGAGACGCGCAGCGCGGCCATGAGGGCGCTCACACGACCCCCTTCGCTCGCCGTCTGAGATCCGCGGTGTCCCGCGTGTCCGGTCGCTCGCTCATCGGGCGCTCTCCAGGGGGGTGGCGGTGGAGTCGGCGATCTCGCCGTCGCGCAGGAAGATCACCCGGTCGGCCCAGGCGGCGTAGCGGGGTTCGTGGGTGACGAGCAGTACGGCGGTTCCCGCGTCGCAGCGGGTGCGCAGGAGCTGGAGGATGTCGTCGCCGGTCGGGGTGTCGAGCGCGCCGGTGGGCTCGTCGGCCAGGATCAGCCGCCGCTCCCCCGCCAGCGCGCGGGCGATGGCGACCCGCTGGCGCTGGCCGCCGGAGATCTCGTCGGGGAAGCGGTCGGCGACCTCGCCGAGACCGACCTCGGTGAGCACCTCCATCGCCTCGCGGCGGGCGTTCCTGAAGGCGATCCCGTCCAGCTCGCGCGGAAGGGTCACGTTCTCCAGCGCGGTGAGCGAAGGGATCAGGTTGAGGTCCTGGAAGACGTAGCCCACGTGCCTGCGCCGGAGCCCGGCCAGTTCCCTGGCCGGCAGGCTCGCCAGCGGCGTGCCCTCCACGACCACGGAGCCGGAGGTGGGCAGGTC
Source organism: Streptosporangium sp. OZ121 (assembly GCF_051918885.1). NCBI lineage: Bacteria > Bacillati > Actinomycetota > Actinomycetes > Streptosporangiales > Streptosporangiaceae > Streptosporangium > Streptosporangium sp. OZ121. Next base: position 87,333 of record NZ_JBPXMC010000010.1, read on the forward strand.
GAGGCCCCCGGCGAGGTTGAGCAGGGTGGACTTGCCGGACCCCGAGGGGCCCATCACCGCGACGAGCTCCCCGGCGCCGACGTCGAGGCTCACGCCGCGCAGCGCCGCCACGCTCTGCGGCCCGTCGCCGTGCGTGCGGGTCACGTCCGTGAGCCGGACGACCGGGTCCAAGGTCATCTGGGTCCCCCCGGTGTGCGGATCCCTGGCTGTGGTTGTGGAAAAGAGGTCAACTGTCCGTCTCCTACGTCTGGGGATCACGCGTCGGGAGATCACACGCGTGGGGATCCCGTGTCCGAGGGCTCCGTGTCCAAGGGCTCCGTGTCCGGGACCTCCGCGTTCGGGTGTTCCGCGTCCGCGGGCCTCCGTGGCCGGGGGGAGGCCGCGAGCACGGCCTCGCAGTGGTCGAGCCAGCGTTGCTCGGCCTCGGCCTGGAAGATCATCGAGTCGAGCACCAGCCGCTGGGCGGGGCTCTCGACGCTCGCGCGCCTGGCCTGGACGAACGCCTGCAGCGTGCGCATGGTCGCGGTGCGCTGGGCCTGGATGATCGGCCGCACGTCCGCGGCGGCGGTGACCGCCAGGGCGAGCTTGATGACCAGCTCGTCCCGGGGCCGGTCCGACTGGGCGACGGGGGTGCCGAACCATCGCCCCATCTCGGCCAGACCGGCCTCGGTGATCGAGTAGACGACCCGGCCCTGCTCGTCCTGCTCGCCGGGGCTCACCAGGCCGTCGCGTTCCAGGCGCGAGAGCGTCGTGTAGACCTGGCCGATGTTGAGCGGCCAGGTCGCCCCTGTCGACGCCTCGAACTCGGCACGCAACTGGTAGCCGTAACGAGGCCCCTGACTCAGCAGGGCCAGGAGCCCCTGTCGGATCGCCATGGATACTGAGTATGCATACGCAGTATCCATGCGGCAAGAGATCTGCATATTCTGGACAGGTTCCGCCCCTGGGGCCGATACTCGGAGGATGAGCTCGACGCATCCCCCGGCCCGCGCCTCCGACGGGGACCGCGATCGCGCGATCAACGAGCTGCGTGACCGTGCCGTCGAGGGGCGCCTGTCGCACGACACCTTCCTCGGCCGCGTCGACATGGCCCTGCGTGCGCGCAACCAGGGTGAGCTCGACAACCTGGTCGCCGACCTGCCGCAACGTGGCCGGTTCCGCCGCATGGTCACCGAGGCCGTCGCCTCCGCCTCCGACTTCACCAAGCGTGTCGAGTCGGCCTGGCGACGCCCCAGGCTGCCCCGGCTCGCGCTGCCCGGTGACGGCAGGACCCGCTACGTGGTGGGCCGGGGCTCCGCCTGTGACCTGGTCCTCGCCGACCTGACCGTCTCCCGGGTGCACGCCGAGCTGCGCCGCGACGAGGAGGGCTGGGTCCTGGTCGATCTCGGCTCGCTGAACGGCACCCGGCTGAACGACTGGCGCCTGGTCGGCCCGGCCAAGGTCCGGCCGGGCGACGTCGTCTCCTTCGGGGACTGCGGCTTCCTGATGATCACACCCCAGATACTCTGACCGGCCGCGCCCAGGCCGTCCCGAGCCGCACACCGGCCCCGGGCCGCACCACGATCACCTCGGACCGCACCACGATCACCTCGGACCATGGCGCGGGCTCCTGGCGGGAACAGCCTCAGCCCTCCTGAGCCTCGACGGTACCGGCCGGGGTCTCGGCGGCGGCGTCCTGGGCCTCCTTGATCTTCGCGGCCGTCAGGGTGTAGCGCATGGTCAGCAGGATGCCGATCCCCATCATGATCGCGGGCAGCAGCGTCGAGCCGTACAGAGCCGCCGTGGTCGCCGACTCGGGCTGCGCGACCGGCGTCGAGGGGTCGGACTCGACGAACCCGGTCGCGGCCAGCAGCCAGCCGAGCACGAGCGCGCCGAACGCGAAGACCACGGTCTCCGCGGCCGTCCAGAGCCCGGTGAACACCCCGGCCCGGCGCTTGCCGGTGACCAGGGCGTCGTGGACGATCACGTCGGAGAGCATCGAGAACTGCAGCAGCTGGAACCCCGCGTAGCCGATGCCGACGAGGAGCACGCACGCGTGCGCGTACGCCGAACCGAGCGGGCCGGAGAAGGCCATCCCGGCGGCGCCCGCCAGGAACAGCGCCGACGACAGGACCATCGCGCCGCGCTTGTCGTAGCGCTTGGACAGCCAGACCCAGAGCGGCATGGTGATCAGCAGCGGGCCGACGATGCCCAGGAAGAGCGTGGTGGTCGCCGCCGGGTCGCCCAGCGTGTAGGTGGCGAAGTACGGGGCGCCGGCCAGCATGACACCGGCCGCGAACATCTGGGCGCAGCTGAAGCCGAGCAGCACCATGAACGTCTTGTTCGAGCGGGCGGCGGCGAACTGGGCGGCGATCGACGGCTCCGCCTCGGCCCGCCCGATCACCGGGGCGCGGGCCGTGCCGAAGAAGGCGGCGAGCATCGACACCAGCAGCACGGCGCCGATGAGCAGCCCCATGGTCCGGTGGCCGGAGACGTCGGTGCCCGCGATCGCCGGCGCGCCGGCCCCGGAGAGCAGGACCCCCAGGCCGACGAAGACCATCTTCCACTGCAGGAGCGAGGAGCGCTCGTGGTAGTCGTCGGTCATCTCCGCCGGCATCGCCTTGTACGGGACCTCGTAGAAGGCGTAGGCCGTCGCGGTGAGGAAGTAGAAGAAGGCGACGTACAGGGCGGCCTGGACACCGGTGAGCGGGGGACCCGCGAAGGTGAGGGCGAACGTCACCGGCAGGGTGACCGCGCCCAGGAGCATCCAGGGGCGGCGGGCGCCGAAGCGGGAGACCGTCCGGTCGGAGCGCTGGCCCACCCAGGGGTTGATGAACATGTCCCAGAGCTTGGGCAGGAAGACCACGACGCCGGCGATCCAGGCGGGAACCGCGAGCACGTTCGTCATGTAGAACAGCAGCAGCAGTCCGGGGACCGTGGAGAAGGTGGCGGTGCAGACGGAGCCGATACCGTAGCCGACGCGCACGCCGCGCGACACGGTGACGACGGCGGGGGAGGGCGCCGGGGAGACCATGCCACATTCAATCGCAGCGAGTGGGCGCCCGGTAGGTCCCGAGGCGGGGCGCTCCGCGAAAGGCGAGAATATTTCGGCTCCGCCCGGCCGGGAGCGCCGGGCGGCGGGACCGCCGTCCGTCCCGCGCGATCCGGCGGCAGGCCCCCCACCCGCGTGGCATACATCCAGCTCAGGCTGCCCATAAACGGAAATATCGGGATTAAGTGGGCTGGAACGCGACCCGAGCACCATCGACCCCCGACGCCTCTGCCACCACTCTGGTTTACCTGGGGCCCACAGTTAATGTCCGGAATTTGCTGACAAGAGCGATCCGTCCCCGACAGAATGCGGAGTCCATCCAGCGCCTAACCAACTGGAGGAACCGACATGCGCAGACCGCTAGGGGCACTTCTCTGCCTCGGGAGCCTGGCGGCCCTCAGCACGCCGATCGCCACGGCTCACGCCGCGGCCGCTCCCCAGGCCGAGTGCCGTGTGTACGCCGCCAAGCCGTATGTCACCGCCGCCGGACGGATCCAGGCCTCCGCCGCGCGGCTGGGCTGCGACGACACCGCCCTGGTCCGCATCCGCATCAAGCGCGCCGTCCCCGGAACCGACCCGATCGTCAAGAGCGCGTCCCGGCAGGGGACCAACGGGCGGGTGACGGTGAAGCTGCGCTGTGCCCCCGGCGTCTACTACGCCGTCGTCACCGACTACCGGGGCAACAGCGGCCGTTCCAGGCCCGTCAGGCTCAGCTGCTCCCCCACCGGCACCCCGACCCCCACCCCCAAGCCGACTCCGGCGCCGACCTCCTCGGCCAACACCACCCCCACCGCGACTCCCAGCTCCGCGCCGGGCTCCTCCCTGTCCGAGGAAGTGGTGCGCCTGACCAACGTCGAGCGGCAGAAGAACGGTTGCGGCCCGCTCGTCTCCGACCCGCAGCTGCGCTCGGCCGCGCAGGGCCACTCGGACGACATGGCGGCCAAGAACTACTTCAGCCACACCTCGCAGGACGGCCGCGACATGACCGCCCGGATCAGGGCGAGCGGGTTCAGCCCGATGCGGGCCTGGGCCGAGAACATCGCGATGGGCCAGCGTACCCCGGCCGAGGTGGTCACCGCCTGGATGAACAGCTCCGGCCACCGGGCCAACATCGTGAACTGCGCCTACACCCACCTCGGGGTGGGCGTGGCCAACAGCTCCCGGGGCATCTACTGGACCCAGAACTTCGCCAGGCACTAGGCATCTTCCGGTTCCCGGAAAACCCGGAAGGCACCCGGCGCGAAACGGCCCGTGCCCCCCGCGACGTGAACTCGTCGCGGGGGGCACGGGCCGTTGCTCTCCCCGAGCGCGGCCACCTGACCGCGGTGACCTGAAAGCCGCGAATCGGGCGCTGCGAATCGGGCGCTGTGAACCCGGGCGCTGTGAGACCGGGCGTCGTTACTTGAGCCAGCTCATCATCGGGCGGAGCTTGGCACCGGTCTTCTCGATCGGGTGCTCGGCGAGCTCTTCGCGGTAGGCGGTGAACTTCTTCTGCCCGCTGTCGAACTCCTCCACCAGCTCCTTGGTGAACTCGCCGGACTGGATCTCGGCGAGGATGCGCTGCATCTCCTTCTTCGTCTCCGCCGTCACGATGCGCGGGCCGCGGGAGTAGCCGCCGTACTCGGCGGTGTCGGAGACCGACCAGTACATCTTGTGGATGCCGCCCTCGTACATCAGGTCGACGATCAGCTTCATCTCGTGCAGGCACTCGAAGTAGGCGACCTCGGGCTGGTAGCCCGCCTCGATCAGGGTCTCGAAACCGACCTTGATCAGCTCGGACACGCCGCCGCACAGCACGGCCTGCTCACCGAACAGGTCGGTCTCGGTCTCCTCCTTGAAGGTCGTCTTCAGCGCGCCGGCGCGGGTGCCGCCGATGCCCTTGGCGTACGACAGCGCCAGCTCCAGGGCGTTTCCGCTGGCGTCCTTCTCCACCGCGACGAGACACGGCACGCCGCGACCCGCCGTGTACTGGCGGCGCACGAGGTGACCGGGGCCCTTGGGAGCGACCATGGCCACGTCCACGCCCTCGGGAGCCTCGATGAGGCCGTAGCGGATGTTGAGGCCGTGCCCGAAGAAGAGCGCGTCGCCCTCGACGAGGTTCGGGGCCACGTGGTCGGCGTACAGGTGGCGCTGGATGTGGTCCGGCGCGAGGATCATGGTCAGGTCGGCCTCTTCGACGGCCTCCGAGGGGGTGAGCACGCGCAGGCCGTCGGCCTCCGCCTTCTCCCGGCTCTTGGAACCCTCGGGCAGGCCCACCCGGACGTCCACGCCGGAGTCGCGCAGCGAGAGCGCGTGGGCGTGGCCCTGGCTGCCGTATCCCAGAACGGCGACGTGCCGGCCCTGGATGATCGACAGGTCGGCCTGGTCGTCGTAGAAGATCTCAGTCACTTGCTTAACCTTTCGGGTTTCTCGTACGCGTTACGCGGTCCGGTCCAGGGCCCGGAGAGAACGGTCGGTGATGGAACGGGCTCCGCGGCCGATGGCCACCATGCCCGACTGGACAAGCTCCTTGATGCCGAACGGCTCCAGGACCTTGATGAAGGCCTGCAGCTTGTCCGGCGTGCCGGTGACCTCGATGGTCACCGCGTCCGAGGAGACGTCGACGCAACGTGCCCGGAACAGGTTGACCAACTCCAGCACGCTGGACCGGTTCTCCGCGTCGGCCCGCACCTTGATCAGGGTGAGCTCGCGCTGCACCGACTGCGCCGGGTCGAGCTCCACGATCTTCAGCACGTTGACGAGCTTGTTGAGCTGCTTGGTGACCTGCTCCAGCGGCAGGTCGGCGACGTTGACCACGATGGTCATCCTGGAGATGTCCGCGTGCTCGGTCGGCCCGACCGCCAGCGAGTCGATGTTGAACCCCCTGCGGCTGAACAGTGACGCGACGCGCGCGAGCACGCCCGGCTTGTTCTCCACCAGCACGGAGAGCGTGTGCCTGCTCATGCCTAGTCCTCGCTGTCCCAGACGGGCGCCATGTCGCGCGCGAACTTGATCTCGTCGTTGCTGGTCCCGGCGGCGACCATCGGCCACACCATGGCGTCCTGGTGCACCACGAAGTCGATGACCACCGGCACGTCGTTGATCTCCATGGCCTTCTTGATCGTCGCGTCCACGTCCTCCGGACGCTCGCACCGCAGCCCCACGCAACCGTACGCCTCGGCGAGCTTGACGAAGTCGGGGATCCGGCGGACCGTCTGCAGGTCGGTGTTGGAGTAACGCTGGTTGTAGAACAGCGTCTGCCACTGCCTGACCATGCCCAGGTTACCGTTGTTGATGATCGCGACCTTGATCGGCACGCCCTCGATGGTGCAGGTGGCGAGCTCCTGGTTGGTCATCTGGAAGCAGCCGTCGCCGTCGATGGCCCAGACCGTGGTGTCGGGGCGGCCCATCTTGGCGCCCATCGCCGCAGGCAGGGCGAAGCCCATCGTGCCCGCGCCGCCGGAGTTGATGAACGTGCCGGGGTTCTCGTAGCCGATGAACTGCGCGGCCCACATCTGGTGCTGGCCGACGCCCGCGGTGTAGATCGCGTCCGGGCCGACGAGCGCGCCCAGCCGCTCCATGACGTACTGCGGGGCGAGGGAGCCGTCCTCGAACTCGGTGTAGCCCAGCGGGTAGGTCGCCTTGTAGGCGTTGAGCGCCGTCCACCAGTCGGCGTAGTCGCCCTTGCGCTCCTCGTTGCGCACCACGTTGATCAGGTCGGAGAGGACCTCCTTGCAGTCGCCCACGATCGGGACGTCCGCGTGCCGGTTCTTGGAGATCTCCGCCGGGTCGATGTCCGCGTGGACGACCTTCGCGTGCGGCGCGAAGCTGGACAGCTGGCCGGTGACCCGGTCGTCGAAGCGGACGCCGAGCCCGATGATCAGGTCGGACCTCTGCAGCGCGCCGACCGCCGACACCGAGCCGTGCATGCCGGGCATCCCCATGTGCTGCGGGTGGCTGTCGGGGAAGGTGCCCCGGGCCATCAGGGTGGTGACCACCGGGATGCCGGTCAGCTCGGCGAACTCCAGCAGCTGCGCCGACGCGCCCGCCCGGTGCACGCCGCCGCCGACGTAGAGGACGGGCCGCCTGGCCTCGACGATCAGCTTCGCCGCCTCGCGGATCTGCTTGGAGTGCGGCCGGGTCACCGGGCGGTAGCCGGGCAGCTGCATGACGACCGGCCACTCGAACGTCATCATCGCCTGGAGCGTGTCCTTGGCGATGTCGACCAGCACCGGCCCCGGACGCCCGGTCGAGGCGATGTGGAAGGCCTCGACGATCGTCCTGGGAATGTCGTTCGGGTCGGTGACCAGGAAGTTGTGCTTCGTGATCGGCATGGTGATGCCGGAGATGTCGGCTTCCTGGAAGGCGTCCGTGCCGATGGCGCCGCTCGGCACCTGGCCGGTGATCGCGACCATCGGGACCGAGTCCATGTACGCGTCGGCGATCGGGGTGACCAGGTTGGTCGCGCCGGGACCGCTGGTGGCCATGCAGACGCCGACCCTGCCGGTGGCCTGCGCGTAGCCCTGGGCCGCGTGACCCGCGCCCTGCTCGTGCCGTACAAGCACGTGCCGGACCTTGACCGAGTCGTAGAGCGGATCGTAGGCGGGGAGAATCGCGCCGCCCGGGATCCCGAACACGGTGTCGACCCCGACGTGCTCCAGCGCCCTCACGAGGGCCTGGGCTCCTGTCATCTGTTCGGTCATCGGCTCGTTCCTTGTGGCTGAGCATGCGTAATGGCATAAAAAATGCCCCATTCCGCCTGGTCGGCGGAGCTGGGGCGGCGCGCAGGTCGTAGTGCTTCGGCTATCGGCCCGCGCGCCGGCGAAGTACTACGAGAATCCCACGGTGAAGCTGCATGGCTCCACCATGGCCGACGCGGCACCCCCGCGTCAAATTCATGGGACACATATCTCAGAGTCCGAGATGCGAGGTCACGCGGGAGTGCCGAGGCTGGAGAGGCTGGTGCGCATCAGCGAGTCGACGCCGCGCGCGGCCATCGGGCGCGCCACCAGGAACCCCTGGCCGCGGGTGCAGCCCATCTCGCGCAGCAGTTCCAGCTGCTCGGGCCGCTCGATGCCCTCGGCGACGACGATCAGTCCCAGGTCGTGACCGAGCCGCACAATCGTGCGGGTCAGCAGGGTCAGCGTCTCGTCACGGCCGAGCCCGGACACGAAGGACGGGTCGATTTTGATCATGTCGACCGGAAGCTGCCGCAGGAACGCCAGCGAGGCGTACCCGGTGCCGAAGTCGTCGATGGCGAGCCGGACCCCGAGGGCGCGCAGCTCGGAGAGCCGGGTGATGGTCTCCTCCGCGTCCTCGACCAGCATCTCCTCGATGACCTCCAGGGTCAGCGCGCTGGGCGGCAGCCCGCTCTCGACCAGGGCCGCCTCGACGGTCTCCACGAAGCGCGGCGCCATGATCTGCCGGGCCGACAGGTTCAGCGAGAGCCCGATCTCCCAGGCGGAGGCGCGCCAGGCGGCCACCTCCCGGCAGGACTCGCGCAGGATCCACTCGCTCAGCGGGACGATCAGGCCGGTGTCCTCGGCCGGGCCGAGGAACTGCTCCGGCGGGACGAACTCGCCGCCCCGGCACCAGCGCACCAGCGCCTCGACGGCGGTGACGCGCGAGGTGGCCAGGTCGACCACCGGCTGGTACTCGATCGCGAACTGGTTCTCCAGCAGGGCCCGCTGCAGGTCGGCGGCGAGTTCCAGGCGCCGCACCACGTCGGCGTGCATGTGCGCGGCGAACACCTCCACCCGGCGCCCGCCCAGCTCCTTCGCCCTCGCCATCGCCACGTCGGCGTTGCGGATCAGGTCGGCGGAGGAGACGTCGTCGGCGGCGAAGGCCACCCCGACGCTCGCGGTCAGCGCGACGTCGCGGTCGGCCACCCGGAACGGCTCGGACGAGACCGTGCGGACCAGCAGCTCGGCCAGGTCGACCGCCGTCTGGGCGTCGACCGGCGCCTCCAGCAGCACCGCGAACTCGTCACCGCCCCAGCGCGCCAGGGTGTCGTCGGTCCGTACGGCGGCGCGCAGCCTGCGGGCCGCCTGGCCGAGCAGGTAGTCGCCGCTGGCGTGACCCACCGAGTCGTTCACCGCGGTGAAGCCGTCCAGGTCCAGGAAGACCACCGCGACGTTGCACGCGCCCGGACGGGCCAGCACCTCCCGGGTGCGCTCCTCGAAGTAGGCCCGGTTGGGCAGGCCGGTGATGCCGTCGTGGAAGGTGAGGTGGGCGACCTGGCTGCGCAGGGCCTCCTGGTCACTGATGTCGCGGGTGGTGACGAGCAGCAGGTCCTCGCCGCGCACGTGCCGGGTGGCGACCGACTCGGCCGGCCGCCAGGTCCCGTCGGAGGCCCGGACCCTGCAGGCGACCATGCACGCGCCCGGCCCCTCCTCGGCCTCCTCCTCCAGGCTCATCGCGCTCAGCGCCGCCTGGATTCCCGGCACGTCCTCGGGGTGGATGTAGTCGAAGATCCTCCCGCCGACCAGGTCGTCGGGGCGGTAGCCGTACGTGATCTCGACGCCCTCGCCGATCTGCCGCACCACACCGTCGTAGTCGCACAGCAAGACCACGTCCCCCGCGCTCTCGGCGAGGTCGTGCAGCTGCCGCTCGCCGAGGTGGAGCAGGCTCCGCAGCCGCCCGGTCTCCAGCAGCGTCACGAACAGGCGTACCAGCAGGACGGCGACGATCGACGCGCACACCGAGGCCAGGACCGCCGGAGGTCCCTGCACCCCGCCGCTGATCACGCGGAGGAGCACCACGACGGTGGCCACGCCGACGAGGAACAGCGGCACGGCCGCGATCAGCGACGACGTGCTCTCGCGGACGGACGGCTCGTCGTTCGCGGGCTCGGGCGGCCGGGTCGCGGGCCCGCTCCACGGGACCGCGGCGAGCACCAGGAACGCGGCGGGGGCGAGCCACACCCAGGTCAGGGAGGGCGTGTCGCCGCTCACCCGGGCGAGCGCGGTGATCGTCTCAGAGGTCGCGACGGCGGCGAGCACGGCCAGCGCGGCCAGGCCGACCGGCCAGGCCGACCGCCGGATCGGCACCACCGCGGGGCCCACGACGCAGGCGAGGATCAGGCAGAACAGCGGCGAGGCGAAGCTGACCGCGGCGTCGCCCGCGTCGCCGGCGTCGCCGTAGACCGGGCCCACCAGCGACACCCAGAGGATCACCAGGATGGCGGCGGCGCACACGTAGGAGTCGGCGAGGTCGCGCAGCAGGGCGTGCCCGCGCGCGGGCCTGGCCGCCGACAGCGCGGTGCCGACCGCGATCATGGCCGTACCGGCCAGGAGCACCAGGTCGGCGAAGGTCACCACGAAGGGCGCGCCGTCCGCGATCGGCCGCACCCCCACCCCGGCCAGCCAGGTGAGCGAGCCCCCGGCCAGCCAGCGCCAGGCCAGCGCCCTGCGCCGGTCGATCACCTTGGAGGCGGCGGCGAACAGCGAGCCCGCGGCGGCCGCGGCGGTGACGACGCCCGCCACCGCCTCGACGACCACTGCGGGAGCGCCGCTGACCAGAGCGGCAACGAGCCCCACCACGCCTATGGCGGCGGCGGTCAGCGGTACCCGGGGGTCACGCCAGCGGATCAATGTCGTCTGCCCATCAGTGTCGTTTGGTGTGTCTCGTCGATGTGTTTCGCTTTCGCAGCATCCCTTGCTCGCCGCACTCGCGCTGCCGGCGTGAGCGCGTCGTCCTTCGTCCTCGACGCTCGCACCGGCACAGGGCCAGTGTGTGCCGTCCGGTCCGCGCGAGGGGCGACAACGCCGTAGTCGTCACCGATCTGATAACCGCGCGAGCCACGGAGATCACTTTCAACCGACGGTACGCACCGCAGGTCACGAGGCAGCCACGGTCCGGATTCCTTTGCCGGTCAGTACGAACCCGTGATCACGTTTTTGAGCGGCTCGCCCGCGAGGTAGCGCAGCAGCTGGGAGCGGAGCAGCTTCAGCGTGCGCCGTACCGAGGCCGGATTGCTGCCCGCGACGTGCGGGGTGATGAGAACTCCCGGCGCCGTCCACAGCGGGTGGTCCGCGGGCAGGGGTTCGGGGGCGGTGACGTCGAGCGCGGCGAGGATCCGGCCGCCCCGCAGCTCGGCGACGAGCGCGTCCGTGTCGACCACCGGGCCCCTGGCCGCGTTCACCAGGAGGGCGCCGTCCTTCATCGCGGCCAGGAACCCGGCGTCCACCATGCCGGTGGTCTCGGGTGTCGAGGGGACGAGCAGCACCACCACGTCCGCCCCGGGCAGCAGGCCGGGCAGCTCGTCCAGGCCGTGCACGCCGGGCCTGGCGGTCCTGGCCACCCGGACGACGTCGACCTCGAAGCCGTCGAGCCGCCGTTCCAGCGCCTCGCCGATCGAGCCGTAGCCGACGACCAGGACCGTGGAGTCGGCCAGCACCCCGGTGTGGTGATAGGTCCACTCGCCCCGGAGCTGGGCACGGACGAACCCGGGGAACTCCCGGAGCACGGAGATCATCGCTCCCACCACCCACTCGGCGGTACCCGCGTCGTGCACGCCCCTGGCGTTGCACAACGTCACCCCCTCCCGCAGGTGCGGCCGGTAGGCGTCGACTCCCGCCGTGACGGTCTGCAGCAGCCGCAGGCCGGTCATCCGGGCGAGCAGCCCGGGGAGGTCCGCCACCGGCATCAGCGGCGGGATCCACACCTCGGCCTCGTGCGCGCCCTCGGGCACCGGCTCCGTGCCGTCGTAGACGACGCACTCCACTTCAGGGAGGTCGCACAGGACATCGGCCGCGGCTTTGGAAGGGACCCAGATCTTCATGGACGCATTATCCAGCCGCACATCCGTGCCGCCGCCCCGCCGGCCACTCCGGAGACCGGATGGAGGAAAGGAGAGGCGTGGTGAGGAGCGGGCGCGGCCCCGCTACTCGGGCACGCACTTCAGGTTGAGCTCGGGGCGGTAGACCGTGGTCTTCTTGACGCGCTTGATCTCCTTGCCGTCCTGCTTGAAGACGCGCCAGACGTCGATCGTGAAACCGTTCTGGCCGACCATCTCGATACAGTCGGGACCACTGTCGGTCTCGTTCTTGAACGGTGTGATGTTGTATCTCTCGGACGAGATCGACTCGATCTCGTAGCGCTTGGTGCTCCAGAAGGCGACGGTCACCCCGGTGTCGCTGGTGGAGGTCTTCACCAGCACGCCGTACGGCGAGTCGTTCTTCCAGCGGAAGTCGGGCTCGGGCCAGGAGACCGTGGACTCGCGCCCGGCCGGGTAGCGGGAGATGTAGAACTCGTGCGCCACGTGCTGGACGTCCTCGAGACCGCCGAAGAACACCGCGTTGTACATGGTGGTGACGAACTGGGAGATGCCACCGCCGACCGAGTCGACCAGCCTGCCACCCTGGATCATGGGGGCGGGGACGAAGCCGCGGGCCGTGTCGCGCTGGCCGACGACGCCGTTGAGCGAGAAGGTCTCGCCCGGCTTCACCAGGTAGCCGTCCAGGAGCCTGGCGATCGTCTTGATGTTGGTGACCCGGGGCACGCAGCACGTGTAGGGCGTGGTGAACTGGCTGATCCGCTCCTTGATGCCGAGCTTGCGCGCCTCGGCGTCGGACATCCGCGGCTTGACGGTGGTCAGGAGCACCGGGATCGTCCGGTCGCCGTCGCCGGCGATCATCTCGGCCACGTCGGAGGCGAGCCGCTCGTCGTTGATGCCCTTCCCCCTGCGGCCGGGCACCAGCTTCGGCTTTTCCCCGACGATCTGGAACGTGGGGTCGCGCGGGGCCAGGACCGGGTCGACGAGGTCGCCCTCAACGGAGGCGACCGCGCTCCTGGCGTCGAACTCCGGCTCCATGCCGCCGGAGCCGTCCGGCTTGAAGGACAGGTGGGCGGCGAGGGTCTCCACCGGCAGCTGGGCCTGCTTTCCGGCGAAGGTCAGGGTGACCGGCCCGGACAGGGCCCTGCCGGCGTCGGCCGCGGCCTTTTCGACCGCCCCCCGCCCGGCCATCGGCTTGATCACCGAGACCGGCAGGCGGACCTCCTTCGACGGGCCGAGGAAGGCGTTCGTGATCGCGGTGACCGCGGCCTCCCGCTCCAGCTCCCTGCCGTCGCGGGGCGTCACGACGACGGGCTTGACGCCCTCGAACGTGACCGAACCCTCGCGGACCTTGAGGTCGATCTTCCTGGCCAGGCTCGCGACCGCGGTCCGCATGCTCTCGGAGTCGGCGGAGACCTTGGGCTCCAGCTCGGTGGTGCCGGTGAAGGCCCGCCAGACCTGGGAGGGGCTGGGGAAGCCGCTGGGCGCCTGGTTGATGGTGGCGACCACGTCGAACTCCAGCCCGGCCTTGCCGGGGTCGAAGTCGTAGCGCTTGCCCGCGGCCAGGAGGGTCATCTCCCCGGAGGCCTCGCCCGCCAGGCGGTCCCTGAGCTTGTCGGCCGCCTCGGTCGCGGTCAGGCCGCCGATGTCGATGCCCCGCACCGTGGTGCCCGGCAGCATCCTGCCGGACATGATGACCGCGGGCACCGCGTAGGCGAGCCCGACGACGAACAGCACGGTGAGGACGATCAGGAAGAACCTGCGGGCCCCGCGGCGGCGCGGGGGCGGCTCCTCGTAGCGGAGCCCGCCGGGTTGCGGGAACCCTCCGTCGCCGCCGGGGACGAGCGTGGGCTCGTCACGCTGGAAGGGGCGTTCCGGCGGGGAGGCCATCTGCCAGGGCTGAGGGGGGCGGGGGGCGGGGGGGAGCGTCGTCCCGCGGGCCGGCGCGGCGGGGCCTCCGGGACCGGGAGGACCACCGGGGGGACCACCGAGACCGGGAGATCCTCCGGCCCCGGTGGGGCCGAAGATGTCGGGTGAGACCCCCGGCGGAAGGCCGGGGCCGCCCTGGGAACGGGCTCCCTGCACGCCGGGAGGGAGCCGCGGGTCGCGGGCGCCCGGCGGGACGGGGCCCGAGGGAAGGGGCATTGCCTCAAAGGGGTCAGGTGGCGGGTTCACAGACGCTCCGGCGTTCCGCACGGCCTCCGTATCCTCCTGCTTCGCAGCTTCCACCTCCGGCAACCTTAAACCACATTGGTCAACCGCCGTCCCAAAAGGAGTAACAAATCAGCCTGTCCAGCGGTAACGGTGTTCCGGCCTTCCCGCGGTGCCGTACTTCGGGCGGAGTTCCGCCTGGCCCGCCGCGCACAGGTGTTCCAGGTACCGGCGGGCGCTGACCCTGGAGAGGCCGGTGATCGTCGCCGCCTCGGCCGCGGACAGGTCGCCGCCGCTCTCCCTGAGCGCCGCGGCGACCAGGGAACACGTGGTGCCGGACAGCCCCTTGGGAAGCGGCGGCGGCACCCCCCTGACCGCGCCGAAGAGCCGGTCGATCTCGTCCTGGCGGGCCTCGTCACCGAGGGTGGCGAGCTGCCTGCGGATCTCGGCGTACTGTTCGAGGCGCTCGGCCAGGGCGCGGGCGGTGAAGGGTTTGATCAGGTAGTTGACCGCGCCGCCGCGCATCGCCGCCCGGACCGTGGCCACGTCCCGCGCGGCGGTGATCACCAGGATGTCCACCGGGTGCACGGCCTCCCTGAGCTTCGCGAGGACGTCGAGTCCCGACATGTCCGGCAGGTAGATGTCGAGCAGGACCAGGTCGGGCCTGCGCACCGCGGCCGACGCGATCGCGGCGCCCCCGGTGTGGACGACGTCGGCGACCGTGAAGCCGGGCGTCCTGGCGACGTAGCCGCCGTGGATCCTGGCCACCATGAAGTCGTCGTCCACGACCAGGACGCGGATCTCCCCCATGTGCCCGTTCCCGGTCAACTCGGCACCTTCCGTTCGGCGGATCCCCCGGCGGGGGACGGCGCGGGTTCACCGGCGCGGGACGGCGCGGATTCCCCGGTGCGGGACGAGGAAGGCTCTCCGGCGGGCGGGACCGGGGGCTCGCCGGTGGGCAGGAGCGCGGTGAAGACGGCTCCGCCCGCGTTGTGCACCCGCACCCAGCCGCCCCGGCGCGCGCACGCCTGGCGGGTCAGGGCCAGGCCCAGGCCGCGCGGCCCGGCGTGGGCGGCCTTGGTGGTGAAGCCCTCCCTGAACACCTCGTGGACCAGGCCCGGGGTGATTCCCGGACCGGAGTCGCCGACCCGGACGCGCAGGCCGTCCGCCTCGGTACGGACCGAGACCTCCACCGTCCCCCCGGTCTCCTGCAGCGCGTCGAGGGCGTTGGCGACCAGGTTGCCGACGACCAGGACCGCGTCGTGCGGGTCGCCGAGCATGCCCGCCTCCACCCGGGAGTCGTCGGACAGCACCAGGGTGGCGCCCCGCTCGGCCGCCTCGGCCGACTTTGCCAGCAGCAGCGCGGCCAGCGTCGGGTCGGCGACCTTCTCCCTGATGCCCGAGGCGTGCCTGCTGTAGGCCTCGGTGGTCTGGGTGATGTAGCTGACGGCCGTCTCGTGCTCGCCGAGTTCCAGCAGGCCGACCACCGTGTGCATCCGGTTGGCGAACTCGTGGGCCTGCGCGCGCAGCGCGCCGGTCGTGGTGCTGGCCTGGTCGAGCTCGCGTGCCAGCCGCACCAGCTCGGTACGGTCCCGCAGGGTGACCACCCAGCCGCTCTGCCGCTCCCGTACCGCCACCGGGGTCCGGTTGAGCACCAGCACCCGGTCTCGGTGGAGCACCACCCGGTCGTCGCCGGAGTCCACGCCGTCCAGCACGTCCCGCATCCGGTCGGACAGGGGCATCTCCCGCAGGCTCCGGCCGACGTCGTCCTGGGAGAGTCCGAGCAGGTCGCGTGCCGCGTCGTTGACCAGCGTCACCCGTCCCTGGAGGTCGAGGGCGAGCACCCCCTCCTTGACGCCGTGCAGCACGCCCTCGCGCTGTTCGAGCAGGGCCGCGATCTCCCCCGGTTCCAGGCCGAACGTCTGGCGGCGTACCCGCCGGGCGATCAGCGCGGCGGCGGCCGACCCGGCGACGAGGACCGCGAGGACCGTCCACAGCAGCGGCGGGAGCGCCTCGCCGAGCTGGTCGGCGACGGTCCCCTCCAGGATCCCGACCGAGGCCAGGCCGATGACCTGCCCCGAGGAGTCGAAGATCGGGGCCTTGCCGCGTACCGAACGGCCGAGGGTGCCCGTCTGGACACCGGTCCAGTGCCGCCCGTTCGTCATCACCTCCGAGCCGTCGGTGGACAGCCTCTTGCCGATCAGGGCCGCGTTGGGGTGGGCGTAACGGATCTGGTCGCGATTCGCGATCACCACGTAGTCGGCGCCGGTGGCCGCCTGCACCCCGAGCGCGATCGGCTGCAGGCTCAGCTCGGGCCGGGGCCGGCCGAACGCCTCTCGCACCTGGGGAAGCCCCGCCACCGACTCGGCGATCGCCAGGGCGCGCTGCTGGTACTGGCGGTCCAGCAGGACGCGGGTGTGCTCCATCCAGACGCCCGCCGTACCGCCGACCGCGAGGAACACGATCACGGTCTGCAACGCGAAGAGCTGGGTGCCGAGCGAGGCGTTGAGTAAGCGTCGCACGAGTCAACTCCCTGGTCAGGGCCTCGATGAAAGCAGCCCGAGATAACGGCGAGGTCGCGAGGAGGTGTGACCAATATGACCGATACGACGGCAACCACGCAAAGGATCGACAGGGCTGCCTCCTGAGGTCACGATCCTCACCACGCTTTCTTCACGTTTGTTTGGAGCTGACCATGCGTCTTCGGAGACTGGCCGCCCTCGCGGTGCTGTCCCTCGCCGCCCTCACCGCCTGCGGTTCCGGCGGCGGCTCAGGTACGAGCGCGCTGAGAATCATGGCGCCGGCCTCACCGGGAGGCGGCTGGGACCAGACCTCCCGCGTCGCCGGGGAGGCGCTCAAGGCCGCCGAACCGTCCCGCAAGGTCGAGGTCTACAACGTGCCCGGCGCGGGCGGCACCATCGGCCTGGCCCAGCTCGCGGGCGAGAAGGGCAACGGAGACCTGTTGATGACCATGGGCCTGGTCATGGTCGGCGCGGTCGAGCAGAACAAGTCGAAGGTCACCCTGGCCGACACCACGCCGATCGCGAAGCTCACCGAGGAGTACGAGATCGTCGTGGTTCCCGCGGGATCGCCGTACCAGACGCTGGGCGACCTGGTGACGGCGTGGAAGGCGGACCCGACGAAGATCGCCATCGCGGGCGGCTCCGCCGGGGGCACCGACCACATCGTGGCGGGCCTGATGGCCAAGGCCGCGGGCATCGATCCCAAGCAGGTCAACTACATCGCCCACTCCGGCGGCGGCGAGGCGCTCAACGCGCTGCTCGGCGAGAAGGTCGCGATGGGGATCTCCGGCATCGGCGAGTTCGCCGAGCACGTGAAGTCCGGCAAGCTGCGCGCCCTCGGCGTCAGCTCTCCCGAGCGGCTCGGCAACGTGGACGCCCCCACCATCAAGGAGGCGGGTCTGGACGTGGAGCTGGCCAACTGGCGGGGTTTCGTCGCGCCCGGCGGGCTGGACGACGAGAAGAAGAAGGCCCTCACCGACCTGGTCACCAAGATGCACGACTCCCCGGCGTGGAAGGACGCGGTGATGAAGAACGGCTGGACCGACGTCTTCCAGACCGGGCAGCCGTTCGCCGACTTCCTCGCGGCGGAGCAGACCAAGGTCAAGGCCGTCATCGCCGAGATGGGCCTCGTCTCCTGATGTCTCCCGCAGAAGACCCGTCCGGTCCCACCGGCACCGGCGCCACCGGCACGGCCCCCGAGGGCGAGACCGGGTGGTCGTGGCGGCGGCCGGAGCTGGGGCTGGCGGTGCTGGTCCTCGCGCTGGGCGCGTTCGTGATCGCCGGCACCGCCGACGTGACCGCCGCCGGCTCCGCCCTCGGTCTCGGACCCCGGTTCTTCCCGGCCCTGGTCGGGGGCGCGATGCTGCTGATCGGGCTGTTCTACGTGGTCGACGTGCTCAGGGGAGGCCACGGCGACCCCGAGGCCGCCGAGGACGCAGAGGACATCGACTCCGGCGCGCGGGCCGACTGGCGGACGGTCGCGCTGGTCAGCGTGATCTTCCTCGCCTTCGCCGGGCTGCTCGACCTGCTCGGCTGGGTCATCGCGGGCGCGTTGCTCTTCTTCGGCCTGTCCGTGACGCTCGGGGCGGCCCACCGGCTGCGCGCGGGCGTCATCGCGATCGTGCTGTCCACTCTCACCTACCTGGTGTTCGTCAGGGGCCTCGGCGTGACGCTGCCGGCCGGGCTGCTGTCCGGGGTGATCTGAGTGGAGTCCTTCCAGCTGTTGATGGACGGCTTCGCGACCGCCCTCACCCCGGTCAACCTGCTCTACGCGCTGGTGGGCGTCACGCTGGGCACGCTGGTGGGCGTGCTGCCCGGCATCGGCCCGGCCATGACCGTGGCGCTGCTGCTGCCGATCACGTTCACCGTCCCCCCGGCGAGCGCGTTCATCATGTTCGCGGGCATCTACTACGGCGGCATGTACGGCGGGTCGACCACCTCGATCCTGCTCAACACGCCCGGCGAGAGCTCCTCGATGATCACCGCGCTCGAGGGCAACAAGATGGCCAAACGCGGCCGGGCGGCCCAGGCGCTGGCGACGGCCGCGATCGGCTCGTTCGTCGCGGGCACCATCGCCACCGGGCTGCTGGTCGTCGCGGCGCCCCTGGTGGTGGACTTCGCGATCTCCTTCGGTCCCGAGGACTACTTCGCGCTGGCCGTCCTGGCCTTCACCGCGGTGTCGTCGGTGCTGTCCCGCTCCGTCGTACGAGGGCTGGCCTCGCTGGGTCTCGGCCTGGTCATCGGGCTGGTCGGCATCGACCAGCAGACCGGGCAGGCCAGGCTGACCCTGGGCATCCCGCAACTGCTCGACGGCATCGACGTGGTGATCGTCGCGGTCGGGCTGTTCGCCCTGGGCGAGGTGCTCTACGTCGCCTCGCGGCTGCGGCGCGGCCGGCCCGAGGTGGTCCCGGTCGGCCGGGCGTTCCTCGGCCGCTCCGACTGGTCGCGCTCCTGGCGGCCGTGGCTGCGCGGCACCGCGCTCGGCTTCCCGTTCGGCGCCCTGCCCGGCGGCGGAGCGGAGATCCCCACGTTCCTGTCGTACTCGATCGAGAAGCGCCTGGCGCGCGGGATCGCCCGCGAGGAGTACGGCAAGGGCGCCATCGAGGGGGTCGCCGGTCCCGAGGCCGCCAACAACGCCTCGGCGGCGGGCACGCTCGTGCCGCTGCTCACGCTGGGCCTGCCCACCTCGGCGACGGCCGCGATCCTGCTGGCGGCCTTCCAGCAGTACGGGCTGCAGCCGGGCCCGCAGCTGTTCGACCACAACCCGGCGCTGGTCTGGGGCATGATCGCCTCGCTGTTCGTGGGCAACACCATGCTGCTGGTGCTCAACCTGCCGCTGGCCCCGCTCTGGGCCCGGGTGCTGCGGATCCCCCGGCCCTACCTCTACTCGGGGATCGTGCTGTTCGCGGCGCTCGGCGTCTACGCGCTGAACTCCTCCTGGGTGGAGCTGGTCATCCTCTACATCCTGGGCCTGCTCGGTTTCGCGATGCGCCGCTTCGGCCTGCCGGTGGCCCCGGCGGTGATCGGCCTGATCCTGGGCCCGATGGCCGAGATCCAGCTCCGCCGGGCCCTGGCCATCGGCGCGGGCGACGTGACGGTGCTGGTCAGGAGCCCGATCGCGGCGACGCTGCTGGTCGTCTCGCTCCTGGCGCTGTGCACGCCTCTCATCAGGAAGGCGGCCGCCCGCCGTCGCGGCGCCTGACCGGAACCGGCCGCACCCGGATGCGGCCCCGACGGGCACGGACCGAGGTCCGTGCCCGTTTCCGTTTTCTCACGCGCCCTCGCGTGTCCTGCACGTGTCCTCACGCGCCCTCGCGTGTTCTCGCGTGTTCTCGCGCGGGCGTACGTCTCAGGAGGTGAACACCGCCAGCAGGTCGTCCAGCCCCGCCTTGACGCGTTCGACCGTCACCCCGCGATCGCGCAGGCGGTGGGCGAGCAGCGGCGCGGCCAGCGGAGCGAGAAGGGCGTCGGCGAGGACGTGGGCGTCGGCACCGGGTCTGGCCTGGGTGACGAGCATCGACAGGTGGGCGTGATAGGCCTCGTAGGCACCGCCGAAGCGGGCGAACGGCGCCGCCGTCTCGGCCATCACCAGCAGGTCCAGCTGCTCCACGGTTCTGTCGGCGAGGGCGTGCAGGAAGCCGCGGATGCGGGCGGGCGCGTCGGCGCCGGGCCCCAGGGGTGGCGGTCCCTCGATGAAGGCCTCCTGGAACTCGCGTTCCCGCTCGTCGATGAGCGCGTACGCCAGCCCCGAGCGATCGCCGAACCGGCGGTACAGCGTGCCGACGCCGACCCCCGCCGCGGCGGCCACCTCCGCCATCGACAGCCCCTCGACGCCGTGAGCGGCGACGATGTCGGCGGCGGCGGCGAGGATCTTCACGCGGTTGCGCGCCGCGTCGACCCGCTCGCGACGCGGGTTCATGACGACGTCCACGATCACAGGTTACTGGAGGCTTGTAAACGGAATCAGTTCCGCTTTATGGTTAAGCGGAACTGATTCCGCTTAAGGGGCACACATGACACGCAAGGTCGCGCTCGTCACCGGGGGAAGCCGTGGGATCGGCGCCGCCGTCGCCGTACGCCTGGCCAACGAGGGGTCCGACGTGGTGATCACGTACGCGCGCTCGGCGGAGCGGGCGGCGGCGGTCGTCAAGGAGATCGAGGCCACCGGCGTCCGCGGGCTGGCCGTGGCGGCGGAAGCCGCCGACGCCGGCACGCTGGTCGCCGCGGTCGAGCGGACGGTCGCCGAGTTCGGGCGGATCGACATCGTGGTCGGCAACGCCGGCGTCGCCTCGTTCGGGCCGCTGGAGGAGGTGACGCTCGCCGAGGTCGACAGGGTCCTCGCGATCCACTCCCGCGCCTCGTTCGTGCTGGCCCAGGCGGCCGCCCGGCACATGGGCGGGGGCGGCCGGATCATCTGCGTCGGCAGCAGCCTCGCCGAGCGCGTGCCGTACCCGGGATGGACGCTCTACGCGATGAGCAAGTCCGCGCTGGTCGGCCTGACCAAGGGGCTCGCCAGGGATCTGGGCCCGCGCGGCATCACGGCCAACCTCGTCCAGCCCGGTTCGACCGACACGGAGATGAATCCGGCCGACGGCCCCGGGGCGGAGGAGGAACGGCGCTTCACCGCCCTGGGCCGCTACTGCGATCCCGCCGACATCGCCGCCACCGTCGCGCACCTGGCGGGAGAGGGGGGCCGGAACATCACCGGGGCCACCGTCACCGTCGACGCGGGCGCCACGGCCTGACCACCATGGCCTGGGTTCTGCTTCTCGCGGCGGCCGCCCTGGAGGTCGTCTGGGCCACCGCGCTCGAACGTTCGGATGGATTCACCCGGTTCTGGCCGGCGTTCGCCGGGGTGACGGCCGCGGTCCTGAGCTTCGTCCTGCTCACCTTCGCGCTCAGGACCCTGACCATGGGTACCGCGTACGCGGTCTGGGTCGGGCTCGGCGCGCTCGGGGTCGCCGTCGTGGGCATCGCCGCCCTGGGCGAGAGCGCGGCCCCCGCCCGGCTGGCCTGCCTGGCGCTCATCCTGGTCGGCGTCATCGGCCTCAAGCTCCTGGACGGGTGACGCGACGCAGGAGCCTGACGACACGGAACTCGACGCCGGGACCTTCGACGCGGAACCGACACGGGAGCCTCACGACACGGAACTCGACGCCGGAGCCTCACGACAGGAAACGGCCGCCCGGCCGTGGGGAGCCGGGCGGCCGGGCTCATCCCGGGAAGGAGGCTATTCCTGCAGGGTGTCGACGGCCGGGCCGTTGAATTTCCAACCGTCCTCCGTGGCCAGATAGCTGCAAGAAACCCATCCCGTGGTGCCCGAGGGCAGCCCCGAGGCCGACCTGCCGCCCAGCCGGAACCTGCACCAACCGCCCGACGAGCCGAGAAGCTGCCCGTAATCGCCGTAGTAGAGGTAGCCGATGACCGTCGATCCTCCGGCACTCGACCGCAGGCGCACCCCGTCGGCGATGATCACCGCGTCCACGGCGGAGGCCGCCGACAGGGTGGAAGCGCCGTTCACCGGAGCCGCCTGAGCGGGGACGGCCGCGACGGCCATTCCCGCGGCGGCCGTCAACGTCACGGCGGCGAGTGTCAGAAACCTTTTCATTGGACGTTCTTCCGATCGTGAGGTCAGGTCATGTCGGAGTGAAAGGCGGGACTGCAGTGATTACTGTGCAAGCCGTCAAGAATTCCGTCAATACCTATTCATATTTAGAAATAGGGATTACCACATAAAAAGGCCGCTCCGATCACCGGAATTCATGCGACCGATAAGGACTTCTCACCTCTGCCGCCCGGCCGGCGGCGATCCGGGCCTCGGCGGGGACGACATGCCCGCACCACGCCCCCTACCAGGCCGTTCCGTCCAGGACGGGTGACGCGAAATCATCCGCACAAGGCGTCTATACATGGTGTATGGCCTGCGTGTACGACGTCCTCGGCCAAGGCCGCCTCCGGCGCGCACCATCTCTGCGCGGGCGATCGCGCCACCGGGACGGAGCGGCCGCGGCCGTTCCCTCATGCCGTACCACCGGGCGCGCAGGTCGGCCACGTTCTCTCCGGCGTGGGCCACCGAACGGAGAATCCCGATCTCAACCTGCCCGCCGCCTTCTACGACGGCGATGCGACGAACCCGGAGATGGGATCCGAGTGCGGGAGGGGACGGCGCGGCCAGATACGCGAAATTCTTCGAGGAGGTCATCGCGATACACCGGGAGAATTTCGCGACGCTGTCCGCGTTGCGAGAACTGGCCACCTACGACCCGACCGTGCGCGACTTCTACTCCGCCGATCTCGGGGAATTCGACGAGGCCGTTCACAAAACACTCGTCGACGAACAGGAGTCGGGCTCGACGCCTGCCGACCTGGACGCCGTGGCGGCGAGCCGGGTGATCGTCTGGGGGGCGCGCAGGCGATCGCCCGGCACATCAGTGTGGACGACGGGAGTGGTGACGCGGCCTTCGCACGCGAGCTCGGCAAGATCTGGTGGCACGGCGCCCATCGCCGTCCCGGAGAACAGCCCGCCGCGAACTGACCGTGCGGGAGGCGAACGCGCTCCGGCCGCCGGCACGTACCGTCCCGCACCGTCCCGCACCACGGCACACTCACCAGGCGGCCCGAGCCTCACCGTCCGCCTGCCCTCCGGTGGCCACGACGCCCGAATCCCGCGCGTCACAAGCAAGGCACAAGTGGCCCACAAGTGATCATTCCTAGATTCCTCCCATGACCGGGGATCGAAGGCGTGAACCCGCGACCGGCTCTCGGCACCGAGGCCGAGAGGCCGCGGGAACCTCGACGACGCGGCCCGCTCCTCCCCCGGCGGGCGGCCAGGGCCGGCTCGTCTACCGGGAGGAGGCGATGCGCCGGCATGTCGAGTCCCGCGCCGCCGCCCGGATGCCGCTGGTGATCAGCGGCCCGTCGTTCCTGCTGCTGTGGATCGTGGTGGCCGCCGTCCTGGCGGCCGGTGCCACGCTCGTCACCCTGGCGCTCGGAGCGGGCGGATGAGAAACCGCGTCCCGGTCCTGCTGCAGAACACCCCCACCGAGTGCGGCGCGGCGTGCCTGGCCATGGTGCTCTGCCACCACGGCCACCGCACCACGCTGCACCAGGTGTCCGAACGGCTCCAGGTCGGCAGGGACGGCCTGAGCGCCAAGGCCATCGTGGAGGGCGCCCGCGAGCACGGCCTGAAGGCGCGCGCCTTCTCCCTCGCGCCCGAGGACCTGGCGCGCGTGCCGCTCCCCGCGGTCGCGCACTGGGAGTTCAACCACTTCGTGGTGGTCGAGCGCTGGTCACCCGACCGGGTGGACCTCGTCGATCCCGGCCGGGGCCGCCGCCGCCTGACAGCGGAGGAGTTCGGCGCCGGGTTCACCGGCGTACTGCTGGTCTTCGAGCCCGGCGAGGGATTCCACCGCGGCACGTCCTCGATGGCGAGCGCCTGGCGCCGCGAGTTCGTCCGCACCCTGTTCCGGCGCCGCCGCGGCCTGCTCGCGCAGGTCATCGCGGCCTCGCTGCTGCTGCAACTGCTGGGGCTGGCCCTGCCCCTCCTCTCCCAGCTGCTGATCGACGAGGTCATTCCGTCGCGGGGAGCGGACCTGCTGCCCCTGCTGGGCGGGGCCGTGCTGCTGGCCGGGGTGGCCCAGTTCGTGATCGGCTACCTGCGGGCGGCGCTGCTGGTGGCCGTACGGGCACGCGCCGACCAGGAGCTCACCGAGGGGGTGATCGGCCATCTGGTGGCGCTGCCGTACCGGTACTTCGCGCAGCGCGGCAAGGGCGACCTGCTCACCCGGGCCGCCAGTGTCTCCACGCTGCGCGACATCCTCACCGGCCAGATCGTGGCGGCGCTGCTGGACGGCCCGCTGGCCGTCGGCTACCTCGTGCTCGTGTACGTCTGGGACCCCGTCTTCGGGCTGGCGCTGACCGGGGTGGTCGCCGCCCAGGGACTCCTGGTCCTGGCCACCACCCGCCGGATCAACCTGCTCACCCAGCAGGAGCTCACCGCCTTCTCCGCGTCGCAGAGCAGCCTCATCCAGGCGATCACCGGCATCGAGACGCTGAAGGCGTCCGGGGCCGAGAACCGGGCGGTGGAGCAGTGGTCCGCCCACTTCACCCAGCAGCTCAACGCCGACGTGCGCAGCGGCCTCACCCAGGGGCTGGTGGAGGCCGCGCTGTCCGCGATCCGGGTGGTCGCCCCGCTCGGCCTGCTGTGGCTCGGCACCTGGCGGGTCCTCGACGGGGAGCTGACCGTGGGCGCGCTGATCGCGCTCAACGCCATCGCGCTCGGCGCCCTGATCCCGCTGGGCTCGCTGATGACCGGCCTGCAGAGCCTGCAGCAGGCCGGCGCGCACTTCGACCGCCTGTCCGACATCCTCGCCTCGGCACCAGAACCCAGCGACGGCATCGAGGTGCTGCGGCTGCGCGGCGCGGTGGAGCTGCGCGGCGTGAGCTTCCGGCACGATCCCCGTGGCCCGTGGGTGGTGCGGGACGTCTCGGTCTCCATCCGGCCGGGGCAGAAGGTCGCCCTGGTGGGCGCCTCGGGGTCGGGCAAGAGCACGCTGGCCAGGCTGCTGCTCACCCTGCACACCCCGGTGGAGGGCGAGATCCGGTACGACGGCGTCCCGGCCTCCGAGCTCAACCTGCGCACCCTGCGCCGCCAGTTCGGCGTGGTCGGCCAGGACTCCGCCCTGTTCAGCGGCTCGATCCGGGAGAACATCGCACTGAACTCCCCCGACGCGCCCCTGGAGCGGGTGGTCGCCGCGGCCCAGGTGGCGGCGCTGCACGAGGAGATCATGGCCATGCCGATGGGGTACGAGACGATGCTGACCGACGGTGGCGGTCTCTCCGGCGGCCAGCGCCAGCGGCTCTCCCTGGCCCGCGCCCTCCTGTCGCGGCCGAAGATCCTGCTGCTCGACGAGGCCACCAGCAACCTGGACAGCGCCACCGAGGCCGTCATCGAGTCCAACCTGTTCTGGCTCACCCAGACCCGCATCGTGATCGCCCACCGGCTGAGCACGATCCGGGACGCCGACCTGATCCTGGTGATCGACTCCGGGCGCGTCGTCGAACGCGGCACCCACGACGAGCTGATGGCCGTCGGCGGCAAGTACGCCGAACTCGTCGCCGCCCAGGCCACCCCCGCCTGACCCCGTTTCCCATAAGGCGCGAAATCACCACAAATTATCCCAATTTTCGAGGTAACGCAGCCCAATGGCCCGCGCTTACCGACCTGTGGTTAAGTGCCCAACCACACGGCATTCACGAAAAGGCCAGAAGAATCGCGGATCGCGTCATCCGAGCGGACATCCAGGGCGTCCCCTATGCACCCTCTGTCCCAGGAGCACCAATGGCGAATCAGTACGGCCCACAGGATCCGCACCAGCGACCGTACGGGCAGCCACCACCCCCGCAGAACGGTTACTCCCAGCAGCATCAGCAGCCCTACGGCCAGCCCTACCCACCACCCGGTCACGGATACGAGCAGCCCTACGGCCAGCCTTATCCGCCGCCCGGCCGGGGATACGGATACGCCGAGCCACCGCGCAAGCCGAGCAAGGGGACCGCGTTCTGGCTGCTCGTCGCCTGCGCGCCCATCCTGCTGCTGTTCGGATGCGTCGCGGCGGTCGTCAGCGTCAGCGACGACACCACGGTGACGACGCGAAAAGACCGGCCGACGGCCGCCCACTCGGCTCCTGTCGCGGAAACCGAAGCGGAAACCGAGAAGGCGCCGACCCAGGAGCCAGAATCCAAACCTTCGACGGCGACCGTAGGTGGCACGATCACACTGAGAGGCATCGAATCCGATCTCCAGGTCGCCGTAACCCTCGAAAAGGTCGTCGAGAACGCGACACCGAAAGTCGACTTCTTCAAGCCGAAAGACGGCAGTCGCTTCTTCGCGGTTCAGCTGACCCTCAAAAACACCGGGCAGCAGGCTTACAGCGACAGCCCGTCCAACGGCGCCATGTTGATCGACACCGAGGGACAGCAATACCGATCGACGTTCGGCGACATACAGGAGGGCGTCTCGTTCGCCGGGTCCGTCACGATGAGCAGCGGCGACAGCCGCAAGGGGGTCATCGTCTTCGAGGTCCCCAAGACCACGAAAATCGAAAAACTTCAGTTCGCGTTGAACAGCGGATTTGCCGATCACACGGGCGAGTGGCTGACCAAATAAAAGTTTGTCAGCGATGCGCCGATCCTGCGGGAAGCTCCGCCCGACAGGATCGGCGCGTTCACCGAGGCGCTGTCGGCGCAGGGAACGGTTTGTCCGCGGTTCTCGCCATCGGCCCGGAGGAGGCCCGTGATTGCGGTCCGGACTCCCGATAGGTCATCATGGCGGGCATGACCTACAGGAAGGGCGGCCACCGCCCCAGCCGGTGAACCCCGGCACCTGGAAGCTGGGCGACGATCCCCTCGGCGATCGCCCCACCTTCCTCGCTCACGCGCTCGCGATGTCCCTGCGGTACGGGCCCGGCCCGTGGCCCGAGGACGCCCAGCGACTCCCCGACGAACCGCCCCGCCCCACCGGCGACGAGCCGTTCATCAGCAGTGTCGTCATGGACGGCATCCAGACCCATCACTTCGGCGTCAAGCCCGACGACGACGCCCTCATCGAGATCACCGACCTGCTCGGCAGGCTCGTCACCGACGATCCCGCCCACAACGATCTCCTGCGGCTGCATGATCGGCTAAGCGCCGTCTCAGCGCTCGGTATCGCCGACGATCTCATCGACCGTATCCGACGGCAGCGGCTTCCCAGAGACAGGATCGGCGAGGTCGGACGGCATCTGGCCGAGCACGGCACCCACCGCGACGCCGTCAAGATCGGCCTTGTGCTGCTCGGCGCCTGCGGGGACGAGCGGGACCGGGAGCTACTGCTCCTGCTCGGCACGCTGGAAGAGCTCACCCTGTACGCGGTGGTCGCCCTGCGGCGCACCCAGCCCGACCACCAGCGTGCCACCTACGAACTGGCCCGCCGAGTACGGGGCTGGGGCCGCATCCACGCGGTGGAACGGCTCAAGGGGTGCGGCGATCCACAGATCAAGGCCTGGTTGCTCCGCGAGGGCTTCCGCAACGGGATCATGAACGAATACCTGGCCCACCTCGCGGCCACGACCGGCGACCTGTACTCGGCCCTGCTGGAGCCGGACGTCGACGACGCCCTGCTCGACGGCGCCGCGGACATCCTGGCCGCCCTGGCGCTGGGCGGTCCGGCCGAGGACATGAGCGACTACGCCGACGCCGTACCGGCCACGCATCGCCTCGCCGACCTTCTCGTCGGCGGGCGGGCCACGCTCGGCAGGCTGGACGCCGCACTGAGAATCCAGGCCTTCCTGCGCGAGCCCGGCGACGCTTCGTCCTGGCCGCCCGACATGATCGCGCAGCTCCGCCACCGCTACGAGGAACTCGTCGTTCAACCCCGGTGGCACGACCTCGTACTGGAGTGCCTGGCCGATCCGCACCACGCCGATTTCGGCCACGCGATGTGGGCCGCCGACGAACTCAACCTGCCGGTGGTCCCGCAGATCATCGCCCGCCTGAACACCGATCCGCTGGACGAGTCCGCATGGCACCACGCCATCAGGCTCGCCACCGCCGAGGAGGCCGAACAGCTCGTCCACCTGGCCGGACGACTCCTTCCCCTGACCGATCTGGCTGACATCGCCGATGGGCCGGGGGACCACCTCGGCCTCGGCGAGGAGTACAGGCCGGATCGAGCGCTGGAGTCCGTCGTAGGCGGGCTGGAGTCCTTCCCCGGCATCGGACTGGCACTGATCGACGTGGCGCTGCGCAACCGGGTCACCAGGATCCGGCGCGCGGCCCTGGCCGCGCTGACCACCTGGCCGGCCTCAGCCGTACCGGACGAGGCGAGAAACTGGGTGAGGCGG
The DNA here is from genome assembly GCF_051918885.1 of Streptosporangium sp. OZ121. Lineage (NCBI taxonomy): Bacteria > Bacillati > Actinomycetota > Actinomycetes > Streptosporangiales > Streptosporangiaceae > Streptosporangium > Streptosporangium sp. OZ121. The sequence goes on from NZ_JBPXMC010000010.1 coordinate 115,674, forward strand.
GCGGCATCGGTGGAACCGCACGAGGAGACCAGAACCGAAATGATCGATTTCCTGAGACGCCATCCCTGACCAGCTGTTCCCATGACACGCGAAGGCCCCGGACGTAGCCTGAGGTCGTCGAGACCATTATGGAAACGTGCGGGGCCTGCTCATGCGTGATGATGGTGCGAATACCCCCGCCGAAGAGCGAATTGGGCGACGGATCGCCCAGGCCCGCAAGCTGCGCGGCCTGACGCAACAGCAGCTCGCCGATCGCGTGCCCTGCTCCAAGAGTCTGATCGCCCAGGTCGAACGGGGGCACAAACCGGCCACGCAGGCCCTCGTCACCGCCGTGGCTCGAACTCTGCGGATCGGGCTCGGCGAGCTGACAGGCCAGCCGTACCGTGATCCCGAAGCGCGCGAGAACCGGATTCACCAGTGCATCCCCGAGATCCGGCGCGCGCTCCTCGCCTGGGACCTGCCCGACGAAGACGTCTCGCCGCCATCGATGGAACGGCTCCGGGCGGACGTGCGCCGCGCGTCCGTGCTGGGCAGGCAGGCTCGGTACGCCCAGCTTGGAGAGATGCTTCCGGGCCTCCTGGAGGAGCTGACGAGAGCCGTGCACGTCAGCGAGGGCGCTCGACGCGATGAGCTTTTCGGGCTGCTGTCCGAGGCGTACACCGGGGTGACGGCGATCGCTTACACGCTGGGTTACTTCGACCTGCGAAGCTCCGCCATGGATCGTGTGGCGTGGGCGGCCCAGGCGTCTCAGGATCGGCTGCGCGTCGCCCGCACGCAGTGGCAGCGTTCGACCCTGTTCCTGGCGACGGCCACCTACGACAAAGGCCTGATGCTTCTGGATCGAGTTCGGCGGGACATCGGTGAGGATCTTGGCCTCCTGGCTCCCGCCGAGCTGAGCGTGTACGGCGCGGCTCATCTCCGGTCCGCGATCTTCGCTGCCCGCGCAGCGGACCGGCAGACCGCGTTCGACCACATCGAGCACGCACGCGAGGCCGCCCGCGTACTGGGCGGGGACGCGAATCACTATGGCCTCGAATTCGGGCCCTCCAACGTGATCATGCATGAGGTCGCGGTCGCCGTGGAGATGTACGACGGCGGTGAGGCGGTTCGTCGCGCCCGGAACGCCACGTTCCCCCCGACGGTCGCGCCGGTCCGCCTCGGCCATCACTACATCGATCTGGCGCGCGGCTGGCTCTACCACGGTGATCGCCAGAAGTCCTTGGAGATGCTGCTCGCCGCCCGCCGTGTCGCCCCCCAGCAGACGCGCAACCACCCGATGGTCCGTGAAACCGTCCGGATGCTCGTCGACCTGGAACGACGGCGTCCCCGGAACCTCAGCGGCTTCGCGAGCTGGCTCGGCCTGCCGTAGCACGTGCGGGTTTCACGAACCCGTGATACTTCGCCGCCCCTCGTGACGGTGACGCTTTGTACATGCACCGGAACACGGAATCACCACACGCGCCGAGTGTCGAGGATCCGCCCCTGCTGAGCGACGACCAGGCCGACGCGCTCGCCACAAGCATCGGCCACGCGTTCCCGCCCTGGAAGGTCTGGCGGGCAGGCGGCATCTGGTACGCCACCGGCCCGTGCCCGGTACCGGGTTGTGTTTGCACTCGTACGCTGCACGCCCCGACCCGAGCGGTCTGTGCCGCCAGCTCGACGGGTACGAGCGGCGAGACCGGACCCGGCGGGAGGCTTCGCGATGACGAGCCAGGAGGGACCCGCCCTCCGCGGACCGCTGTTTTCCGAGGAGGCGGCGGAACTGGCCGAACGCCGGCTCGCCGCGCTCCGGCAGGCCTACCCCGGCGGGGAGATCGTCTGCGTGACCGGCCTCGGCGTCCCCGTCTGGTACGCCACCCTGCGCGTCACCGTCACCCAGCGGCAGGGACAGGCCGGGGTCCGGGAGACGTTCATGCGCTTCTCCACCGAGGCGCTCGTCTCGGAACTGTCCGTCCAGGTCGAAAAGCCGCACGGCGCGCGGGCTCGGCACATCTTCACCGCCCCCTGAACAGCCGCGACGGCACGGGCTTCTCCGTGTGTCGTCGTACTGAACTCCCGCGAGCGGTGGTGCGGACGACCAGGGGCCGCTCGCGGGTCATACGTGACCGGACGGCGCTCCGGGTCTGGCGCCGTCGTACGCCGGTCGCGGCGGTGCCCCCGTCAGGAGGGGCGGGGGCACCGTTCACATCGTCCGACCGGGCATGTCCGTTTCCCGGAAGACCCGAACGCGAGCGCGGACCCCGCCACCGGAGCGGCGGGGTCCGCGTGAACCACACGTGAAACCTTCGGCGTGAGCTCCCGGGAAACCCCGCGCGCGGGCCCCACAGGCCCTTCGCGTGAGCTCTCGGGAAACCCCTCGTGTGAGTTTGTCCGGAGACGCCGAGGCTTACCCGGAAACGCCCAAGCGCTCCAGGATGAGCTCGCGGGCGCGGCCCGCGTCGGCCTTGCCCCTGCTGGCCTTCATCACGCCGCCGACCAGGGCGCCGACGGCGGCGACCTTGCCGTTGCGCACCTTGTCGGCCGCGTCGGCGTTGCTCGCCAGGACCTGGTCGATGATCTCCATCAGCTCGCCCTCGTCGTTGACGATCTGCAGGCCGCGGGCGGCCACCACCTCGTCGGGGGAGCCCTCGCCGTTCAGCACGCCCTCCAGCACCTGACGGGCCAGCTTGTCGTTCAGCGCTCCCCCGGCGACCATCGCGCACACCCTGGCGATCTGGTCGGGGGTGATGCTCAGCGCGCTCAGCGGGAGACCGGCCTCGTTGGCGCGGCGGGCCAGCTCGCCCATCCACCACTTGCGGGCGTCCGCGGGCGGGGCGCCCGCGGCGACCGTCGCCTCGACCAGGGAGATGGCGTCGGCGTTGTGCATGGCCGCCATGTCCAGGTCGGACACGCCCCACTCCTGCTGGAGCCGCTTGCGCCGCGCGCCCGGCAGCTCGGGCAGGGCGGCCTTGAGCTCGGCGACCCACGCCGGGTCGGGGGCGATCGGCACCAGGTCGGGCTCGGGGAAGTAGCGGTAGTCCTGCGCCTCCTCCTTGGACCGTCCCGAGGTGGTGGTGCCGGTGTTCTCGTGGAAGTGGCGGGTCTCCTGGATGATCCGGCCGCCGCCGGCCAGGATCGCGGCCTGGCGCTCGATCTCACCCCGCACCGAGCGCTCGACGCTGCGCAGCGAGTTGACGTTCTTGGTCTCGGTGCGGGTGCCCCACTCCGAGGAGCCGCGCGGCATGAGGGAGACGTTCACGTCGAAGCGCATGGAGCCCTCCTCCATGCGCACGTCCGAGACGCCGAGGCCGCGCACCAGCTCGCGCAGCTCGATGCCGTAGGCGCGGGCGACCTCGGGGGCGAGCCTGTCGGTCCCCGGGATCGGCTTGGTGACGATCTCCACCAGCGGGATGCCCGCCCGGTTGTAGTCGACGATCGAGTAGTCGGCGCCGTGGATGCGGCCGGTCGCGCCACCGACGTGGGTGGACTTGCCGGTGTCCTCCTCCAGGTGGACGCGCTCGATCTCGATCCTGACGGTCTTGCCGTCGACCTCGACGTCGAGGTAGCCGTCGAAGCAGAGCGGCTCGTCGTACTGGCTGATCTGGTAGTTCTTCGGCATGTCCGGATAGAAGTAGTTCTTCCGAGCGAAGCGGCACCACTCGGCGATGGAGCAGTTGAGCGCCAGGCCGATGCGGATGGTCGCCTCGATCGCCGCGGCGTTCGCCGTCGGCAGCGAGCCGGGCAGCGCCAGGCAGACCGGGCAGACGTGCGTGTTCGGCGGGGCGCCGAACGTGGTCGGGCAGCCGCAGAACATCTTCGACGCCGTGCCCAGCTCGACGTGCGTCTCCAGGCCCAGCACCGGCTCGAAGCGCTCCAGCGCCTCGTCGTACGGCATCAACGTCTCAGCGCTCACTGTCGTTCACCACTTCCTGCTCCATAGAAAACGTCATAGATAACCAAGTCCCTTCAACGCGTTCCTCGTCTCGGCCACCCAGTTCGCGTAGGCGGGCACCTGGGCCAGAACGGCGAGATCGATGTTGCGTCCTATGTACTCGAAGTAGTCGCGGGCAGGCTTGCCGCGCCGGGGGACGGTCGTGGCCAGCACCCCGGCGGGGTCGGAGATCCGCTCGACGTCGCGGGGCCGCGCGGGCAGCCTGCTGAGGTCGCTGCCCTCCAGTTTCGCCCACGCGGCGGGGTCGGCGAGCAGCCAGCCCTCCGTCTCTCCCAGCCCGATCACCGGCACCAGGTAGTGCGAGTGGTAGCGGACGCCGTCCCTGCGGCGGCGCTCCCGCTCGTCGTCGTGCGTGAAGAGCAGGTGGCAGTCGGCCGCGAGCTCCTCCAGCGCGGTGACCATGTGCTCCCGGTCGCAGGAGACGACCTCCGTCGCCTCGACGTCGACGGCGTACGGCGACATCCAGGTGAGCTCGCGCAGCTGCCTGGAGATCACGATGCCGAGGAAGCCCTCGTCGGCCTCCCCCTCCGCGATGAGTCCCGGAACCAGCGGGCGGCTGCTCATGCCGCCGCGCCCAGGTATTTGCGGACCTGCCGGGGCGAGACGAACGTGCCCGGTTCGCCGTCCGGCTGGATCGGCTTGGCCACGGTCACCCGCGACACCCGGTCGTTGTCGGGATCGACGCGGACCGCGGTGTCGAGGAACGTCAGCGCGTCCGGCTCGGTCCGGTAGACCTCCGCGACGACGATCGGGGACTGGCTGGTGAGGATGAGCTGCCGCAGCGGCTCGGGACCCCCCGGCGCGGTGATCCGGCGGCGCACCCGCCGGAGCAGCTCGCCGAGACGGGCCGGATGGACGCCGTTCTCGATCTCCTCCACCAGCAGCGTGCCCGGATGGTCGGGGTCGTGCAGGGCGGCGAGCAGGCCGAGGATGCGCAGGGTGCCGTCGGACAGCAGCGCCGCCGGGACCACTCCCTGGCCGTCGACGATCAGCTCGAAGGAACACTCCCCGCGCTCGACGCGCGGCACCAGCCCGACGACGTCGGGGACCACCCCCGCGAGATCGGCCGCGAGGTCGGCCAGCGCCTCCGTACCCGCCATCCGCCCGAGCACCGCGGCCAGGTTCGAACCGTCGGCCACGAGCGGCCCCCGGTTCGCCGAGGGACAGCGGCGGCGCATCGCCGCCGGCGACGGCGAGTATCGGCGCCACGACTGGACCGTACGGCGAGGCGTGCCCTCCGGGTCGGGGTCCTCGACCATGAGCTCCAGCAGCTCCTCGGGGATCCGCTGGGCGACATGGCTGACGACGGCACCGCTGGATCTGGGGATCTTCAGCACCATCTCCGCGCCCACGTCGAACCTGATCGGCACCACGGAGCCGGGCTCCGGGGTGACGAGCGCCTCCACCGAGACGACGAATCCCGGCACCGCCGAGCCGTGGGCGACCCGGTGGAACTGCTCGCCCGGCAGCCCGCGGGCCGCCCCGAGCAGCCCGCCGGAACCCTCGATCTCGGCCGCCACGAACCCCACGGCGTCGAAGAGGTTCGACTTGCCGCTCGCGTTGGGGCCGACCAGCGCGAGGAAGGGCGGCACATCGAGATCGAAGCTCAAGAAGGACTTGAACCCGTCGATCTCGATCCGAGTGATCATGCCGCCGTACTCCCTGTCACCTGTCGCCCCCTCGCCCTCGTCCCACGATCCCGGAAAAGCCCTACAGCTCCGGGGCTCTGGACAGCAGGCCGCCGCCCCACCGGCTCTCGAGGGCCTTCTCGACCGCGGCGCCGACCCGGTAGCAGCGGTCGTCGCCGAGCACCGGGGCCATGATCTGCAGACCGACCGGCAGGCCGTCCTCGTCGGCCAGCCCGCACGGCACGGAGATGGCCGCGTTGCCCGCCAGGTTGCTCGGGATGGTGCACAGGTCGGCCAGGTACATCGCCATGGGGTCGTCGGCGCGCTCGCCGATCGGGAACGCCGTGGTGGGCGTCGTCGGCGAGATGAGCACGTCCACCTGCTGGAAGGCGGCCTCGAAGTCGCGCGCGATGAGCGTGCGGACCTTCTGCGCCTGCCCGTAGTAGGCGTCGTAGTAACCGCTGGACAGCGCGTACGTGCCCAGGATGATGCGGCGCTTGACCTCGGGGCCGAAGCCCTGTGCCCGGGTGAGGGCCATGACCTCCTCGGCGCTGCGGGTACCGTCGTCGCCGACGCGCAGGCCGTAGCGCATGGCGTCGAAGCGGGCCAGGTTGGAGGAGCACTCCGAGGGGGCGATGAGGTAGTACGCGGGGAGGGCGGTGGTGAACGACGGGCAGGAGACCTCGAAGACCTTCGCGCCCAGCGACTCCAGCAGCTCCACGCTCTCGTGGAAGCGCGCGAGCACGCCCGCCTGGTAGCCGTCGCCGCCGAACTCCTTGACCACGCCGATGCGCAGCCCCGCCACGTCGCCGTTGCGGGCCGCCTCGACGACCGAGGGCACCGGGGCGTCGACGGAGGTGGAGTCCATGACGTCGTGCCCGGAGAACGCCTCGTGCAGCAGCGCCGCGTCGAGCACGTTGCGGGCGAAGGGGCCCGGGGTGTCGAGCGAGCTGGCGAAGGCGATCAGGCCGTAGCGGGACGAGCCGCCGTAGGTCGGCTTCATGCCCACGATGCCGGTGACCGCGGCGGGCTGGCGGATCGAGCCACCGGTGTCGGTGCCGGTGGACAGCGGGGCCTCGTACGCGGCGACCGCGGCGGAGGAGCCGCCGGAGGAGCCGCCGGGGATGCGCGACAGGTCCCACGGGTTGTGGGTGGGGCCGTACGCCGAGTTCTCGGTGGAGGAGCCCATCGCGAACTCGTCGAGGTTGGTCTTGCCGAGGATCACCAGCCCGGACTCGCGCAGGCGGCGGGTCACGGTCGCGTCGTACGGCGGCTTCCACCCTTCGAGGATCTTCGATCCGGCCGTGGTCGGCATGTCCCTGGTGGTGAAGACGTCCTTGTGCGCGATCGGCACCCCGGCCAGCGGGCCGAGCTCCTCGCCGGCGGCCCTGCGGGCGTCGACGGCGCGCGCCTGCTCCAGGGTCGTCTCGGCGTCGACGTGCAGGAAGGCGTTCACCTTCGGCTCGACGGCGGCCATCCGGTCGAGGTGGGCCTGGGCGACCTCGACGGCGGAGACCTCGCCGCTCGCGATCAGCGCGCCCAGGTCCGCGGCGGACTTGCGGATGAGGCTCATGCTTCCTCCCCGAGGATGCGCGGGACGCGGAAGCGGCCGTCCTCGACCGCGGGGGCGCCCGACAGCGCCTCTTCCGGCGTCAGACTGGGTCGTACCTCGTCGGGGCGGTAGACGTTGGTGAGCGGGAGCGCGTGCGAGGACGGCGGGATGTCGTCGGCCGCCACCTCGGCGACGCGGGCGACCGCACCGATGATCACATCGAGCTGGGCGGCGAAGTGGTCGAGCTCCTCGTCGGCCAGCGCCAGCCGGGACAGCCGGGCGAGGTGAGCGACCTCGTCGCGGGTTATGGCGGACATGAGTCGTTGAACCCGTTTCGTGGAATGGCAATTGGACACTGTCATCCTATGGCTCGCGACCTGAGGGTCCCGACTCATTAACACTGCCGCAACCAAGCGAAGATCTCTCACTCCCGGCGGTCGGACCGTCCGGCCCTCCGGACCCGGAGGAAACGGCTCCGGCTCTTCCCGGCCCTGAAGCCTGAAGGAGATCGCGGACTTCACCGCGACCGCCGAAGCGCATAGGGGCGTACTTCTCAGAAGTGAACTTCTATGTTCACCGGAGATACTATCGCTGGCGATAGTATCTCCAGCAGTAGTATCGCCAGCGATAGTATTGGGGACGCATGGGCGAGTTCATCGGCAGGCAGCACGAGCTGACGGTGCTCGGATCCCTGCTCGACCGCGTCCGGGCGGAGGCGACGACCGGGCGTCCCGGGCAGTGCGTGCTGATCCGGGGACGCAGGCGGATCGGCAAATCGGCCCTGGCCGAGGAGTTCATCGGCCGCAGCGGCCTGCCGTCGCTCTTCTACACCTCGGCGCGGGCGGACGCCCAGAGCGAGCTCCACCAGTTCACGGCCGATGTCACGACGTCGGACCTGCCGGGCCGGGACGCGTTCTCCGAGGCGGCGCCCGGCACCTGGAACGGAGCACTGCAGCTGCTGGCGGACGCGCTTCCCGATGACACCCCGTCCATCGTCGTGATCGACGAGGTCCCCTATCTCATGGACCGCGTGGACGCCTTCGAGGGACTGCTCCAGCGCGCCTGGGACCGGTTCCTCAGCCGCAAGCCCGTTCTGCTGATCCTCATCGGATCCGACCTGTCCGTGATGGAGGCGCTGAACAGTTATGAGCGCCCCTTCCACCAGCGTGGCACCGAAATGATCGTCGGGCCGCTCAACCCCCGTGAGATCCAGCAGATGCTCCGTCTCACGGCCGCCGACGCGTTCGACGCGGCCCTCGTCACCGGCGGGCTCCCGCTCGTCTGCGGGGAGTGGCCTCGCGGGGCGTCACTCTGGGAATACCTGCACGCCGCGCTGACGAACCCGGTCTCGGCCCTCCTGGTGTCCGCCGAACGCTCCCTCGCGGCCGGGTTCCCCTCCGGCGCCCAGGCGAGCGAGGTGCTGGGGGCCATCGGCAGTGGCGAGCGCACGTTCACCAACATCGCCAGAAGCGCGGGCGGGATCTCGCACAGCACCCTCGCCAGGGCGGCCGGGCTTCTGGCCTCCAAAGGGCTCGTGGCCGGTGAACTGCCGCTGTCCACCCGCCCCTCGAAGGATCGCCGATACCGCGTGACCGACGCCTACCTGCGTTTCTGGCTCCGCTTCATCCGGCCGCACATGCCCGAGATCGAGCGCCGCAGGGGTGACCTGACCATGCGGCGGGTCGCCGCGCAGTGGAGCACCTGGCGGGGCCGGGCCGTGGAACCCCTCGTCCGCGAATCGCTGGCCCGGCTGCTCCCCGACGACAGGTTGCCGGTGGCACCCGCGATCGGCTCCTACTGGACCAGGAGCAACGACGTGGAGATCGACATCGTGGGCGCGGACAGGGGGCCGATCGCCCGGCGGCTGTGCTTCCTGGGATCGATCAAGTGGCTGGAGAACGCCTCGTTCGACGATCGCGACCTCGCCGCGCTGGCCAGACACAGGGCGGCCCTGACGGACGAGCTTGTCCCGCTCGTCGCGGTATCGCGCGGCGGGGTCTCCTGCTCCGGCCTCACCGCCGCGTACGGCCCCGACGATCTCATCCGGGCGTGGAACTAGCCGGCGCCGGGATCTACGCCGCTGACAAGGACCGCGACGGTCGCAGGCGGATCAATCCCTCGGCGACCCGCGCGGGGCCGTCCGAGGGCGTGGACGTCTCCGACACCAGGCGGCCGGAACCCAGGGCAGGGCTAGGCCCTCTGGGGATCGAGGATCTCGGTGCGGTGCAGGAAGCCCAGGTCGTGCGTGGTGAGGGCCCGGTGTTTGCGCAACCATACGGTCGCGTCGGCGGCGGACATGGGTTCGGCGAACAGCCAGCCCTGGCCGAGGTCGCAGCCCATGTCGGCCAGGCGTTTGGCCACCTCCGCCGACTCGACGCCCTCGGCGACCGAGCGCAGGCCGAGGGAGCGGACCAGGTCGACGATGGAGCGGACGATCCGCTCGTCGTCCTTGGACTCGCCCATGCGGCGGACGAACGATGAGTCGATCTTGACCTCGGCGACCGGAAGGCGCTGCAGGCGGACCAGCGAGGAGTAGCCGGTGCCGAAGTCGTCCAGCGCGAGCGGCACCCCCAGCGCGGTCAGGGCCCGGACGGCGCCGTCGGTGTAGGCCTGATCGGTCATCAGGATGCGCTCGGTGACCTCCAGCTGGATCGCCTTGGGCGGCAGCCGGTAGCGCGCCAGCCCCTCTCCCAGCTGGTCGGAGAGGGCGCAGTCGAGAAGGTCGCGGGCCGAGACGTTGACGGAGATCTGCTCGTGCAGGCCGGTGTGCCACCAGTGGGCGGCCTGCTCCAGCGCGGCGTCGATGACGTATCCGGTGAGGTGGCGCATCAGGTACGACTGCTCGGCCATCGGCACGAACTCGCCGGGGGAGATCATTCCCCGCTCCGGGTGGCGCCACCGCAGCAGCGCCTCCACCCCCCGCACCTGCCCTCCGGCCAGGTCGAGCTTGGGCTGGTAGTGCAGCCGCAGCTCGGAGCGGTCGATGGCCCTGCGCAGGTCGCCGAGGAGGTTGATCCGCTCGGGACTGTTCCGGTCCTTGTCGGCGGCGTAGATCTCGACCCCGGTCCTGCCCTCCTTCGCGAGATACATCGCCACGTCCGAGCGCTGCAGGAGCATCTCGAAGTCGGGCGCGTGGTCGGGGTAGATCGCGATGCCGAACGAGGCGTCCAGGTCGAAGCTCATGCCCTCCAGCCGGACCGGCTCGGTGATCGCCACCCGCAGGCGCGCCGCCACCTCCCTGGCCGCCGCGGCGTCCCTGACCGAGGGCAGCAGGACGGCGAACTCGTCACCGCCGAGCCTGGCCACCACGTCGCCGGGACGGACGCTGTGGGTGAGCCGGTGCGCGACCAGTTGCAGGAGCCGGTCGCCGACCGGGTGCCCGAGGGTGTCGTTGATCTCCTTGAACCGGTCGAGGTCGAGCAGGAACAGGCCGACCCGCTCACCGTCCCGCGCCTCGGCGAGCGCCTCCTCCGTGCTGAGCACGAGCATCTTGCGGTTGGGCAGCCCGGTCAGCACGTCGTGCATCGCCTGGTGGTCGCGGCGGACCGACATGGTGGCGGTGAAGTAGACCGCCAGCATCGGCGCCAGGAACAGCGGCACCAGGGCCGGCGAGTGGTTCATCACCACCACGACGAGCGGGGCCAGGCCGAGCAGCCCGGCGTAGACGAGGCTCTGGTGGCCGATCGTGGTCTTGATCACCCGGTGGATCGACCTGCGCTCGTGCAGCGCCACCGCGCCGGAGACCAGCAGGGCCCTGACCACGAAGTAGGTGAGCCCGGCCAGCCCGATCGCCAGCAGGTCCGAGCCGTCCGGCACCCAGGAGGCCCCCGTGACGGACCTGTCGCCGAACAGCCCGAGCACCAGCCCGGCCGCGGTGCAGGCCAGCGTCACCTGCGCGATGTTGAACATGACCCGGTGGCTCGCCTTGCGGGTGACGGCCCCGTTGACGACCATGGCGACCGCCTGCAGCAGCACGGCGACCGGCAGGCCGTAGTGGAGCAGCGCGGCGAAGGTGAACATGGTCGACGGGTAGGTGCCGCCCACCGTCATCGACGACGACAGCACCACCGGCCGTAGCTCGCCCAGCACGACCAAGGCCGCGAGCATCCAGAACAGCGGGCTGCGGACGAGCTCCGCGGCCCCGGCCACATCTATGCGCAGCAGGGACAGGACGAGGGCGGTGAACCCGATCGTGATGACGGCGGCGAGATAGGCCCACAGGGGCGTTCCCGGTCGCGGTCCGGTGTCGCGAGTGTCGGTTGGGTCGGCCATGAGTAACAAAACCCCCATTAGTTCATTATGGGAGAGTACGGCCTGCGGGCCACTTCGCGGAACCGATTGCGCACGTTCCGTCACGAGCAATTCGCACGTTTTCAAGACACAGCACTTCGAGACACCGGCGAGACGACCCCTACTCCTCGGGTCTCACCGTCATCTCCGACGCCGCCTCGGGCCCCTCGGCCAGCAGAACCCGCAGGCCGGCCTCGTCGAGGATCGGCACACCGAGCTTGACCGCCTTGTCGAACTTGGAACCGGCGTTCTCCCCCACCACCACGAAGGAGGTCTTCTTCGACACCGACGCCGAGACCTTGCCGCCCCGGCCGGCGAGGGCCTCGCCCGCCTCGTCGCGGGTGAAGTCGGCGAGCGTTCCGGTCACCACGAAGGTCAGGCCGGCCAGGGTCTGCGGGAGCTGGTCGGCCGGGGGGTCGTCGACCATCCGGACCCCGGCGGCCGCCCACCGGTCGACGATCTCCCGATGCCAGCCGACCGTGAACCAGTCGTGGATCGCCGCGGCCACGCGCGGGCCGACGCCCTCCACGGCGGCGAGCTCCTCCTCGGAGGCCTTCGCGATCGCGGGGATCGAGCGGAACTCGTCGGCGATCGCCTGGGCCGTCGGTGGGCCGACGTGCCGGATGGAGAGCGCGACGAGCACCCGCCAGACCGGCTGGTCCTTGGCCTTCTCCAGCTGCTCCAGCATCTTCTCGGCGTTCTTGCTCGGCTCGCCGCTCTGGTTGGCGAAGAAGGTGACGACCTTCTGCTCGCCGCTCTCCGGATCGGTCTTCGGCAGGCCGGTGTCGGGGTCGCGGACCACCGACCTGATCGGCAGCAGCTGCTCCATCGTCAGGTCGAACAGGTCCGCCTCGGTGCGGACCGGCGGCTCCTGCGGCGGCAGCGGCTGGGTCAGCGCGGTGGCCGCCACGTAGCCCAGCCCCTCGATGTCGAACGCCCTGCGCCCGGCCGCGAAGAAGATGCGCTCGCGGAGCTGGGCGGGGCACGCCCTGGTGTTGGGGCAGCGCAGGTCGGCGTCGCCCTCCTTCTCGTACGCCAGCTCGGTGTCGCACTCCGGGCAGCGCTCCGGCATCACGAACTCGCGCTCGGTGCCGTCGCGCAGGTCGGCGACCGGGCCGACGATCTCGGGAATGACGTCGCCCGCCTTGCGCAGCACCACGGTGTCGCCGATCAGCACGCCCTTGCGCGCCACCTCGGAGGCGTTGTGCAGGGTGGCCCGCTCGACCGTCGAGCCCGCCACGACGATCGGCTCCATCACGCCGTACGGCGTGACCCGGCCGGTACGGCCCACCGCGACCTGGATGTCGTGGAGCTTGGTGTTGACCTCCTCCGGCGGGTATTTGTAGGCGATCGCCCAGCGCGGGGCCCGGCTGGTGGAGCCCAGGTTGTTCTGCAGCTCGATGCGGTCGACCTTGACCACGACGCCGTCGATCTCGTAGGCCGGGTCGTGGCGGTGCTCGCGGTAGAACTCGATGAAGGCGTTGATGCCGTCGAGGTCGTCGACGACCTTGTAGAGGTCGCTGACCGGCAGGCCGAACCCCTTCAGCCGCTCGTAGACCTCCGACTGGGTGCGGGGCGCGGTGGCGCCCTCCCACCTGCCGACCCCGTGAACGATCATGTACAGCGGCCGCTGCGCGGTGACGCGCGGGTCCTTCTGCCGCAGGGAGCCCGCGGCGGAGTTGCGCGGGTTGGCGAACGGCGCCTTGCCCGCCTCGACCAGCTGCTCGTTGAGCTTCTCGAACTCCTCGACGGGAATGTAGACCTCGCCCCTGACCTCCACCACGTCGGGCACGTCGTCGCCGGTCAGGCGGTGCGGGACGTTGGCGATCGTGCGGACGTTGGCCGTCACGTCGTCGCCGACGCGGCCGTCGCCCCTGGTCGCGCCCCTGGTCAGGCGGCCCTTCTCGTAGAGCAGCGCGATCGCCAGGCCGTCGATCTTCAGCTCGCACAGGTAGGGCGCGGGGTCGCGCTCGGCCAGCCGCTCGGCCCTCGCCTGCCAGGAGGCGAGGTCGTCGGCGTTGAAGGCGTTGTCGAGGCTCTCCATCCGCTGCAGGTGCTTGACCGGGGTGAAGTCGCTGGAGATCGGCGCGCCGATCTTCTGGGTGGGCGAGTCGGGCGTGCGGAGGGTCGGACTCTCCTCCTCCAGCTCGCGCAGCTCGCGCATCCACCCGTCGTACTGGGCGTCGCTCACGGTGGGCGAGTCGAGGACGTGGTAACGCCAGTTGGCCTCCTCGACCAGCTCGGTCAGCTCCGCGTGCCGCTCCAGCGCCGACACCGGCACACCTTCGACCTCAGCGCCCATCGCCCGTCTCTCCCATCGTCGTGGCCCAGGACAAACGTATCTTCGAGCACCGACAATGTGATCCCGCCATTGCTCCGAGTTGGACAAGCCGTCGCCGCTCCCGTACGGCACCGGCCCCCACGCGCTACGAGCACCGCGTGGAGGTCGTACGGGATCACTCGCCGGGGTCGTCCTGCAGGACGCGGGCGGCCTTGCGGCAGGTGGCCAGGGCCGTCCTGGCGTAGGCGGGCGAGGCGCCGGCCAGGCCGCAGGCGGGGGTGAGCACGACCTGCGAGGCCAGGGTCGAGGCGGGGAAGCCGAGGCGGCGCCAGAGCCCGACGGCGGGCTCGGCGACCACGTCGACGTCCGGGAGCCTGGTGTCCGCTCCCGGCACGACACCGAGGAACAGGGCGGTACCGGCCTCGACGGTCTCGCCGATCGCGTCCTCGTCGCGCCTCCTCATGAGGTGGGCGTCCAGCGAGACGCCTCCCACGCCCGCCGTGCGCAACACCCCGAAGGGCACGCCGGGGGCGCAGCAGTGCACGACCGTGAACGTCCCCTCGGGGAGCACCGCGCCGAGCCGGTCGGCGACGATCTGGCGGTCGACGGCGGCGAGCCGCCCGAAGCCCGAGGCGGTCGGCACCGTGCCCATGAGGACGCCGGGCAGCCCCGGCTCGTCGATCTGGACCACGATCCGCGAGGCGCCGGGCACCCTGCGGCGCACGTCGGCGACGTGCGCGGCGAGCCCCTCGGTCAGGGAGTCCACCAGGTCGCGCACCGCGCCAGGATCGGCGAGCGTCTTGTCGCCGTACCGGAGCTCGATCGCCCCCGCCAGCGTCCACGGCCCGCACACCTGGATCTTGAAGGGCCCCTCGTACCCCTGGGCCACCTCCTCCAGCCCGTCGAGGTCGCGGACGAGATGGTCGCGGGCGCGCTTGAAGTCGCGGCCCGGCCTGTCGGCGAACCGCCAGCCCGACGGCTGCACCTCGACGGGCAGCTCCAGCAGGAGTGAGGCGGTGCGCCCGATCATGTCGGCGCCGACACCGCGGGCGGGCAGCTCGGGCAGGTACGGCAGCGCGGGCGACTCGCCGAAGGCGACCCTGACCGCCTCCGCGTGGTCCTCCCCCGGATGCGACCCGATGCCGGTCGCGGTCGCCTCGCCCCATGGGTACTGGCTCAAGCCTGCTCCTGGTCTCACATCGGTTCGCGTCGGTTCGCGTCGGGACGTGGGAGGGACCCACCGGCGCCTGTCCGGCTCGCCCGCCCACGCCAGCTTATGACCGCCGGGTCGCGCCTCCGTCCGGGAGAATCCCGCCGCGCCGTGACGGCACGCGATCAAGCTGAGTAGGGTGCTGCCCGGTATTCACCCGTTTCTGGGGTCTTCTCGCTCCGGAGGCGTCTCGGCGTGGGGGCCGTTTCGCTCGGGGACCGTTTGTTCCGGGTCGTTCTGGGGGCGTTTCGTGATCGGTCGGATGCTCGTCACGGTGCTGGTGCTCGCGGCGATCGCGGCACCACCGGCCGTGGCCAAGGTGGAGGCGCGAGCGGAGACGGGCCCGGGGACCTCGGGAACCGTCTCGACGGTGAAGGCGGGAAGCGCGGGAAGCGCGGGAAACGCGGGAAACGCGGGAAACGCGGGAAACGCGGGAAACGCCTCGACGGTGAAGGCGGGCGCCGCGGGGACGGGCGCAGCGCCGGTCAGGTGCAATCCCGGGCGCGGCACGACCAGCATCGGGGAGTCCTGGGCCCAGCGGCGGCTCAGCCTCCCCGAGGTGTGGGAGCTGACCAAGGGGGCCGGGGTGACCGTCGCGGTCGTCGACAGCGGGGTGGACACCACGCACCCCCAGCTGAGAAGGACCCGGTCGATCGACCTGACCGCCACCGGGGCCCGCGACTGCCTCGGCCACGGTACGGCGGTGGCGGGCATCATCGCGGCGGCCGAGATGAAGGGGGTGCCCTTCACCGGGGTCGCGCCGCAGGCGAGGTTGATCTCCATCAAGCAGACCTCGGACGGCACCGGCGACGTGGGCCGGCTGGCCCTGGCCATCGTGCGGGCCGCCGAACTGGGCGCCGACGTGATCAACGTGTCGGTCGAGGCGCGCGACCATGCCGACCTGCGCGACGCGGTCACCTACGCCCTCGCCATGGACGCGGTCGTGGTGGCCGCGGCCGGCAACGTGCAGAAGGAGGACGGCACCCCCGGGCCCGCCTACCCGGCCGCCTACGAGGGGGTCCTCTCGGTCGGGGCCGCCGGTCCCGACGGGGCGAGGGCCGACTCGTCCAACGCCGTAACCCCCGTCTCCGTCCTGGCCCCCGGCCGGAACGTCACGAGCACCTGGGCCGGGCGGGCCTACCGGGAGAACCTTGAGGGCACCAGCTTCGCCGCCCCGTACGTGGCCGGGGTGGTCGCGCTGGTCCGCGCCCGCCACCCGGGGCTGGACAACGTGCGGGTACGGCGGCGCGTCGAGCTGACCGCCAACGGCGGCTCGGGGGCGGGCACCGGGGCGGGAATGGTCAACCCGCTGCTGGCGGTCTCGGCGATCCTGCCGTCCGAGCAGGTGGCGCTCGCGCCGCGCCAGGCGGCCCCGCTGCCGGAGAACGCGGTGCGGCCGGCGCCTCCCGAGGATTCCCGGGCCATCTCGATCTCGCTCTGGGTCGCGCTGGGGTCGCTCGCCGTGGGCGTCCTGGTCACCGTGGCGGGCGTCGCCGTCCCGATGGGGCGCCGGAGGGGCTGGCGGCCCGGCTCCGCCGAGAACCAAACATGACAAACGTATTAAAAACACGATCTAGTGCGTCAAATTTGGTTGGATGGTGCCCGATTAGCTTAAAGCGGCTTTATTGACAGCTGTGCTGGAAGGAATGCAATGGGGTATTTGCACCCATTACTGCCTGAAGATCCTAAGCGCATCGGTGTGTACATCCTGGTCGGCCGGCTCGACCCGGATCCAGGACACGCCGTCTACCTGGGACATCTTCCCGACGACGACACCATCCGCGTCATCCGCCTCCTGGCCGCCGAGCCCGAGGCCCCCGACCCCCGGGTGCGGGAGCGGATCACGAACGAGCTGCACGCCGCCAAGCGCGCCTCCGGGGCGCACACCGCCAGGCTGCTGGAGGTCGGCTGGTTCGACGACCGCCCGTACGTGGTCCGCGAGCACGTCGAGGGACCCACGCTGCGGCAGGCGATCGCCGAGGGCGGGCCGCTCACCGGTGACGCGCTGGAGCGGTTCGCCGTCGGCACGCTCACCGCGCTGACCGCCCTCCACCTGTCCGGCCTCGCCCACGGGTCGCTCACCCCGGACACCGTGCTGCTCGGCCCGGACGGTCCCCGCGTCTTCGACATCGGGCTCGACCCCGTCACGGGCGAGCGGGAGCCGGACTACCGCGCTCCCGAGCACGTCCGCGAGGAAGCCGCCCTCTCCGCCCCCGCCGTCCCCTCGGCGCCGGAGGCGAGCAGGCCCGCGGACCTCTTCGCCTGGGCGGCCACGGTCGTCTACGCCGCGACCGGGCGGCCGCCCTTCGGCGGCCGGCCGGAGAGGGTCCTGGAAGGCCCCGCCGACCTGACCGGCCTGCCCGCGGAGCTCCGGCCCGTCCTCGTCTCCTGCCTGGACAAGCGATCGCAGGAGCGCCCGGACGCCAAGGCCGCCATGCTGCGCCTGCTCGGTGAGCCCGAGGCGCCGGACGCGCCGGCTCCCCTCCCCGGCGCCGCCGCCGACCCCGCGCTCCTCCCCCTCCCCGGCCTCGTCTCCGGCACCGTCTCGGGTACCGGAACGGACATCGGGGCGGGTGGCGGCGTGGAGGCGCGGCCGGGTACGGACGTCACGGGGGCCACGCGCGGGGACGGCTCCCCGCCGGACGGGAACGCCCCCGGCGCGGCCGTACCGCGACAGGCGGAGCCCGCGACGTCGGTCTGGGGAGCCCCGCAGCTTCCCCGGGGCGCGTCCCCCGCTCCCGAAACCCCGGCCCCGGCGCCCGCGAAGGCCGCCGGGAGCCGTCCGAGGACGGGCAACTTCTCGATGGCGCTGGCCGCCTGCGTCGGCGTGATCGTCCTGCTCTCCGGACTGGGGCTGTGGGCCGCCGGGCGGTACACCGCCCTGAGCGAGCTGGAGCGGGCCTCCGCCAACGGCGCGATGCCCGAGGTCTCGCTCGGGCTGGCGGACCAGTCACGGGACGAGCCGCAGGGGCAGGACCCGGTGCAGAACACCGGGGACGACCCCTCGGGCAAGGTGACCGTGCCCTGGGGGACGACGCCCGACCCCCAGGTCGCGGAGGTGGGGCCGCTGCAGCTGCCCAGCGACGCCCCCACCGGCCTGCCCCAGGTCCCGACCATCGGCGCGTACACCAGCACTCCGGTGCCGGTGCCGACGGCGCCGCTCACCACGGTTCCGACCGCGCCCGCGGTGCCGACGCCCACGGCCGGGGTGCCCTCCGCCGCGGCGTCGTCCACATCGGCGGTCCAGCCGACACCGACGCCGTCCCCGTCCCCGTCCCTGACCGTCGAGCCCGAGCAGCCTCCCACCGGGACGCCGACCCCGGTCCCGAGCCCCACCCCCACCCCGGGCCCGCCGGGCACCCCGGGGCCGACCCCGACCCCCACGCCGACCCTGCCCCAGGGAACTCCCGGCCTGACTCCCACCCCGACGCCGACGCCGACTCCGGCCAGACCGTCCGTCAAGCCCACGCAGACGGTCAAGCCCACACAGACGGTCAGGCCCACACAGACGGTCAGGCCCACACAGACGGTCAGGCCCACACAGACGGTCAGGCCCACACAGACGAGCAAGCCGACAGTGCGGCCCACCACGCCCAGGCCGACGTTCGTGCGGCCCTCGTCGTCCCCGCCGCCGGTACAGCGCACCAACCCCTACACCCCGGAGAAGGTCTGCGGGCTGAACTACTCGGTGCAGCGACAGGTCCCGTTCAAGGGCGGCACCGTCTACCAGCTCTTCAACAGAGTCACGAAGAACACCTGCGTGGTCACCATGAAGAGCGCGGACGTGGGTGTCGCGTCCCCGCTCTGGGCCACCCTCGAGGTGCAGGGTGGTCCGTCCAAGAGCGACCGCGGCAACTACGAGTACTACGCGGGCCCGGTCGTCCTGTCGGCCCAGGGCAAGTGCGTGCGCTTCAACGGCGGCAGCCCCAGCGGTTCCTCCTCCATCGACTGGGGGAGTTGCAAGTAATGCGCGGCGATCGGGAGAGCGTGCCGGGCATGTCCGGCGGGCCGTAATCACCGACCGGTGATCCGGAGACGGACCGGCTTCTCGCGGTGATCGAGGAACAGACGACCCGGATGGAGGAGGTCGGCCAGAACCTGGCCGAGGCCAGGGGACGCGGCGAGTCGGCCGGCGGCCACGTGTCGGTGGAGGTACTGGCCGGCGGCGCGCTGGCGGCCCTCCGCATCGACCCGCGCCCTCCGCCTGGGCTCCGAGGCCCTCGCGGAGGCGATCCTGGAGGCTCGGGCGAGGCCACCAGGGACGCGGCCGAGCAGACCGGCGCGTTGCTGAACTCACTCCTGGAGGACCCCTTCAGGGGCTGACCGTCGACCGGTTCACCGGCCGGCCCCGACGACGGGGTCCGGCCCCGGGCAAAGGCCCGGGGCCGGACTTCCGGAGGCACGGGAAAGGGGCACGGGAAGTGCGCCGCCCCGGTCGGGCAGGCGGCTTGGCCGCGCGGGAGCCGTGCACGATGATCTTGGAGATCCACTGCTCCCAGGTGGGGAGGGCGGGATCTCCCTAAAGGGTGCTGTCCGCCACGGTGTACATCCCCGAGCCGACCAGCCGGGACATCAGGTTGCCCGCCGCGTCACCGGGAAACGCCTTGCCCCAGGGGCCGATCTTGGTCAGGTCGTAGGCGCCGTTGAAGGCCATGTTGCCGGCGAAGCCCCGGCCGAACTGCTTGAAGTTCTCGCCCGCGCCGGTGACGTCGTTGCCGGTGAGGTCCTTCTTGACCCCGGCGAGCTCGAAGATGCTCCACTGGAGCGCCTGCTGCCCCCCCCCCCCCCCCCCCCCGGCGTAGCCCAGGCTGTCGCCAGGGTAGTAGAACGAGTTATAGATGATCTTCTCGACACTGATCTTGAAGATCCTCATCTGCAGGATCGCGCGGCCCTTGAAGAACCTGTCCATGATCTGCTTCTGCACGGCCGCCCCGATACCCGCGGTGGCCCAGGCCCAGACCACCGTGTAGACCATGTTCACTTCTCGGGCTCGGGCTGGGCGACGAACGCGGTCTGGATGAGACGTACGCCGTTCCTCCGGTCGGAGAGATAGGCGCGTCCCGGCGGCAGCGCGTGCGGGCGCACCCCGAACAGCACGCCCTCGTCCTTGTGGCCCGACATCATGACGGCCGGGGTGGCCATGTCCTTGAGCCGCTGGAGCACCGGGTCGAACATGGCCCGTCCCGCGCCGCCCATCGCGCGGGCCAGTACCAGGTGCAGGCCGATGTCGCGGGCCTGGGGCAGCAGGTCGAGCAGCGCGCCGAGCGGGTTGGCGCCCGAGGCCACCACGTCGTAGTCGTCGACCACGATGTAGATGTCCGCCCCCTTCCACCAGCCGCGCGACCGCAGTTCCTCGGGCGAGAGGTTCCCCGGGGGGAGCCGCTTGATCAGTGACTCCCTGATCTCGCCGATGAACTCGGTGGCGGCGGTCGAGGAGGCCGCGTACCCGATGCGGTGCTCGGTGTAGGCGGCGTCCAGCAGCGAGCGGCGGTAGTCGATGACGACGAGGCGGGCCTGCGAGGGCTCGTGGCGGGCCACGACACCCTCGGCCACCAGGCGCAGCAGGTTGGACTTGCCGCTCTCGTTGTCGCCGATGACGACCAGGTGAGGATCGGCGTCGAAGTCGGCGAGCACCGGCGAGAGGGTGCTCTCGTCGATGCCCAGCGGGATGCGCGCGCCGGTCTCCTCGGGGCCCGGCAGGCTCTCCGGCGCGAGGACGGCGGGCAGCAGCCGCACCCTGGGGGCGGGCGGGCCCTGCCAGGCGGTGGCGACGGACTCGACCATCGCCCGCGTGGCGACGGCCAGGTCGTCGCTCTGGTCGCCGCCGTCGACGCGGGGCAGCGCGCTCAGGAAGTGCAGGCCGTCGCGGGTCAGGCCGCGCCCCGGCACGCCCTCGGGAACCGCCATCGCGGTCCTGCGGTTCACCTCGGACTCGTAGGCGTCGCCCAGCCTCAGCTCCACCCGGGAGCCGAACAGGTCGCGGATGGACGGCCGGAACTCCGACCACTTGTTGGTCGCCGCGACCACGTGGATGCCGTAGCTGAGGCCGCGGGCGGCCAGCTCGGTGATCGTGGGCTCCAGCGACTCGAACTCCTGGCGGACCGTGAGCCAGCCGTCGACCACGAGGAAGACGTCCCCGAAGCCGCCGGGGTCCACGGTCCCCGCGGCGATCTGGCGCCGGTAGGTGGTGATCGAGTCGATGCCCCGCTCGGCGAACTCGCGCTCTCGCCGCGCGAGCAGCGTGGTGACCTCGGCGACGGTACGGCGGACCCTGTCGGTGTCCAGCCGGTTGGCCACCCCGCCGACGTGCGGCAGGCCCTCCAGCGAGGCGAGGGCGCCGCCGCCGAAGTCCAGGCAGTAGAACTGCACCTCGGCGGGGGTGTGGGTGAGGGCGAGACCGGCGATCAGCGTGCGCAGCACGGTGCTCTTGCCGCTCTGCGGGCCGCCGGCCACGGCCAGGTGCCCGGCGGCGCCCGACAGGTCGAGCCAGTACGGGTCGCGCCGCTGCTCGAAGGGACGGTCGACGACGCCGAGCAGCGCGTGCAGCCCCCCGCGTCCCTGCCAGTGCGCGGTCGTCAGCCCGTGCTGCGGGGTGACGGACAGGGGCGGCAGGAGCTGGTCCAGCGAGGGCGGCTCGGCCAGCGGCGGCAGCCAGATCCGGTGCGCGGGCGGGCCCTGCCCGCCCAGCCTGCGGACCACGACGTCGAGCAGCGTGTCGCGCCCCGCGCTGACGGCCTCCGGCTCCTCCTCGGGCTCGGCCTGAACGGGAGGCGCGATGTAGGCGGGACCGTACGGGACGATCTGACGCCCCTCGGCCCGCTCGCGCCGCACGACCCGCCGCTCGGGGGTGTAGGGCCCGGAGACGTACGCGGCCTTGAAGCGGACCATGCCGGTGGTGTCGAACTTCAGGAAGGCGTTGCCCGGCGCCGAGGGCAGCTCGTAGGCGTCGGTCACGCCGAGCACCACCCGGCTCTCCATCGCCGAGAAGGTCCGCAGGCCGATCCGGTACGACAGGTGGGTGTCCAGGCCGCGCAGCCTGCCCTCCTCCAGCCGCTGCGAGGCCAGTAGCAGGTGCACCCCCAGGGACCTGCCGAGACGGCCGATCATCACGAAGAGCTCGATGAACTCGGGCTTGGCCGACAGCAGCTCGCTGAACTCGTCCAGCACCACGAAGAGGGTGGGCATCGGGCGCAGGTCGGTCCCCTGCTCCCTGGCCTGCTCGTAGTCGCGCAGCGAGGCGTAGTTCCCGGCGGCGCGGAGCAGCTCCTGGCGCCGTACCATCTCGCCGTGCAGGGCGGCGTGCATGCGGTCGACCAGCGGCAGCTCGTCGGCGAGGTTGGTGATGACGGCCGAGACGTGCGGCAGGGAGTCCATGCCCAGGAAGGTCGCGCCGCCCTTGAAGTCGACGAGCACGAAGTTCAGGACCTCCGACGAGTGCGCGACGGCGAGCCCGAGCACCAGCGTGCGCAGCAGCTCGCTCTTTCCGG
Organism: Streptosporangium sp. OZ121; assembly: GCF_051918885.1. NCBI lineage: Bacteria > Bacillati > Actinomycetota > Actinomycetes > Streptosporangiales > Streptosporangiaceae > Streptosporangium > Streptosporangium sp. OZ121. The sequence goes on from NZ_JBPXMC010000010.1 coordinate 138,053, forward strand.
AGCCGGTGGCGCCGATGACCAGGCCGTGCGGGCCCATGCCGCCCTGCGCCGACTCCTTGATGTCCAGCTCGACCGGGCGCCCGTCGGTCCCGACGCCGATCGGCACCCGCAGCCGGTTGCGCGGCGCCCTGGGACGCCAGAGCAGCGCCGGGTCCAGCCCCGCGGCGTCGCCGAGCCCCAGCAGCTCGGCCAGCGTGGTGTCGGCGGTGAGCGCGTCACCGCCCCCGGCTCCGGCCGGGGAGCCGCGCAGCGGGGCCAGCCGCCTGGCGAGCCCGTCGGCCTGCAGGTACGAGAACCGGTCGGGCCTGCCGAGCGGCGTGACGACCTCCTTGCCCGCCTGGTCGGCGGTGACCCGGCTGAACAGGTCCTCGGTGACGCGCAGCCTGAGCATCGTCTTCTCGCCCGCCGGGGTGGTGGTCCCGTCGAGGTCGATGAGGGTGACCCCCTCGATCGCGTCGGCGCCCAGCGGGGAGTCCTGCGGGACGTGCCCGCCGTCGATGATCACGACGTGGTACGGGAGCGCCTCGGCGGAGACGCCCGGCTTGAACCGGGCCCGGTTCTTGAAGTCGGCGCCCAGCAGCCGGTCGAGCTCGCCCAGGTCGTCGGTCATGAGGCGGACGGGCCCCGCGGCGTCGGCCTCGTGCGGGTGCAGGGCGTGCGGGAGCCACTTGATCCACTCCCAGTGGGCCATCCACTCCTTGGACGCGCACACCGCGATCCTGAGCTCGTCCGGCGAGTGGAAGACGGCCAGCTGGCCGACGAGCGCCCTGACCATGTCGCGGACGGCCGACTCCGGGCCGGTGGGCCTGATCCTGGCGAAGGAGTGCAGGGAGATGGCGATGGGCAGGTCCGCCACCGTCGAATGGGCGCGGACGAAGCGGCGCAGCGCCCCGGCGGACATGGCGTCCAGGTCCTCGACCGGCTTGGACTCCGGCGGTATGAGCTGGACGGCCAGGCGCTGGGAGCCGGTGCCCACCCGGACGGCGCCGAAGTCGGCGTCCGAGGGCCGCCGCTCCCACAGGCGGGCGCTCAGCGCGATCGCCCAGAGGGCGTCGGGGTCGGGGCCGTTCCAGTTGAGCGCCTCGCGCTGCCTCGCCGCCGCGCGCCTGACCTTGGCGCGGGTCTGGGACAGGTAGCGGAAGTAGTCGCGGCGCAGGCCGTTGAGCCGCTGCTTGCGCTCCCCGCCCGCCCGGCCCATCTGGCCGATGGTCATGCCGACCATGGAGAGCGCGAACATGCCGCTGGCCACGTACATGATCGGGTTCCCGCCGCCGCCACCGGCGAACATCAGCCCCATCGCGGCGCCGCCGGCCACCATCGGCAGGTACATGAGCACCTGCGTGAACCCCGCCGAGGTGGTCTCCGGGATCTCGGGCGGCGACTCCAGGAGGATCTCACCGCGCGGCGCCGCCGGAGGTGGACGCCGCTCGGGACGCCGGACGACCACGATGCCCACTTCGCCCCCGATGTGAGTTAAGCAAATATTGTCCAGTCCGGAGTACCGTAGCGAAACCGTCCCCCGGGTTCGACGGAATCTTCGAGAACGCCTCGGGACCGATACCGGGTGATCGCGGAGGTGGATCCCCGCACCCCGCGGACCGGATGAGCGCCGGATGATCGCGCGGTGAACACCGTGTCCCGCGGACCGGGTGAGCGCCGGACGATCGCGCGGTGAACGCCATGCACCTCGGACCGGATGAGCGCCGGGTGATCGCGGGGTGAACACCGTGCGCCTCGCGACCCCGACGGGTGCCGGGTGATCGCGGGGGTGGCTACCATGCGCCCTGTGAACCAGGTGACCGCAATCCCCCTGTGCCGCATCACCGTCGTCACCCCGCGCCGCCGGGTCGACCTGGCGGTGCCCGCGGACCTCCCCCTCTCCCACCTGCTGCCCGATCTGCTCGCCGCCACCGGCGAGAGCGCCGAGCAGATCGCGCCCGCCGGCGGCTGGGGGCTCCAGCGGATCGGCGCGGCCCCCATGCCCTCGGGCGCGAGCCTGTCCGAGCTGGGCATCAGGGACGGCGAGGTCCTCTATCTGCTTCCCCTCTCGTCCCAGCTGCCCGAGGCGATCTTCGACGACGTCGCCGACACCGTGGCGACCGGCGTCAAGGAGCGGACCGGCCGCTGGCGGGCCGCGCACACCAGGGGCGTGGGGCTGGGCACCGCGGCGCTGTCGATGGTCGCCGCGTTCGCGGTGCTCGTGGCGAGCGGGCCGCCCTGGGGGCCGGTCGTCGCCTTCGCCGGGGCGTGCGCGATCCTCGCCGTCGTGGCGAGCGCCGCGCTCTCCAGGGCCGTGGGCGACGGCCGGGCCGGTGCGACCATCGGCTACACCGCGCTGCCGCACGCCTTCCTGGCCGGGGCCTGCGTGCCGGCTCCCCCCGCCGGTCCCGCCGTGTTCGGGGCGCCCAACCTGCTGGCCGGGTTCGCGGTGACCGCGCTGGTCGCCACCGTGACCGGCTGGGTCGTCGCCGAGGGACTGCCCAACTTCTTCGGCGTCGGGCTGGCCGCGGTGATCGGGACGATCTGCTCGGCGGTCGTCATGTTCACCGGGGCGCCCGCCGCCGGGGTGGCCGCGCTGGCCGCCGCGGTGACCCTGGCCTGCGCCCCCCTCATCCCGACGACGTCCTTCCGGCTGGCGCGGCTCCCGCTGCCCACGCTGCCCGCCAACGCCGAGGAACTGCGCGGCGACACCGACGACATCGACGGCGCGGACATCCGGCGGCGCGCGACGGAGGCCGAGCGGTTCGCGACCGGCCTGACCGCGGGCGTCGCCCTGGTGGCGCTGGGCACGCTGCCGGTCCTGCTCACCGCGAGCGGGTGGACCGCCCCCGCGACCCTGGTCACGCTCTCGCTGGCGCTGCTGATGCGCGCCCGCGTCTTCCAGGGGACCGGTCAGCGCCTCTGGTTGCTCGGCTCGGGGCTGGCCGGGCTGCTGGCGCTGACCCTGGGCGTGGCGTTCACCGTGCCTGACTCGGCCTTCGCGGTGACGATCGGCCTGGTGTGCGCGGCGGCGCTGGCGGGCGGGATGGCGCTGTTCCTCCCGCAGCGGCGCCCCTCCCCGTTCTGGGGACGCGCGGGGGACATCGTGGAGTTCTGCCTGATCCTGGCCCTGCTCCCGCTCGCGCTCGGCGTGATGGACGTGTACGCGGCCGTCAGGGGCCTGTCGGGCTGACCGGGGTCCTCCGGTCAGGAGCCCGTGCCGTCCGGGTCCCGCCCGGACGGCACGGTCAGTCTCGTCTCAGGTCGTCCAGGGTGCGGGCCAGGTCCTGGCCGATGTCCTCGAAACGGCGCCGGGCGTCGGCCATGTCCAGCGGGAGCGGGTCGCCACCGGTGGCGGCGCGGAGCAGTTCCTCGTTCGCGCGCCCGGCGGCCTCCTGGGCGGCGCGGACCGCCTCGGTCACCGCCTCTGCGACGGCCTGGCTGTCCAGGCGCATGATGCGCGGCTCAAGGGTGATCTCCTTGATCCGCCCGGCGCCGTCCACCAGGGCACGGGCCAGGCCGTCGGCGCCGGACCCCTCGCCGGTGACGGTCTCCAGCTCGCCGAAGACCCCGCCGAGCCGCCGCAGCGTCTCCTCGCTCTGCCGTACGACGGCGTCCAGGTCCTCCAGGCGCAGGTTCTCGGGGTTTCCCAGGTGCAGGTTCTCGGGGATGAGGTCGCTCACTTGTACGGCTCCGGCATCTCTTTCTTGGGGGACAGCCACTCGAACGTCCCGCCCTTGGGCAACTGCGGCGCCTGGCCGGGGGCGACGGCGGGCGCCTGCCGGTACGGCAGGAGCGAGGGGTCGATCCTCGCCTTCGTGAAGTCGACCTTGGCCGAGCCGGTGGGCTCCAGGTTGAACGACTGGACCCACGCCTTGCCGGAGAAGTAGACCGACATGCTCCCGGCCACCGAGGCGACGAGCTTGCCCAGCGCCCCGGTCGAGACGGCGATGACCTGGCTGGCCAGGGTGCCCAGCATCTTCAGGTTGACCATGGCGTTGGCCGCGTACGGGGTCGCCAGCATGGCCGCCGCGATCGTGGCGAGGGCCAGCAGGGTGGCCGCGATCTTGGCGATGGCGAGCCAGTACGCGCGGTAGGCGTCCCCCAGCTCGTCGACGATCCCGGCGACGTTCTTGACGTAGGCGCGCAGGCTCTCCAGCGCCTCCTGCATCCGCTGGACGGCGTCGTCGAACGCCTCCCTGTCGTCGGCGATCCAGCCCTCCTTCTCCTTGGTGAGCAGGATCGCGACGTAGCTCTTCACCGCGGTGTCCAGGCGCGAGTGAACGGACTCCCAGTTGTTGTAGGCGTCGGCCATGCCCGGCACGTTCGCCACGGCGGTGCTCGCGATCGCCACGCCCGCCCAGGCCGTGGGCGCCAGCCTGGCACCGCCCTTGAGGGTGGACAGGACCTTGGTGGAGTTCGTGATCACCCCCTTGGCGCTCCTGCCCGCCGTCAGCGGGCTCGGCCTCCCACCCGGTCTCGCGGTCATCTCGGCTCCCCCTGGTTCACTGACAACCGGCTCACTGGTACACGACGGTGCTGTCGTCCTCCGCGGTCCGCCAGTTGACGCGGGCGGTGGTCAGCGCGACCGTCCACGACTCCAGCACCTCCACCGCGTCGTCGAACTTCTCCCCGACGTCCCGCTGGACCTCCCGGTAGCGCATCCCGACCGCGAGCTCGCCGACCGCTCCCCAGCCGGGAAATCCGACCGTCGTGTCGCCCAGCATCGCGCGCAGCTCCCTGATCCTCGGGATGACGTCCTCCTCGATCTCCTTGCGAATGCTCTCGATCGCCTTGGAGGTGACGTACTTCTCCTGGGTCATCCGGCCTCCGTGATCACGTGTTCCCGGACATCTCCTACCATCCCGATCCGGTCCTCCCCTCCCCCTCGAAAGCCTGTTCACGGGGTCGCCGACGGCCGGAAACGTTCGGTATCACCGCCGTTCACCATCGGCGTCCCGTGCACCGCCCGGCGATCACGCTTCTATGCTGTCGGCGACCGAGCATCCGGCGAGGCGGAGGTGGGATGCAGACCCGTCGTGATCTCTATCAGGCGCACCGGCTGATGACCCAGCGCCTGGGCATGGCCCTGCTCCAGGGCGAACCCGACGTGCCCGAGTCGCCGATGCGCAGGCACAACGTCGCGACGTTCTGCGGTGTGCTGGTCGCGGTGCTGGTGGCGGTGGCGTTCGGCATCTACGGCCTGCTGAAGCCCGGCGGCGCCACCGCGCTCACCGCGCCGGGGACGGTGATCGTCGAGGAGGAGTCGGGCGCGACCTTCGTCTACAGCGCGACGCGGGGCCAGATGATCCCGGTCGCCAACGTCACCTCGGCCCGGCTGCTGCTCGGCGGCGGGCAGGGCGTGGCGGTCCGCACGGTCTCCACGGCGTCGCTCACGCGCTTCCCGCGCGGGCTCCTGGTCGGCATCCCCGGTGCCCCCGAGTCCCTGCCGCCCCGCGGGCGGCTGGTCCGCGCCCCCTGGTCGGCCTGCGTGGTCGAGGGCGTGGACGCCGCCGGGACGCGCACCCCGCACACCTCGCTGATCGGCGGGTTCGCGGTCGGCGGCACCCCGATCGGGCGGGACACCGCGATGGTCGTGGAGGAGGGCTCGCAGGCCTGGCTGCTCTGGTCGGACCAGCGGATGCGGGTGCCGCAGGAGAGCCTGCGGGCGCTGACCGAGGAACAGCCCCGGCAGGTTCCCGCGGCCTGGCTCAACGCGCTGCCCATCGGCCCCGACTTCCGCGCCCCGGCGCTCGCCGCCCGCGGCAGGGTGGTACGCGGCCCCGACGGCAGGCGTTCCGTCGCGGGCCGGATCTACACCGTGCGCGCGATGTCGGGCGGCGCGGCCAAGTGGTACGTCCTGCTCCCCGACGGCCTGGCCGCGCTCACGACCGCCCAGGCCGAGCTCCTGCTCCAGGACCCGGCCAGCAAGAAGGCGTACGGCAGGGCGCCGGTGCGCGCCGTGGAGATCGACGCGGCGACCGCGAACGGGATGCGGCGCTCGGCCACCCGCTTCGATCCGGCGGGGCTTCCCACGGCCATGCCGCGGGTCATCGCCCCCGACCCCGCCTCGCCGGTGTGCGCGGTCTACGCCGACACCGAGCGCGGATCGACCCGGGCGCGGCTGACCGTGGGCAGCACCATGCGCATTCCCGCGCCGCCGGCGGGCCGGTTCGACCAGGACTCGGTGGACCAGGTCGTGCTCCCGCCGGGCACCGCGTCGCTGGTGGGCGTGCTGCCGGGGAACGGCAGGCTGGACGCGGTCACCTCGGTCTTCCTGATCAGCGACCAGGGACGGCGGCACGCGATCACCGCGACGGAGTCGCTGGCGAGCCTCGGTTACACCGCCGCGGACGTCGCGCCGCTGCCGGCGCACATCGTGCATCTGATCCCGCAGGGCCCGGCGCTCAGCCGGTCGGCGGCGGGAATGCCGGTGCCGGTGGGACAACCGTGATCCCCGTTACCAACGGTATATCTGTTTGTTACTGGTGAGAGATGCGACGGCTGTCCACTTTGTAATGATCGAAACTCCTATGCCAGTCGAGCACCATGGAGGTGTCACGTGGTTCAGAAGACCTCCGCGTACCATTCGCGGCTTGGCGAGGCGTCACAGAAGACCGACGACGCCAAGACCACGATCAACCAGATCAAGACCCAGCTCGAAGGCCACCGGGGCGAGCTGCGCTCCGGCTGGGACGGCCAGTCCGCGGTCTCCTTCGACGGCGTGTTCAACGCCTGGAGCACCGAGATGACCAACATCCTGCGCGAGCTTGAGGGCCTGTCAGTCAAGCTCAAGAACATCCAGAAGAACTACGAGACCGCCCAGGAGAACCAGACCGCCGTGTCCAGGCGGCTCGGGGCCGACATCAACAGCTGACGGATTCGGAACGGGGATCACCATGGCTAGCGACTTCGACCGCACTCTTGTCGACTTCGGCCAGATGGACCGCTCTGCCGGCGACTTCGCCCGGCAGTGGCAGATGCTGGAAGGCACCCTCCAGAACCTGGAAGGGGACCTCGATCGGTTGCTCGGTGACTGGGAGGGCGACGCGCGCACGGCCTACTACGGCGCCCGCGCTCAGTGGGACGCGGCGTCCGGCCGGATGGCCGCGCTGCTCCAGCGCCTCGGTGGCGTCATCGAGATCGGCAGGGAGAACTTCGCGATGACCGAGAAGGTCAACGTCACGATGTTCGACGGACGCTGATCCCAGGAACCGGGTGGGCCACGGCGGTGCCGCGGCCCTCTCCGCGAGGGGGAGAACCGATCGGGTCGCGGCGCGGTGCCGCGGCCCCTCAGTAACGGGGAGAAGAGGCATGCCACCTCCCGAGGAAGAAGGTCCGGTCTGGCCAGGCCTCAACAAGGACCGCCCGACCGTCGACCTCAAGCGCGACCGGATCAAGAAACTGCTCCAGGCCCTCGAGGAGGACCTCGAACGCCTGGAGAGCTCGAACGAGGGATCGCTGCAGGACATGCGGTCCCTGACCAACCTGACCGAGGCCCAGATCGGCACCTGGGACACCGCCAAGGACGTCGCCAGGGTCACGCAGAAGGCCCACCTGAAAATCGGCACCGTCTATCAGGACACGATCGTCAAGTACCGGGCGGCGCTCCACCTGCTGCGGGTCGCCGCCTACAACTACGAGGACGCCGAGCAGGCCAGCACCACGAACAAGGGGGGGTGAGACGCGATGGGCAACGACCACGCGATTCACCACATCAAGTTCGACGGTGAGAGCGCCCCGGGGATCGGCAGCCGGGACCACTACCGCGACTACAGCGCGACCGAGATCAGGGAGATGCTGAAGTCCACCAACCCGCGGGCCATCGAGGACGCGGGACACGCCTACAACTCCGCGACGACCATGCTGAACGGCAGTCGCAACCTGATCAGAGAGGTCGCCGGAGAGCTGGCGAAGGTATGGAGCGGTGACGCCTCGATCGAGGCGCAGAAGGCGCTCCAGCTCGTCCACAAGACGGTCAACGAGCTGGAGCGCCGCTGCGGCCAGCTCGGCCCCCCGCTGGTCTACTACGGCAAGGAGATCCTTCCCTCCTACATCGACAACGCGGCCAGGAGCGGCTGGTTCGAGTTCGACGACGGGCTGGACCTCATGCCCGGCGACAACTACAACCTGGGGACGTTCGGCGGGATCATCTTCACCGACAAGTCGGAGAACGATCTCGCCCGCGAGGACCTGATGGCGCTCAACGAGGAGCTGATCGTCCTCTACGAGAGAATCCCCGCGACCGTGGAGAAGGACCTGCCCCGGCTGAGCGAACCGACCACCCCCCCGCTCACCAACCAGAACTATCCCAACGGCGGCGGGGGTTACCCGGGCGGCGGGGGAGGGTTCCCCGGTGGAGGCGGCTACCCCGGCGGGGGTGGTTACCCCGGTGGAGGCGGCTACCCCGGCGGGGGTGGTTACCCCGGCGGCGGTGCCGGCTACCCCGGCACCGGAACCCTGCCCGGCTTCCCTGGCGTCGGCTACCCGGGAGGCCCGGGTACGGGCGATCCGGGTACGGGCGGTCCGGGTACGGGTACGGGCGGCGGCTACCCGGACATCTCCAACCCCGCCTATCCGGGCGGTCCCGGTACGGGTGGCCCCGGCACGGGGCCCGGCACCATCCCGCCCGGCCTCACCGACCCGACGGGCCTGAACCCGAACAACCAGAACGTGGGCCTGGACCCGAACGATCCGCGCAACACCAAGCTGGCCGGTTTCGAGCCCACCGTGCCGGGCGGTCCCGGCACGGGGCCCGGCACCGGTCTCGGCCCCGGCACGGGACTCGGTCCCGGGACCGGCACCGGCACCGGCACCGGCACCGGCCTGCCTACCTACTCCGGGGGCGGCGGAGGGGGCGCGGGCCCCACCACGTTCGGCCAGAACGGCCCCGCCGGGCCGACTTCCTGGGTCGGCGCCGGTGGCACCACCGGGACCGGCGGCGGATTCGGCGCCGCCGGTGGCCCGCGGGTCGACGGCCGCGGCGGCATGGGCATGGGCGGCATGCCGTTCATGCCCATGGGCGGCGCGGCGGGCGAGGGGAACCAGGACCGCGAACGCTCCACCTGGCTCACCGAGGATGAGGATGTGTGGGGTGGTGACGGCGGTACCGCACCGCCTGTGATCACCTGACCGGACCGCGCGGGGGGCGGCGCCTTCCCGGCAGCCTCCCGCGCGTGTCCCGCCCCCGCGGCACCATGATCCGCCCCGCCCATAAAGTGAAGAGTTGACTTCCTCCCCCTCGTAAACGAGGGGGATTCCCACGGTCGCCCGTGAGGGTTCCTGCTTCATCGCCGGTCGCCCGCCAGAGAGGACTCTCTGTGAGGTCTTACGTCAGCTCCACAGGCGTTTCACCTCTCCGCCGGCCCGGCGGCGAGGATGCTTCTGATCGGGTGAACAGCGGCCTGGTTGTCGCCACCGTCGAATAGGTTACCGAATCGAGCGGTACCGCGCCGCGTTTCCTCCCCGGCCTGAAGTCCGGGGTATCCACGCTGGAGGTATCTGATGAAACTCACGAAGTTCGGGCACGCGTGTGTCCGTCTGGAGAAGGACGACTCCGTCCTCGTGATCGACCCGGGCTCCTTCAGCGAGGAGTCCGCGCTCGACGGGGCACGGGCGGTGCTCATCACCCACGAACACTTCGACCACGTGGACGCCGACCGGCTGCGCCGGGCCGCCGAGGCCGACCCGTCCCTGCGGATCTGGACCAACGAGGGCGTGGCCGCCATGCTCGCCGACGTCCCCGCCAAGATCCAGGTCGTACGGCACGGCGACACCTTCGACACGGCCGGTTTCGGGGTGAGGGTCGTCGGCGAGTGGCACGCCCCCAACCACCCGGACCTGCCGATCGTGCGCAACGTCGGCTTCCTGGTGGACGAGGAGGTCTTCTACCCCGGTGACGCGTTCACCCCGCCGGGTGTCGAGGTGCCCACGCTCCTGGTGCCGACCAACGCGCCGTGGATGAAGGCGTCGGAGATGGTCGAGTATCTCCGACAGGTCCGCCCCGCCCGCGCCTTCTCCACCCACGACGGCCTGCTCAACGACATCGGGCTCCGCCTGGTCGACATGTGGCTGGAGATGGAGTCCGACAAGCAGAAGGCCGAGATGCGCCGCCTCACGTCAGGCGAGTCGGTCACCCTGCCCTAGGACTGCCCTGGGACTGCCCTGGGACGCGCTCGGCGGGCGGGCTCAGGAGGCCGAGGCGATGGTGGCCGAGCCGATCACGGTGTCGCCGAGGTAGAGCACGGCCGCCTGGCCCGCCGCGACCCCGGTGGCCGGGCTGTCCAGCGTGAGGTGGACCTCCCCGCCGGAGAGCTGGGCGCGGCAGCCGTACACCTCGCCGTGGGCGCGGAGCTGGACCGTGCAGGCCAGCGGCTCGCGCGGCTCCTCCACCGGGCCGTTCCAGACCGGCCGCTCCGCGACGATGGTCGTGACCTCGAGGGACGAGCGCGGGCCGACGGTGACCGTGTTGGAGACCGGCTCGATGGACAGCACGTAACGCGGGCGGCCGTCGGGGGCCGGGCGGTCGATGCGCAGGCCCTTGCGCTGGCCGACGGTGAAGCCGTAGGCGCCCTCGTGGCCGCCCACCACCTCGCCGGACTCGTCGACGATCGGGCCCCGCTCCGCGCCGAGGCGGTCGGCGAGGAAGCCCCGGGTGTCGCCGTCGGCGATGAAGCAGATGTCATGGCTGTCGGGCTTGTCGGCCACCATGAGGCCGCGCCGCGCGGCCTCCTCGCGCACCTGGGCCTTGGTGGAGTCGCCCAGCGGGAAGATCGCGTGACCGAGTTGCTCCCTGGTGAGCACGCCCAGGACGTACGACTGGTCCTTGCCCTGGTCGGGGCTGCGGCTCAGGACGCCGTCCGCGACGCGCGCGTGGTGCCCGGTGGCCACCGCGTCGAAGCCCAGCGCGAGGGCCCGGTCGAGCACCGCCTCGAACTTGATCTTCTCGTTGCAGCGCAGGCACGGGTTGGGCGTGCGCCCGGCGGCGTACTCGCTGACGAAGTCCTCGACCACGTCACGGTGGAAGCGCTCGGCCATGTCCCAGATGTAGAAGGGGATGCCGATCACGTCGGCGGCCCTGCGAGCGTCTCGCGAGTCCTCGACCGTGCAGCACCCGCGGGCGCCGGTCCGGTAGGACTGGGGGTTGGCGGAGAGGGCGAGGTGGACACCGGTGACGTCATGGCCCGCCTCGGCGATGCGGGCGGCCGCCACGGCGGAGTCGACGCCACCGGACATGGCGGCAAGCACACGAAGACTCATAACCCCCTGAGCGTACCCGCGCCGGCGCCCACCTCGTCGGGCCGGGAGGCCCCAAGGCCGTGCGAAGGACACCCGTACGGCACCGATCGGCTCGGCCCGCGCGGCGGGCGCGCTCGACTCAGCTCAGGCCCGCGCGGCGGGCGCGCTCGACGACGAGGCCGATGACATCGGCCAGCCGGTCCACGTCCGCCTCGGTCGAGGTGTGACCGAGGGAGAAGCGCAGCGAGCCACGCGCCCGGAACCCGTCGGCGCCCATCGCGAGCAGCACGTGGGAGGGCTGCGCCACCCCCGCCGAGCAGGCCGAGCCCGTCGAGCACTCCACGCCCTTGGCGTCCAGGAGCATGAGCAGGGCGTCGCCCTCGCAGCCGGGGAAGGAGAAGTGGGCGTTGCCGGGAAGGCGGTTCACCGGATCGCCGTTGAGGATCACGTCGGGCACCGCCTGGCGGACCCGGCGGATGAGGTCGTCGCGGAGCCCGGTCAGCCGGGCCGAGCTCTCGGTCTGCCGGGCCACCGCGGCCCGCACCGCCGTGGCGAAGCCGGCGACGGAGGGGGCGTCGAGCGTGCCGGAGCGGACGTCGCGTTCCTGGCCGCCGCCGTGCAGCACCGGCACCGGGTCGACACCCCGGGCGAGCAGCAGGGCACCGACGCCCATCGGGCCGCCGACCTTGTGCCCGGAGAGCGTCAGCGCGTCGACCCCCGAGTCGGCGAAGACCACGGGGAGCTGGCCGACGGCCTGGACCGCGTCGGTGTGGAAGGGGATGCCGTACTCCCCGGCGATCGCGGCGAGCTCGTGGACCGGCTGGACGGTGCCGACCTCGTTGTTGGCCCACATGACGCTGACCAGGGCGACGCCGTCAGGGTCGCGCTCGATGGCGTCGCGGAGGGTCTGCGGGTGCACCCGGCCGAACTCGTCGACGCCGAGCGACTCGACGGTCGCGCCCTGATGGGCGCTCAGCCAGTGCGCGGGGTCCAGGGCGGCGTGGTGCTCCACCGCGCTGATCAGGATCCTGTCGGCCCCCCCGGCACGGCGGGCCCAGTACAGGCCCTTGACGGCGAGGTTGTCGGCCTCGGTGCCGCCCGCGGTGAAGACGACCTCGCTGGGTCTGGCGCCGAGCGCGGCGGCGATGGTCTCCCGCGCCTCCTCCACGACCCGGCGGGTGCGACGGCCGGCGGCGTGCAGGGAGGACGCGTTGCCGACCTGGCCGAGTTGGGCTGTCATCGCCTCGATCGCCTCGGGAAGCATCGGCGTGGTCGCCGCGTGATCGAGATAGGCGGACTTCACGGCCGCATTCCCCTCCCCAACTCGCTGTCAACCTTCCAAGCGTATCCGCGCCCGTGGAGGGCCTGATCCGCGGAGTTGACCACTAAACCGTCCAGACGGTACAGTAACTGCCATGAGACGGGAAGAGCTGTTGGACGCGGCAGAGGATCTGCTCTGCGACCAGGGCTCCCAGGCTCTCACCCTGGCGACCGTCGCGGAGCGCGCCGGATGCAGTAAGGGCGGCCTGCTCTACCACTTCGGCACGAAGGAAGCCCTGATCAAGGGCATGGTCGAGCGGCTGATCGAGGAGTTCGACGAGCTCGTCGCGACCCAGGGCCACGACACCTACACCAAGAACTACCTGGCGGCCACGTTCGCCGCCGTGCAGAGCGGCAGGCTGCGGCGCTGGGCCGTGGTGACCGGGGCCTCCGGCAACCTCTATCTTCTGGCCCCGCTTCGGGTGGCGATGGCCCGCTGGCACCGCGAGGGGCTCGACAGCGAGCCCGACCCGGAGGCGGCGCAGATCGTGCGCCTGGCCTGCGAGGGACTGTGGGACGTGGCGAGTCACGACCCCGACCTCTACGACGCCGAACACATCGAGATCCTGAAACGACGTCTGCTGGCCCTGCTGCCCGCCTGACGGCCCTGCCCGCCTGATCACCCCGGCACCGCGACGCGCCGGTCGGCGGGCACCCGTCTGATCATTCACCTGACCAGGGGAAACACTCACAAAGATTGGTGGTCGCTTTCGCACGCGCGAAAGCGACCGACTTTGGTGTGCCCGCTCCCCGGTTTGTCAAAACATTTATTGAAGGGATTGAGTCATGACCCGCGACCTGAGAACGGCTCGAACCGGGGCGGTTCTCACATTCGTGCTCGCAGGCCTGCTGTGCGGATCGATGACCGTGCGCATTCCGGCGCTCTCCGACAAACTCGGGCTGTCCGCGGCATCGGTGGGCGCCACCCTCCTCGTGTGGGGGCTGGGAGCGCTCATCACCATGCAGTCGATGCGCGGGGTGATGACACGCTTCGGCAGCCGGAGCATCCTGCGGGTCGCGGCTCCCCTGACCGCGATCACCCTGGCGCTGCTCGCGGTGGCGCCGTCGTTCCCCCTCGCCCTGGCCGCGAGCGGCCTGTTCGGCATGGCGTTCGGCGCGGTGGACGTCGCGATGAACGCGCAGGGCTCGGTGGTCGAACGCGCCTACGGACGCCCGCTGATGAACGGCATGCACGCCGGCTGGTGCGTGGGAGCGATCTCCGCGGGCCTGCTGGGCACCGCGGCGATCGCGGCGGGACTCTCGATCACGGTCCATCTGATCCTGGTCGCCCTGCTCGCGCTCCCCGTGGCGGCGCTCGTCAGCCGTTCCTACCTGCCCGAGCCGGTGAGGGCTTCCCGCCGCCCGGCCGGGGGCCGGAGCACGGCACGGCGCCGGATGCCCCCGGTGGTCTACCTTCTCGGCGTGATCGCCTTCTGCGCGTTCATGGTGGAGGGTACGGTCGCCGACTGGAACGGCCTGTACCTGCGGAACGTGCTGGGCGCGCCGGAGGCGCTCGCCGCCCTGGGCTACCCGATCTTCGAGGCGGGCATGCTGGCCGGTCGCCTCACCGGTGACCGCGTCCGGGCCCGCTTCGGCGCCCGCGGCATGATGGTCGCCTCGGGTCTGGCCACCGCCGCGACCTTCGCCGTGGTCCTCACGGCCCCCACGGCGCCGATCGCCCTCTCGGCCATGCTGTTCGTGGGCGTGGCCGTGGCGACGGTCTCGCCGATGGCCATGTCCCTGGCGGGCGGCGCGACCGGCGATCCCGGACCGGCCATCGCCCAGACGGGCGCGATGGGCTACGCGGGACTGCTGCTCGGCCCCGTGATCATCGGTTTCCTCTCCGATCTGGTCACGCTCAGGGTGGGCCTCGGCATCGTGGTGGTGCTCGGCGTCCTGATCGCCGTGGTCGCGTGGTTCCTGCCCCGCTCCCGCGCGGTCACCGTCCCGCTGGAGACCCCCAGGCACGAACTCTCCATGGCGGCCTGAGCCGCCGCCGACGAGTACCCCGCGGGCCCGCCCCGGCCCGCGGGCCGCCGGCGGGAGCCGGAACGTGGGAGGGCACCGCACGCGTCGTACGGCGCCCTCCCCCGTTCCCGCCTACCGGTACGCAGTGCCCCGGCCGGTCACTTGCGCTTGGTGATCTCCTGGGTCAGCTGCGGGACGATCTGGTGCAGGTCGCCCACGACGCCGTAGTCGGCGAGCTCGAAGATCGGCGCCTCGGGGTCCTTGTTGATCGCGACGATCGTCTTGGCGGTCTGCATACCGGCTCGGTGCTGGATGGCCCCGGAGATGCCCGCCGCGATGTACAGCTGCGGCGAGACGGTCTTGCCGGTCTGGCCGACCTGGAACTGGTGCGGGTACCAGCCGGCGTCGGTGGCGGCGCGGGAGGCGCCGACGGCCGCGCCGAGCGAGTCGGCCAGGTCCTCGATGATCGAGAACTTCTCGGCCGAGCCGACGCCCCGGCCACCGGAGACCACGATCGCGGCCTCGGTGAGCTCCGGGCGCGCGCCCTTCTCCTCCTTGACCCGCTCCACGATCCTGGCGCCCTTGGCGGCGTCGGAGACGGTGAAGGCGACGCGCTCCTCGGTGCCCGCGCCCGCGGCGGCCTCGACCGGAGTGGCGTTGGGGCGTACCGCGACGATCGGGGTGCCCTTGGTCACGCGCGACCGGACGTTGATGCCGCCGCCGAAGATGGACTGGTCGGCGACCAGGCCGTCCTCGACGCCCACGACGTCGGTGAGCACACCGGAGTCGATCTTGATGGCGAGACGGCCGGCGATCTCCTTGGCCTCGGCCGTCGCGGCGACGAGCACCGCGATCGGCGCCTTCTCGCCCACCAGGTGGGCGAGAAGCTCCGCCTTGGGTGCCACGACGTAGTCGCTGACCTCGGCCGAGTCGGCCAGGTAGATCTTCTCCGCGCCGTACTCGGCCAGCCTGGACTGGGCCTCGGGAGAGTAGCCCGCGCCCGTCCAGACCGCGGACGGGGTGCCCAGCTTCCTGGCGAGCGTCAGCAGCTCAAGGGTGACCTTCTTGACCTGGCCCTCGACGTGCTCGACCAGAACGAGAATCTCGGACATTCCAGCTAACCCCCGCTCTCAGACGAACTTCTTCGACGCGAGGAAGTCGGCGGCCTTCACGCCGCCGTCGCCCTCGTCCTTGACGACCGTGCCCGCCGCGCGCGGCGGGGCGACCGCGAAGTCTGCGACCTCGCTCCAGGAGTTGGCCAGGCCCACCTGGGAGGCGTCGATCTCGGCGTCGGCGACGCCGAGCTTCTCGACCGGCTTCTTCTTGGCGGCCATGATGCCCTTGAAGGACGGGTAGCGCGGCTCGTTGATCTTCTCCACGACGGAGACGACGGCGGGCAGCGAGGCCTCGACCCTGTCGAAGCCGTAGTCGGTGACGCGCTGGATGGAGATGGCGCCCCCGTCGACCTGAACCTGGTTGGCGAAGGTGAGCTGCGGCACGCCGAGGCGCTCGGCCAGCATGGCGGCGAGGACCCCGGTGCGGGCGTCCGTCGACTCCGAGCCGAGCACGACCAGATCGAAACCGATCTTCTTGAGGGTCTGTGCCAGGGCGTGGGAGGTGCCCAGGGCGTCCGAGCCGTGCAGCGCGTCGTCCACCAGGTGGACGGCCTTGTCGGCACCCATGGCCAGGGCCTTGCGAATGGTGTCGCTCGCCTTGGCGGGACCCATGGTGAGGACGGTCACCTCACCGCCGTGCGCCTCCTTCAGGCGCAGCGCCTCCTCGACCGCGTACTCGCACAGCTCGTTGATGACGCCGTCGGCGGCATCGCGGTCGAGCGTATTGTCATCGGACTTCAGCTTGCGCTCGGTCGCCGTGTCGGGGACCTGCTTCACGCAGACGACGATGTTCATGGCCGGTGGCCGACCTCCCGTGTTCGCCTGCGCCACCGCGTCGCTGCGGTTGACGCCGGATGCGGTACGTGCACGCGGGGTACGTGCACGCGCTGCCAAGACTGCCAGGTGCCCTCGGGCGGTGTGGCAGCGGGTGGCCCGGTCGGTACGTGCCCGTCCCGGCCCCCGTCATTATGTTACCCATCAGTAGCTTAGGTGCAAACCGCCAGGTTGCGCGGCCCGCGCCGAGCGGCCGTAACCTTCCCCGAGGACCGCCACCCCTACCATACCGAACTATATTCCGGTATTCGCGTGCGGGTTCCGCGCCACGCCCGCACCCCCGGCCCGCTCAGCTGGCCACCAGGATCGCGACCAGGACGAAGACGACGGTGCCCAGCACCAGCGCCAGGGTGAGCGTGCTGAAGAACGTGCTGAGGGCCGCTCCCAGCGCGACGGCCCCGGCCCCGGCCGCCAGGTCGAGGATCATCCGCCCGCGGTCCCGGCGGGCGAACAGGGCGATGCCCGCGTCGACGAGCATCACCGAGCCGTACCCGGTCAGGAGCAGCAGCGCCACCTCGGGCAGCGGTTCCCTCGCGGTCGCGGCCATCAGGGAGACGAGCAAGCCGGTGCCGACGACCCAGCGGCGGTGCAGGACGACCCTGCGGCGCGCGCGGGCCTCCTCCGGCGAGGGCCTGCCCGTCGCCGGGCGCGGCTGCCCCGGTCGCCACTCCCGGGTGCCGAGATCCTGCATCCCGGTGTCCGCCGTGCCCCCGGTGCCCCCGGTGTCCCTGGTGTCCCTGGTGTCCCTGGGCTGCCTGGCCTTCGGCACCGGGATGTCCAGGGGCCGGGGTTCCGGGAACGACGCGGGATCAGGAGACACCGCGGGCTCAGGAGACACCACGGGATCCGGGAACGCCGGGGAGTCCGGGGAGCCCGCTCCCGTGAACGGCGGGGGGTCGCGGAACGCGGCCGGCCGGTGCCGTGCGCCCTCGGCGCGGGCGGCCTTCCCCGCGTCGGCGGGGGCGTGGCGGTATCCGGCCGGCCGGACCACGGGGACACCGCCCAGCCACGCCAGGAGCGCGTCCGCGCGCGGCCGGGCGGCGGGATCGCGCAGGAGGCACTCGCCGAGCGTCGGCTCCAGCCATCCGGGAACGCCCTCGAGGTCGGGAGGGTGATGGACGACGCGGTAGCCGATCGCCGACGCCGGGCCGGTGCCGTAGGGGTGCCGCCCGGTGGACGCGTACGCCAGCGTCGCCCCGAAGGCGAAGACGTCGGCCTCGGGACCGGCCTCGGCGCCTTCCAGCACCTCGGGCGCCAGATAGCCGGGCGTGCCGAGCACGGCCCCCGAGGCGGTGACCGAGGGCGAGTCGAGCGCGGAGGCGATGCCGAAGTCGATGACGACCGGCTCTCCGTCGGTCAGGATCACGTTGGCGGGCTTGAGGTCGCGGTGCACCACCCCTGCGGCGTGCACGGTGGCCACGGCCTCGGCCAGGCCGCGCGCCAGCCGCACGAGAGCGTCGTCGGCGACCGGCCCGTCGGCCGCGACCACCGCGCCGAGCGGACGGCCCTGCACGTAACGGGTGACCAGATAGGGGCGGGACCCCTCCAGGGAGGCGTCCAGGATCTCGGCGACCCGCGGGCCCTGGACCAGCCGCATGGTCTCGACCTCGCGGGCCAGCCTGGTCAGGGCCGTCTCGTCGGCCGCGACGTGGGGATGCAGGATCTTGACCGCCACCGTGCGCCCCTCGGGGTCCAGCGCCAGGTGGACCTCGCCGAAACCTCCGGCGCCCAGTCTCGACAGCAGGCGGTAGGGGCCAAGACGTTCACCGTCCGGCGCAACCATGCGACTCCTTCCGGCGGGTCCCCTCCATCGTGCCGCAGAGAGGGCGATCGCGCACCGGCCGGCGACCGGTAAAGCCCCGCCGGCGGGACCGTTACCTCCAGAACGTGAGGAATCCGAGGCCGAGGCTCTTCATCAGGTCGTCGAAGAGACCGCCGACGAGGTCGAGCGCGCCCATCGCGCCCTCGTTCGCCGACTGCCGCCACTGCGCCGTGAGGTCGTCGACGACCTCGGTCGGAGGCTGCCACGGGGAGAAGGACGGGGCCACGCTGAACGCCGTCATCACCGCGAAGAACGCCAGCGTGCCCAGCACGATCGTGGTCACCATGCCCGCGCCGGGGCTGCGGATGACCCCGCTCAGCGCGCGGGCGACGGCCTTGCGGGGCTTGCCGCCGCCGGGCAGCACGAACAGCCCGGCCACGAAGGCACCCGCGGCGTAGGCGGCCGCGAAGTTCTTGTTCATGTCCCCGGCGTAGACGAGGAACCCCCACACGCACATGCCGAACATCGCCGACAGCGCCCCGGTGACCAGCGTCCCGAACGCGGACCTGATCAGCGCCCACGGCGTGCCGAGCACCGCGAGCAGGGGGTCGCTGGCGCTGCTGCCCCGGATGGAGCGTCGCTGGGCGAGGTCACCGAAGAGGTATTCGCCCACCCGCAGGCAGAGCGCGGCGGCCAGCGCGAACACGCTCACCACCACGGGCAGCATGCAGGCCAGCGCCACCAGGATGGTCAGCAGCAGCACCGAGGCCAGCGGGTGGGCGGCGCGGTAGCGCTCCTGCGGAGGGGTGCGGGGCGCGGGCCGGTCCTGGGTCGGGGCCTCACGCCGCGCCTGGACCGGCGGCGGGTAGGGGCGCGCCTGGCCGGTGGGCGGCGGCGCCGGATATCCGGCCACCCGCTGGTCGGCGAAGGGCGGCGGGGCCGCGGCCCTGACCTGCGCCGAGGGCGGCGCGGGAACGTAGGGCGGCGGCTTGGAGGCCGGGACGTACGGGGGCGGGGCCGTCGCGGCGGACCCCTGGCCCTGCTCCTGCCTGGGCCTGCGCTCACGCCGCTCCGGCTTGGCGTACTCGACCGGCGGGAGCAGGTCGGAGTAGGTGCCGTCCTGCGGCAGCGCGCGGGTGCCGTTCCGCGGCGGCGCGGGCGGCGGGGCCTGCGAGGACCGGGACGGCGACGAGGACGACGAGGACGACGGGGCCGGGGCCTGACCGTCCAGGACCCTGGTGCCGTCGGTGTTGAGGACCTTCGTCCCGCTGTCCAGGACGGAGGTGGGCGGCGTCTCCTGGAAGGCCGTCACCCTCGGGTCGAGGGCGCGGGCCATCCGGTGCAGTTCCGTCGCGGACGGCCGGGCGACGGGGTCGACGGCCAGGGCACGCCGCAGCCAGCCCCGCAGCCACGCGGGGGCCAGGTCGATGTTGGCCCGGCCCTCCATGATGTTGAAGCAGACGACCTCGAAGCTGCCCGTGCCGAACGGCGGCTTGCCGGTCGCGCCGAAGAAGACCGTCGAGGCCAGCGCGTGCACGTCGGCCGCCTGGGTGATCTCGGAGTCGCGGATGATCTCCGGGGCGAGATAGCCGGGGGTGCCGACGAACATGCCGGTCTGGGTGAGCCGGGTCGCGTTGACCAGGTGGGCGATGCCGAAGTCGATGACCAGCGGGTCACCGTTGACGATCATCACGTTGGACGGCTTGAAGTCGCGGTGGATGACGTCGGCCGCGTGGATGGCCACCAGCGCCGCGCACATGCCCTGCGCCAGCCGGATGACCTCGTCGGCGGAGAGCGGGCCGTCCTCCAGGACGGTCTCCTCCAGCGTGCGCCCAGGAGCGAACCGGGTCACGATGTAGGGCTGCTTGGCCGTCAGCTCGGCGTCGAGCACCTCGGCGACGTGCTGGCTGCGCACCCGCCGCATGGTCTCCACCTCGCGGGTGAGCCGGTCGCGCGCCTTGAGGTCGGCGGCCACGTGCGGGTGCAGGACCTTGACGGCCACCTCGCGCCCGTCCTCGTCGAGCCCGAGGTGGACGACGCCCATGCCGCCCTCGCCGATCTTCCTGAGCAGGCGGTACGGACCCAGCCTCTCGGGCGCCCGCGTGTCCCCGGTCATCACGCCGCCTTCTTTCGTAGGTCCTTCAGTTCGTGCACCACCGTTCCGACGTCGACCGGCGTCCACACCGCCCGTCGTGCTGTGTCTCCCACGGTGCCGATCGCCAGGAGGACCATCAGCGCCGCCGCCACCGCCAGCCCCGCGGCGACGATCATGGCCGCGCCGCGCGACGGCAGCAGTGATGCCAGCGTACGTCGCATCTGGCGGCTGGGGCCCTCCACGCCGGGTCCGGCGCAGACGGTCCAGAGCGCGACGGCCACCCCCCAGCTCAGCGCGTTGGTCTCCGGCATGCTCCCGACCAGCACCGCGAGCAGGAGCGTCACCGGCAGGCCGAGGATGAGCGCGTACGGCACGAGGGCGATGGTGATGCCGATCGACTTCAGCAGCGCGGCCGGCTGGCCGAGCACCCGGAGGACGTCGGCCGCCGCCTTGCCCGCGGCCCTTCTGGCGCTGAACGCGGGCTGGGCGATGTCGGCGGCGCGCAGCAGGATCGCCACCGGGATCACCAGCGCGGCGACGATCACCGGGGCGACGACCGCCGCGACCGTCATGACGACCAGCATCAGCACGCTCGCCACCCCGTACGCCTTGGAACGCTGCAACGCGTTTCCGGGACGCTGGCCGGGGTGGAGCGCCGCGGGCACGGGCTGCTGCGGCTGCTGGGCGTGCTGCTGCGGCTGGGGGTGCGGGTAGGGGTAGGGGGGCGGCGTGGGGGTGCGGACCTGCGGGGTCCGCTGCTGGTCGAACGGGGCCTGCCGCTGCGGGTAGGGCGGCGGGGGCTGGCCGCCGGACTGCGGCGACCGGCCCTGCTGACCCGGCGGGGCCTGTTGACCGGGCAGGCCCGGCCGGCCCTGCTGGTCGGTGTACTGGCGGATGTATTCCTGCAGGTCCTGAGGGCGGACCCGCTGGGTGGGAATGTCCCCGTCGGAGACCGGCGCGGTGGCGCCGTCGTCTCCGGCTCGCGCCCCCTGCCGGTCGCCGGCGGGGGTGGACGGACCGGGCACCGGGCCGGGAACGGCGCCCGGACCGCGGGTGGGGACGTCCTCGGGGGCGAGCATGCCGGTGGGCAGGTCGTACGCGGCCTGCTGGGCCGCCGCGGCCTGGCGCAGCTCCTCGGGCGTCACCCGGCGGGTGGGCCACGGGTCGGGCTGCTCCTCGCCGAGCAGCGAGACGTATTCCTGGGGCGGGGCCACGGGGGCGGGAGGCCAGGAGGCGGGCTGCTGGACCGCGGGGCGTGACGCCACCGGGGTCGGCACGTCGCCCGGCCCGTCGACCGCGGCGCCCTGGCGCCCGGGGACGCGCGGATTCGGGGCGGCGGGGACACTCGGGATCGGGGCGCCGGGACCACCGAGGCCACTGAACGCGCCCGGGGCCCCGGGGCCGCGGGAGCCGGGGGCGCCGGGGATGGGGTCGTCGAACTCCGCGACCGTGGTGACCTCGTCGGGCACCCGCGGCCTGCCGGTGCCGGTGCCGGGGCGGGGTAGCAGGCGCGCCACCTGGGCCGCCAGGTCGGCGGCGGCGGGCCGCCTGGCCGGGTCGCGCTGGAGCGCGGCCCGCAGGACCGGCTGGAGCGCCTGGGGGACGGCGTCGACGTTCGCCTTGCCCGCGGTGATGTTGTAGAAGATCATCTCCAGCGTGCCCTTGCCGAAGGGCGGCAGGCCGGTGGCGGCGAAGACCAGGGTCCCCGCCCAGGCGTGCACGTCGACCTCCGGCCCGGCCTCGTGCCCCTCGATGATCTCGGGGGCGAGGTAGCCGGGGGTGCCGATGAACATGCCGGTCTGGGTGAGCCGGGTGGCGTCGACGGCCTGCGCGATGCCGAAGTCGATGAGGACCGGCTCACCGTCCAGGATGAGGACGTTGCCGGGCTTGAGGTCGCGGTGGATCACCCCGACCGAGTGGACGGCGGCCAGCGCCGAGGCCACCCCGTGCGCGACCCGCAGCAGCGCGGGCAGCTCCATCGGGCCGTCCTGCTTGACGACCTCGTCCAGCGGCCTGCCCGCGACGTAGCGCGTCACGATGTAGGGGCGGTGGCCGGTCACGTCGGCGTCGAGGACCTCCGCGATGTACTCGCTGCGCACCCGCCGCATCGTCTCGACCTCGCGCGAAAGACGGCGGCGCGCGACGTCGTCGCCCGCCACCTCGGCGCGGAGGACCTTCACCGCCACCTGCCGGCCCTGCGGGTCGACGGCTAGATGGACCACGCCCATACCGCCCTCGCCGAGCCGCCGCAGCAGCCGGTAAGGACCCAACCGGTCGTCCTGATTCATGGCATGAAGCACCATATCGGCTTAGACCTCGCCCACGAGATGAACCATCGGGCCACATTTTCCGACTGAATAACGTTCACAGAACCCCGACGGTTTCCCGATTCCCGCTCTCACTTAATCTCATTTCCGCTTCAGTTCGCCAGGTGGAGAACCTGCGCCGTCTTCAATCCGGCCAGCAGGGAGCCGGACACGGCCAGCTTGGAGCGGCGGACGCCGCTGCCGATCACGACCTCCGGATGGGCCGCCACCGCCTCGTCGACGAGCACCGGCCAGTCCTCGGGCAGCCCGAGCGGGGTGATCCCGCCGTACTCCATGCCGGTCAGCGCGACCGCGTCGTCCATCGGCGCGAACGAGATCTTCCGCGCGTCCAGATGGCGCCGGATCACCCCGTTGACGTCGGCTCTGGTGGTGGCGAGCACCATGCACGCCGCGTAGCGGGTCTCCCCCGCGCGCCGGGCCGCCACGATCACGCAGTTGGCCGACTCGCCCATGCCCACGCCGTAGCGCTCGCAGAAGGCCGCCGTGTCGGCCAGCTCCGGGTCGATCTCGGCGACGGTGATCCCGCCGATCCCGCCGATCCCGCCGAGTTCCCCGAGCCCGCCGATCGCCCGCGCCACCGGCTCGGCCAGCAGGTCCGGCCGCTCCGCGGCGCTCGTCCAGTCCAGCGTCCCGATCGCCATCGCCGTCTCGCCTCCCTAGGAATTCCTTTGGAGATTCTCTCGCACCGAAGACTTTACGGCGGCGGGGTGACACTCAGGAGGTCGTCTGGAGCACCCGGCGGTGCAGATCGGTGACCGCCCTCCTCGCGGATTCCATGGCCCCGGCCTGCCAGGCGGTCAGGTGCGTGAGCCAGTCGCCGGCGAAGTAGACCCGGCCCGCAGGGCGCTGCAGCAGGGCGAAGCCGCCCTCGTAGGAGGGCCAGCTCGCCCAGCCGCCCTCGATGTACGGCTGGCGCCCCCAGGCGATCGAGATGCTGGAGCGCAGCTCGGCGCGGTACTTCTCCCCGTGGATCTTCTTGCCCTGGGTGAGCGCGCGGTTGCGTCGTTCCCGGTGGGAGAGGCCGGTGTACACGTCGGCGTTCTCCTCGGTGTTGTAGTAGCCGACCACCAGGCCGCCGCGGGAGTGGTAGCCGTAGGAGGGGTACCAGATGTGGGTGATGTCCAGGTCCGTCTCGGTGGCGCCGCCGTAGATGCGGTCGTCGATCTCCCACCAGCGCCTCCCGTACTCCAGCCCGATCTTGCCGGCGGAGACGGGTACGGGAGTGCGGAGCGCGGCGGTGACCGGGGTGCCGAGGTTGTGCGGCAGGCGCGCGAACAGGTGGGGCGGCAGGGTCGCGACGCAGTAGTCGGCGCGGACGACGCCGTCCCGGTGCGTGACCTCCACGCCGTCGGGCAGGTTCCTGACCCCGGTGACCGGCGTGCCCGTCCTGATCCGGTCGCGGCCGACCGCGTCGGCGAGCGCGTCGGTGATCGTGTCCATGCCGCCCACCGGCTGGAACATGGGCATGACCTGGTCGTAGCCGAAGTCCATGGTGACGTACCTGCCGGTGCCCGCGGCGAGCACGTCGCGCAGCGAGGAGGCCGTGCCCACGGAGACGCCCTCGCCCACCCCGGGGTAGGTCTCGAACCCCCGCCGCCGGGAGTCCCGCCGGTAGGCGAGGTCGGGGCCGAGGTCGCCGAAACGCCGCAGGAACTCCTCCAGCCGCTCGCGGTCGTCCGCGGTGAGACGGCGGTCCAGCGCGCCCGCGTTGCTCGCCTTGGCCAGCAGCTCCCCGACGTAGCCGTACAGGTCCGCGCGGGCCGTGCGCGCCCGGGCCGGGGCGGTCATGCCGCGCGTGTAGACGTACGCCGAGGCGTTGTTGTTGACGAAGATCTCGACGGGGACGCCCAGCTCGCGGCAGTAGTCCATGGTGACCATCCAGGCCGCGATCCGCGCGGCCCCGGCGTTGAAGTAGACGCCCTCCTCGAACCCCGCGGTCTGCGTCTCGCCGCCCAGCTCGTCCAGCCGGTCACCCGCGCGCAGCGTGAGGTTCCTGCCGCCCACCCGGCCGGACGCCTCCAGGACCGTGCAGTCGTACCCGGCCTTGCCCAGCTCGTAGGCGCAGGTCAGCCCGGCGATGCCCGCGCCGAGGACGACCACCTTGGCCGCTCCCCTGCCGGTCAGGGAGAAGTCGGAGCGCTGCGGAGGGGCGAAGTCCCTGTCCTGGGACTCCGGGGCGAGTCCGAGGGCGCCCATCGCCGCGAACATGGCCCCGGCTCCCCCGGCCGCGCCCACGCCGACCAGCAGTGCCCTGCGCGTCAGGCCCGCCCCCGTGGCGGGCGCGGCCTTGGCGGCGGGGGTCACCGCGGCGGGGGTCTCGGCAGGGGTCTCGGCGGGGCTCTCGGCGGCGGGTGGCGCCGCGGCGGAGACGGCGTCGGGCCGCACGGGGCCCGTCTCGTCACTCATGGGGGTCGTCAGGGGACATCGGGCACCGTCGGGTCGAGGGGAATCGCGGGATCGGGGGGATCGGGGAGATCGCGGGGAATCGCGGGGTCGAGGGGATCGCCGGGATCGAGGGGGATCGCGCGTCGCAGGCTATCCGGATCGAGGGAAGCCTCGGGCGAAGGGGGGTCGAAAAGGACATCGGGGGGTGTCGGAAGGGTCAGCCGTACGCGCCGCTGCCGCAGGCGACGTGGCCGCCGATCATGGCGAAGATCCCCAGCAGGGACATGATCTGCGAGAAGTCGTCGGTGGTGAACTCCGTGTGGCGCGGGCCCGCCGCCGTCACCCCGGGGATGATCGCGCATCCGGCGGCGATGGCGGTGGAGTTCCACTCGACCCCGAGGGTGAAGGGCGGCTCGGGGGCGCAGAGGCGGAAGTCGGCCACCCGGTCGAGCGCGCGGGCCGCGGCCTCGCGGATGCGGGCGTGGGCGACGGCGGGCGGCAGGAGCTCGGCGGCGAACCTGTCGACGCCCTTCTTGACCGCGACGGTCTCCACGTCGCCGAGCAGTTCCCTGGCCTCCTCGCAGACTGCCTCGTCCCCGGTCACCAGGACCACCGGCACACCGAGCGTCCCGGCGAAGGAGGCGACGAGACGGGTCTCCCCGCAGACCTCGCCGTTGAGGTAGATGTTGTGGATCTCCTTGCCCATCCAGGTGTGGTTGAGCACGCCGTGCTGGACACCGGCCCGCGCGTGGTAGCCGACGAAGCAGGCCGCCCGGTGGCTCGCGTCCAGCCCCTGTCCCATCCGCAGTGGCTTGCCGGGGCCCCGCAGCAGGGTCGCCCGCTCGTCGAGCAGGTCGATCCTGAGGTTCTTGGTCGAGCCGTGGGCGTCGTTGACGCGCACGGCGGTGGCCCCGGCGTCGAACACCCCCTCGACGACCGCGTTGGCGTCGCCGGTCATCAGCTCGCAGCCGCGCTCGTAGCCCCGGCCCCCGGCGTGCATCTCCTCGGGGTCGGTCAGCCCGGTGACACCTTCCATGTCGACCGAGAGATAGACCTTCACGTCATCCCCCATGTCTCGACGCGCCGCGCCTCTTCCTCGCTCATGAAACCGATCTCCCCGTCCACGAAGTCGTGAACCTGCTTGCGCCACGGTTCGGGAATCTCCGCGACCGCGGGCGGGTAGCAGCGGTCCAGCCAGGCGGTGGACGACTCGGTCGCGCGGAGGTACCGGGCCGCCGCGGCGAAGACCGTGTCCTCGATGCCGGGCACCCGGGCGCAGCCGTACTCGATCATCTCCTGGCCCCCGTACGGCGGCGGCTCCTGCCACTTGCGGGCGACCGGACGGCCCGCGGTGATCGTGGTGCGGAGCGGGCGGCGCTCGACGGCGGCCTGGATGAGCTCCTTGTACAGGCACTTGCCGCAGGTCCCGCAGGGGCCGCCCACCCCGCGCAGGCACCAGCGGAGCTGCCCGCGCAGCTCGGAGTTCAGGGCGAGCCGCATCGTGACGGCCTCGCTCACCCCGCCCACCGGGAGCACGATGTGCAGCCCGGCGGCGGCGAACGCCCGTCCCCAGGCGCCGTGCGGGGCCCACATCAGGTTGTCGGGCGTGTAGCGGTGGATGTAGCGGGCGCCCCCCAGCCAGCGCGACCCCAGCTCGTAGCCGAAGGCCAGGCCGCCCAGGTCGAGCTCGTCGGCCATCAGCAGCGCGCCCGCGGCGACCGCGTGGTGCTCGGGGTAGCCGGGACGGGGCTCGGCGAGGGTGAACTCCAGGTCGGAGCGGACGACGGTCAGCTCGCGGCCGGTCTTCTCGGCCAGCGAGGCCAGGACGTCCGAGCGGTAGTGGGTCCACCGATTGGGCACGCGCGGGTGGGAGACCCGCTGGAAGTGCACGAACGGCGCGTCGGGCAGCATCGCGGCCACCGCGACCGAGTCGGCCCCGCCGCTGTAGGAGATCGCCAGCCTGCCGCCGGACCTCGGCTGTGTCCCCGTAGGACCGGCGGGACCGGCGGGACCGGCGGGACCCGCATGGACCCCCCAGCCGTCGCCGATCGCCTCGGCGAACTCCGGCGAGATCGGCCGGTCGAAGGTGACGCGGCGCCGGGTCCACGGCGCGACCACGGTCCACGCGGCGAGGGCGAGCAGGTCCGGGTGGATGTCACGGAGCGCCCGCGGCAGCTCGACCCTGAAGGTGTTCGTGGCCAGCTTCAGCGGCGCGCCGTCGGCGCAGTGGCCGGTGACGCCGTCCTCGGGGTCCAGCCGGAACTCCAGGTGCCAGGTGCCGCCGTCGGCCGTCCAGGCCACTCTCACGCGCCGCTCCCCCTGCCTGCCGTACCCCTGATGCCCGCCGTGTCTCCGGTGGCGCGGTCCACGGCCTGCCAGAGCAGCACCTCGTTCCGGAGCACCCCGTCCAGCGCGACGGCGGTCTCCTGGGCCAGCCGGTGGGCGTCGTCCCAGCGCCCGGCCCGCGCCGGGTCGAGTTTGACCCCGGCCACCTGCGCGCGCAGCTCGACGACCTCCGCGCGCAGCGAGGTGACCTCCCTGGCCAGCGTCTGGACCTCCCAGAGCGCGTCCTTGACGTCCTGCCGGTGGTCGGCCCTGGAGATGTACCGGGAGTCGAACCAGCCGAGAACCGCCCGCCGCAGCGGGGCGGGCACCAGCGCACGCTTCACCAACCGCACCATAACTCGGCACGATACCGGCAATCTCTGATCAGCCAGGACCAATCCCTACAAGCTCCATCCGGCCCGGCGGGCCGGTCAGCGGCCGGTGAACTCGGCCTTCGACCTCTCGGAGAAGGCTCGCATGCCGATCCCCGCGTCGTCGGTGGCGAACAGCCCGGAGAACTGCAGGCGCTCGATCTCCAGGCCGGTGTCGAGGTCGGTCTCCAGGCCGCGGTCCACGGCCTTCTTGGCGGCGCGCAGCGCCAGGGCGGGACCTCCCGCGAACCGGGCGGCGTACGCGAGGGCCTCGGTGTACGTGTCGTCGTCGGGGACGACCCGGTCCACCAGGCCGATGCTCAGCGCCTCGGCTGCGGACACGTGGCGCCCGGTGAAGATGAGGTCCTTGGCCCTGGCCGGGCCGACCAGCCGGGGCAGCCTCTGGGTGCCGCCCGCCCCGGGGATGATGCCCAGCAGGATCTCGGGCTGGCCCAGCTTGGCCGACTCCCCGGCGATCCTGACGTCGGCGCACAGCGCCAGCTCGCAGCCGCCGCCGAGCGCGTAGCCGGTCACGGCCGCGACGACCGGCTTGCCGATCCTCGCGACGGCGGTGAAGCAGTCCTGCAGGACCTGCGAGTGGACCGCCATGTCGGCGTACGACATGCCGGCCATCTCCTTGATGTCGGCCCCGGCCGCGAAGACCTTCCCCCCGTAGAGGACCACGGCGTACACGTCGTCGTCGGCGTCCACCTGCCGGGCGCACTCGGCGATCTCCAGCTGGACCTGCCGGTTGAGCGCGTTCATCTTCGGCCGGTCGAGCCTGATCGTCGCGACCCCGTCGGCCGCCTCCACCCGCACGAACTCACCCATGGACGTCCTCCCGCCTTCCGCCGGGACCCGCGGGCCGCGCCGGGGTCCGCCGTGCCGCGATCCCCGTCGATCACGGCGCCGCGAACCACCTTAGGGCGCGTCTCAGTTGACGGGCATGGCCAGGTCCCTGCTCTCCCCGGCGTTCCTGTCCGAGTCCTCCCTCGCCCGCCTCGGCAGCCCGGCGATCGTCCTGCGGTAGATCGCCTCGTACGCGCGGGCCATCACCTCCACGCCGAAGAAGCGCTCCACGCGGGAACGGCAGGCACGCGGGTCGAGCGTGCCCGCCGCCTCGATCGCGGCGGGGAGCTCCGAGGGGTCGCTCCGGATGAATCCGGTGACCCCGTCCACGACCACCTCGGGCACGGCCCCCCTGCAGAGGGCGACCACGGGCGTGCCGCAGGCCATGGCCTCGATCATGACCATGCCGAACGGCTCCTCCCAGACGATCGGGAAGATCAGGCACCTGGCCGCCGCCAGCAGCTCGTGTTTGCGCGTGGTGTCGGCCTCGCCGACGTACTCGGCGTCGGCGCCGAGCCGGGGCCTGACGTACTCGTCGAAGTAGTCGTACTCGATCTTCTCGGTGAGCTTGCCGGCGAGCAGGATGCGCCGTCCCGCGGCGCGGGCGGCGTCGATGGCCAGGTGAGCGCCCTTGTCCTCGTTGAACCGGCCCAGCCACAGCGCCCAGTCCTCCTTGTGCTCCCTGAAGGGGAAGGCCGTGACGTCGACCGCGTTGTGGACCACCCCCGCCCAGTTCAGGTCGGGGGCGATGCGCCGCTGGGCCTCGGAGATGGCGACCATCGACACGGCGGTGCCGAGCACCCGGTAGTACTCGCCGAACTCGCCCCCCACCTCCCCGTGACAGGTGATCACCGTCGGGACGGTCTGCGCGGGCGCGGTCAGCGGGCCGGCCAGGGTGTGGTCGTGGATCACGTCCACCACGAGCTTCGAGGTCATCGCGTACGCCTTGGCGGCGTGCAGGACCTCGGGCAGCGGCTCGCCGATCCGCTCGGAGGGCGCCCGCCCGTAGGTGCTCAGGAAGCGCGCGGAGGTCCCCGCCCGGCCGGCCCCGATCAGCGTGATGTCGTGCCCGCGCCGGGTCAGCCCGGCGACGAGCCCGGCCACCATCGACTCGATGCCCCCGTAGCCCAGGGGCGGCACGTCGTACCAGGGCGGCGCGACCATCAGAATGCGCATGCCCTCCGACCATTCCGGAACATCTCTCGAAGAAACCATGGCCACCTCACAGAAAAGACACGGAACCGAAGAAGACCGGAACCTGGAAGAACGCGGAATCGGAAAAAGGCGCGGCCCGGGAAGGACGCGAGAGAAACGATCAGTGGACCTGCCGCAGGGCGGCGGTGAGCGGGCTGCGCGGCTCGTTGATCAGGGTGATCCCCTCGGGCAGCCCGGCCACGGCGGCACCGTCCGGGCCGACCTCGATCGTGACCCGGGAGCCCGCGAGCGGCAGTCCCTGGATCCGCAGGCCCTTCAGGCCGACGGGATCCAGCCACACCCGCCCGTACGGGATCCACGGCTCGAAGCGCAGCAGGCTCCTGATCAGCTGGATGGGGCTCGCCGCGGCCCACGCCTGCGGGGAGCAGGAGGTGGGGTACGGAACCGGCCAGGTGAACTCGGCCCGGTCGAACCCGCAGAACAGCTCGGGCAGCCGCCAGCCGAAGACCTCGGCCGCGTCCAGCAGGCCGAAGGCGATCCGCTGGGCCTCGCCCGTGAAGCCGTAGCGCATCAGCCCGGCCGCGATCAGGGCGTTGTCGTGCGGCCAGACCGAGCCGTTGTGGTAGCTCATCGGGTTGTAGGCGCCCATGGTGGTGGCGAGGGTCCGCACCCCGTACCCGGTGAACATCTCCGGCGAGAGCAGCCGCTCGGCGACCTGGGGTGCCCGGTCCTCGTCGAGGATGCCGGTCCACAGGCAGTGGCCCATGTTGGAGGCGAGGCTGTCGATGGCGCGCCCCGCGCCGTCGAGGCCGATGGCGTAGTAGCCCCGGTCCGGCAGCCAGAAGCGCTCGTTGAAGGCGTCCCTGACGCGTTCCGCGCGGGCCGTCCACTGCCCCTCCAGGGCGTTGTCGCCCACCTCGTGGGCGAAGTGGGCGCGGGCGATGTAGGCGGCGTAGACGTAGCCCTGGACCTCGGCCAGGGCGATGGGAGGGGCGGCGATGGTGCCGTCGGCGAAGTTGACGCCGTCGAAGGAGTCCTTCCACCCCTGGTTGATCAGCCCGTGGTCGGTCTTGCGCCGGTAGGACAGGAACGGGTCGGAGGATTTGCGGATCCAGTCGAGGGCCGCGTCGACGTGCGGCATGAGCTCCTCGACGGCGTCCTCGTACATGCCCCACCTGCGCAGCTCGCCCATGACCATCACGAACAGCGGGGTCGAGTCCACCGAGCCGTAGTAGGCCCGGCCCGCGTGCGGCGAGGCGCCGGTCTGCGTGCCGAACCGGAGCTCGTGCAGGATCTTGCCCGGCTCCTCCTCGGTCAGCGGGTCGTCGGCGGTGCCCTGCAACCCGGCCAGGCGCCTCAGGGTGCCCAGGGCCAGGCACTGGTCCATCGAGAGCGCCATCCACGAGGTCAGCAGCGAGTCGCGGCCGAACAGGGTCATGAACCACGGCGCGCCCGCGGCGATCGTCGGCGCCTCGTCCGGCTTGCCGGGCTCGAAGAGCCGCAGCGCGCCGAGATCCGCCTTGGAACGCTCCAGGACCTTGGTCAGGACGCGGTCGGAGGTGACGATGATCGGGCTGAGACGCTCCCAGTCGGCGCGCCGCCTGGCGGGCTCCGCGTGCTCCAGCGGACGGTGGGTGGAGAACCACGCGGGCGACTCCTCGCCCTCCAGGATCGGGTTGACCTGCAGGCTGGCGCTCCACTCACCCCGCGCGGGCACGACGACGCGGAAGATGAGCACCCCGGGCACGGCGAACGGCGACGGCTCGGCCACCACCCTGGTGCCGCGCGAGCGGCAGGTGGAGAAGATCAGCAGTCCCGTCCTGTCGGCCGTCATCTCCACGTCGGTCACGTGCCGGATCCGGCCGGCCTTCACCTCGAACAGGTCGGCCACGTCGGAGGCGACGTGGATGTCGACCACGCATCCCGCGGGCTCCCCGGACAGGTTGCGCAGGGTCAGGTCCTCGCGCAGGCCGCCCCCGACGTAGCGGTCCCTGATCACGAGCAGGCTGCCCTCGGCCCGCCCGGGGCGGGGGGCTGCCCTGCCGAGAAACATCGCGTGGTAGGGCTCGGCCGGAAGCACCCTGAGCGCCTCCACGGACAGCTCGTCCACCCTCAGCTCCCAGCGCGACAGGATCCTGGTGTCGGCGTGGTAAACACCCTGCGCCCCGCCGGGAAGGATGTCGCCGTTACGGGCGCACACGCAGAAGGAACCGCCCTCGACCAGCGTGACCGTGGTGTCGCCCAGCGCGCCCGGCTGGCCCTCGAACGTCCATGCGTTCACTGTTCTCTCCCGGATGTACGAGATGTCGGCTATATAGCCATTCCCGCCACAAACAAGAAAGAACTATGTAAAAGAAGTACATTGTCGCACTTTGCCGTATAAGAGGGATTTTGTCCGAGTCGATCCGGCGCCCGTCCCCCGAGGCCGCCCACCGGCGGAACCGCACACCCCTCCCGGACGGGCCCGCACTCCCTCCAAGGAGGGGCACGCACTCCCCATACGACAAAAGCCGCGAAAGACGGATCCTGCGTGACCGGTTGGAGTCACAACCACAAAGACCCTGGCATACCTGAACTTGAACCGATAGTAGTCATTCAATTACTTACAGTGACTACGAAAGGGAGGATGTCGTGCCAGGGATGAACCGGCGAGGGTTCGCCAGGTTGGCCGGGCTGGGCGCCGTGGGAGCGATGGGCTCGGCCGTGGAACCGGCGGTCGCGGCGGCGGTCTCGCTCACGGGCCCGGCTCCCGCGCGCACCGGGCGGGAGCCGCGCGACGCGGGGCGCTGGGAGACCTGCACCCGGGTGGCCCGGGATCTGCTGCTCGTCGGCGAGGACGGCTCGGACCTCAAGCTCGAATACCTCAAGGTGCTGATCGACAAGGGCCTGCCCAGGACCCGCTCCCCCAAGAGGATCCTCGTCGTCGGCGCCGGGATCGCCGGGCTGGTGGCCGCGACGCTGCTGAAGCGGGCCGGGCACCGGGTCACCGTCATCGAGGCCAACGGCAACCGGATCGGCGGCCGGATCAAGACCTTCCAGACCGGTTTCGCCGACCGGCGGCAGTACGCCGAGGCGGGGGCGATGCGCATCCCCGACTTCCACCCGCTCACCCTGGCCCTGATCGACAAGCTCGGCATCTCCCGGCGCCTGTTCTACAACGTCGACGTGCGGCCGGGCGACGCGGCGAGCGGCCCGACACCGCCCGTCGTCTACACCCCGCGCCGCGGCCCGGTCTGGCGCTCCGGCCCGTCCCGGGGGGAGTTCACCGCGCCGGAGCGGGCGAACCACACCCTGATCCGGGTCAACGGCATCACCCGGCGCCGCGACGAGTACGCCAGGAACCCGCGCGAGATCAACGCCTCGTTCGGGCTGCGGGACGGCAGGACCGCGGGGAGGATCCTGGACGACGCGCTCGACCCGGTCAGGGACTACTTCTCCGTCGTCCGCGGCGCGACGCGGGTCGACAAGCCGCTGCCGGAGCTGATCGAGGGCTGGGCCCGCGTCCTGTACGACTTCGACGACTACTCCATGAACCGCTTCCTGCGTGAGCACGCCCGGCTGAGCGACGCGGCGATCGACGCCATCGGCACCCTGGAGAACCTGACCTCCCGGCTGCCGCTGTCGTTCATGCACACCTTCCTGACCCGGAGCCTGGTCAATCCTTCGGCGACCTACTGGGAGATGGAGGGAGGCAGCCGGGAGCTGCCGTACCGGCTGGCGCCGGGGCTGCGCGGCGACATCCGGATGGACCGGCGGGCCGTGCGGATCCGGCACACCGCGCGGGGCGTCCGCGTCGAGACGGTCACCGAGACGGGCAGCACCGAGTCCGCCTCCAGGCCTCAGGGCAGGGGCGAGACGTTCGAGGGAGACCTCGCGATCATCACGATCCCGTTCTCCGCGCTGCGCCACGTGGAGATCACCCCGGCCCTGCCGTACCCGAAGCGGCGCGCGGTGATCGAACTGCACTACGACTCCGCGACCAAGGTGCTGCTGGAGTTCCGCAGGCGCTGGTGGGAGTTCGACGAGCGGGACTGGCGGCGCGAGCTCGGCTCCCGCTACCGCCCGGGGCCCGCGGCCCACGTGACGGGCGGCGGATCGGTCACCGACAACGCCAACAGGTTCGTCTACTTCCCCTCCCATCCGGTGCGCGGCAGCGAGGGCGGCGTCGTGCTGGCCAGCTACGCGTGGGCCGACGACGCCTCCCGCTGGGACTCCATGGACGACGCCGAGCGCTACGCTCACGCGCTGCGCGGGCTGCAGGAGGTGCACGGGGAGCGCATCTCCGAGTTCTACACCGGCCACGGCAGGACCCAGAGCTGGCTGCGCAACCGCTACGCCTTCGGCGAGGCCGCCGTCTTCACCCCGGGCCAGATGACCGAGATCCACCCCGCCATCGCCGCCCCCGTGGGGCGGCTGCACTTCGCCGGTGAGCACACCTCGCTGAAGCACTCCTGGATCGAGGGCGCCCTGGAGTCGGCGGTCCGCACCGCCCTGGAGGCCAACGCCTGACCCCTCACCCCTCGCCCCTTCGCCGCGGGGGTCTCTCCGCGTGGCCCGCGGCACCGACCTCCGCGGGCCACGCGCCACCGGGGCGCCGTACGATCGGGCGCGCTCCGGGGTCACGGCGCCGGGAACCTCTCTCGGGCGCCAGGGATCGAGTGCTCAACCCTACCCACCTCACCACGCAACGTGTCGGCACGCGGACACTTCCGGAAAGCGCCGGTGTCGTGACGCCGTCCGTGAACGTCGTCCGTGAACGTCGTGCGCGAAGACCGGGTACGAGACCCCGCACGGCCGCTCACCCCCGTTGACCCCTCGGGAACGCGAAGACCCCCGTGCCCCTCGCCGGAAACCGGGAGGAGCACGGGGGTCCCGCCGTCCGGCGCGCGCCGGACGGTCACGTGGTCAGCGCAGGGTGCCGTTGGTCATGCCGACGGGCTCCTCGGGCACCGCGACCAGGCCGAGCTCCGAGGTCGACGCCACCAGCGGGTGGTCGGGAACGACCCGGACGGTGTAGCCGAAGGGCCCGGTGCGGTCGAGGGGGATGGTCCCGGCGAAGACGGCCCTGCCGTCGTCGCCCTCGGACTCGACGGTCAGGTCGGCGTAGGAGGGGGCCGCCAGGTCGTCGTGGTCGCCGACCCGGCCGTAGGCCGCCTGGACCCGGATGTCCCCGGGCTCCAGCTCGCCGAGGGCGATGGTGGCCTTCAGCTCCACGGACGTCCCGAGCTCCGGGGTGCTGTCGCCCAGGCCCGAGGCCTCCACGTGCTCGACTCGCACGCCCGGCCAGGCCCTGCCGACCTTGAGCTTCCACGCCGCGAAGCTCCTGGCCTGCTCGTACCCCTCCCCGGAGAGGGCGCGGGCGGACCTGGCGGCCGGGGCGTAGAGGTCGACCACGTAGTCGCGGAGCATCCGCCCGGCGAGCACCTTGGGGCCGAGCGAGGTCAGGGTGTGCCTGACCATCTCCAGCCAGCGCCGGGGCAGCCCGTCGGCCCGGTCGTAGAACCGGTCGGCCACCTCGTGCTCGATCAGGTCGTACAGGGCGGCGGCCTCGAGCTCGTCGCGGCGGTCGGGGTCGGCGACGCCGTCGGCGGTGGGGATGGCCCAGCCGTTGGTGCCGTCGTACCACTCGTCCCACCAGCCGTCCCGGATGGACAGGTTGAGCCCGCCGTTGAGCGCGGCCTTCATCCCGGACGTGCCGCACGCCTCCAGCGGGCGCAGCGGGTTGTTCATCCACACGTCGCAGCCTTGGACGAGCAGCTGGCCCAGGGCCATGTCGTAGTCGGGCAGGAAGACGATGCGGTGCCGCACGTCCTCGGAGTCGGCGAACTTCACGATCTGCTGGATGAGCTTCTTGCCGCCCTCGTCGGCCGGGTGGGCCTTGCCCGCGATCACGATCTGCACCGGCCTGGCGGGGTCGAGCAGCAGCGCGCGGAGCCGGTCGGGGTCGGACAGCATCAGGGTGAGCCGCTTGTAGGAGGGCACCCGGCGGGCGAAGCCGATGGTGAGCACCTCGGGGTCGAGGGCGTCGTCGATCCAGCCGAGCTCGGCCTGCGAGGCGCCCCGGTTGATCCACGACTGGCGGAGCCGCGCACGGGCCGCGACGACCAGCTTCTCGCGCAGCCGGCCCCTGATGCCCCAGACGTCTCCGTCGGAGATCTTGCCGATGCTCTCCCAGCCCTGGGCGCGGTCGACCAGGGTGGGCAGCTCCCTGCCGGCCAGCTCCATGATCTCCCGGCCGACCCAGGTGGGGGCGTGCACGCCGTTGGTGATGAACCCGATCGGGACCTCTTCGGTGTCGAAGCCCGGCCACAGGCTCTGGAACATCTCCCGGCTCACGGCGCCGTGCAGCTCCGAGACGCCGTTGACCCGCTGGGCCAGCCGCATGCCCATCGCGGCCATGTTGAACTTGCCCGGCTCCTCCTCGGCGCCCAGCGCGAGGATGCGGTCGACGGGGACCGTGGGCCACGCGTTCTCGCCGCCGAACTGGCGGCCGATCATCTCCGCGGGGAAGCGGTCGATCCCGGCGGGCACGGGGGTGTGCGTGGTGAAGACGGTCCCGGCCCGCACCGCCTCCAGGGCCTCGTCGAAGGAGAGCCTGGCCTCGGTGAGCTCGCGGATGCGCTCCAGGCCGAGGAAGCCGGCGTGGCCCTCGTTGGTGTGGAACACCTCGGGCTCGGCGTGCCCGGTGACCCGGCAGTAGGCGCGGATGGCGCGGACGCCGCCGACGCCGAGCAGCAGCTCCTGGAGCAGCCGGTGGTCGCCGCCGCCGCCGTACAGGCGGTCGGTGACGTCGCGGGCGGCGGTGTCGTTCTCGGCCACGTCGGAGTCGAGCAGCAGCAGCGGCACCCTGCCGACCTGGAGCACCCAGACCTGGGCGTGCAGCGTGCGGTGCTCGGGAAGGCTGATCTTGATGCGTACCGGGGTGCCGTCCTCCTCCCGCAGGAGGGTGAGCGGCAGGCCGCCGGGGTCGAGGGAGGGGTAGTGCTCCAGCTGCCAGCCCTCGGGCGACAGGGACTGGGTGAAGTAGCCGTGCCGGTACAGCAGGCCGACGGCCAGGATGGGCACGCCGAGGTCGCTCGCGGCCTTGAGGTGGTCACCGGCGAGGATGCCGAGCCCGCCCGAGTACTGCGGCAGGGCGGCGGCGATGCCGTACTCGGGGGAGAAGTAGGCGATGGCCTTGGGGGCGTCGGACATGGTCTGGTACCACCGGGGGGCGGTCATGTACTCGCGAAGATCGTCGGCGGCGTCGGCCAGTCGCCTCAGGAAGCGGCGGTCGGCGGCCAGCTCGCGGAGCCGGTCGGCCTGCACGGCGCCCAGCAGGGCGACGGGGTCGTACCCGACACGCCCCCAGATGGCCGGATCGACCTCGCCGAACAGATCCAATGTCTCCGGGTGCCACGACCAGCGCAAATTGAGGACGAGCTCGCCGAGGGAGGCCAGCTCCGGCGGCAGGACGGTGCGGACGGTAAACCTGCGGATTGCTCTCACGGTGCCAGACCCTAGTTACTCAGCGCCACGAGGGCGACCCCAACACTCACGCGTCTCCCTCTCACCGCTATCAATCCACCCCAAACACATCAAAGGCAGGTGATCGACTGTTAGGGCGACTCGCGGAAGAGTAAGAGGTGCCGCACTCTATCCAGAGGGACGCATGAAGCTGGACTATTGGGGCACCGGACATACGAGCCAGAACATGCCGCCCTCGGGAACCGGCCGTCCCATCAGGGCATGCTCCCGCTTGCCCCGAGACCGGCCGCCCGGGGATGCTTGAAAAAACGAAGATCCTTCCTTGCTGACTTCCCCGGCGGTACCGGGCGTGCCGCCGCTACCTTGAGACGCGATGATCGGACGAATCCCAATCCAGGACATCCACCCCACGGTCGACTGCGGGCGCCGCCCCGCCAAGGCCGCCGCGGGTGAGACCTTCGAGATCTCCGCGACCGTGTTCCGCGAGGGACACGACGCGGTCGCGGCCGGGGCCGTGTTCACCGGCCCCGGCGGCGTGCGCGGTCCCCTGCTGCCCATGCGCGAGCTCGCCCCCGGCACCGACCGGTGGGGCGTGGAGGTGACGCTGCCCACCGAGGGTGAGTGGCGTTTCCGGGTGGAGGCGTGGAGTGATCCCATGGCCACCTGGTTGCACGACGCGGGCATCAAGATCCCGCGTGACCTGGACGCCGACCTGATGTGCGAGGAGGGCGCCCGTCTCTTCGACCGCGCGGCGAGGGCGGTGCGGGCCGCCGAGTGCGGGCCGGCGGCCGTCCCCGCCACCGGCCCGGTGGCGACCGGCAGGCCGGCGGGCGGCAGGACCCCGGCGGCGAGGACGGCCAGGAGCGCCAAGGTGACGCAGCAGCACGTCTGCGGGCACCGGGCCGCGCTCCAGGCCGTCGCGGCGAGGCTGCGCGACACCGAGATCGACCCGCGCGCCCGGTTCGCCGTGGCCCAGATGCCGGAGACGGCGGCGATGCTGCGCGCCCACCCGCTGCGCGACCTGGTGACGAGATCGGCCCCGCGCACGGTCCTGGTGCACCGCCGCAGGGCGCTGTTCGGGTCGTGGTACGAGTTCTTCCCGCGCTCCGAGGGCGCGATCATCGAGCAGGGCGTCGCCCCCAAGTCCGGGACCTTCCAGACCGCCGCCAAGCGGCTGCCGGCCGTGGCGAAGATGGGCTTCGACGTCGTCTACCTGCCGCCGATCCACCCGATCGGGCACAGCTTCCGCAAGGGCCGCAACAACACCCTGACGCCCGAGCCGTACGACCCCGGCTCACCCTGGGCGATCGGCTCCGAGGAGGGCGGCCACGACGCCATCCACCCCGACCTGGGCACGTTCGAGGACTTCGACGCCTTCGTGGCCAAGACCCGCGAGCTGGGCATGGAGGTCGCCATCGACCTCGCCCTGCAGTGCGCGCCCGACCACCCGTGGGTCAAGGAGCACCCGGAGTGGTTCAACATCCGCGCCGACGGCTCGATCGCGTACGCGGAGAACCCGCCGAAGAAGTACCAGGACATCTACCCGCTGAACTTCGACAGGGATCCCAAGGGGATCTACGAGGAGATCAGGCGGGTCGTGCGGCTCTGGATGGACCACGGCGTGCGGATCTTCCGGGTGGACAACCCGCACACCAAGCCGGTGGCCTTCTGGGAGAAGCTGCTGGCCGACGTCCACACCACCGACCCTGACGTATTGTTCCTGGCGGAGGCCTTCACCCGCCCCGCGATGATGCGGACGCTGGCCAAGGTGGGTTTCCACCAGTCGTACACGTACTACACGTGGAAGAACTCGCGCTCGGACGTCGAGGACTACCTGAGCGAGCTCTCCCACGAGACGTCGCACTACATGCGACCCAACGTGTTCGTCAATACTCCGGACATTCTCCACGAATACCTTCAACACGGGGGAGTCCCGGCATTTTATATCAGAGCAGTACTCGCAGCCACGGCGATGCCGACGTGGGGCGTGTACGCCGGATATGAACTTGCGGAGAATGTACCGGTTAGACCGGGTAGCGAAGAATACCTTGATAGCGAGAAATATCAGTACAAACCCCGCGATTGGGTAGAGGCCGAGCGAGAAGGCCGTAGCCTCGCCCCGTTCATCACACAACTCAATTTGTTCCGAAGAGCACACCCGGCACTCCAGGAACTGCGTAATCTACGGTTTCACAGCGTCAACAACCCGGATGTGATCTGCTTCTCCAAGCGGTTGCCCGGCGCCTACGACACGGCCACACGACGGCACGGCCTGGGCGACGTTGTCCTCGTCGTCGTGAACCTGGATCCGCACAACACCCACGAGGCGACGGTGTCGCTGGACATGCCCGCCCTCGGGCTCGACTGGCAAGCCGAGTTCGTCGTGGACGACGAACTGTCGGGCGAGTCGTATCGCTGGCGGCAGGACAACTACGTGCGTCTCGATCCCCACATCCACCCAGCGCACGTCTTCACTCTGCGTGCCGCGGCGGCGAACCAGCGGTGAGCCGGCCGGGTACGCCTATACCGGCAGAACAGCGGGGAGTCACTGGTGAGTCAGCTACCTGAGCCAATTCCTAACACCTTCGACGAGGAAAAGCCGCGCGACCCGTACTGGTTCAAGCGCGCTGTCTTCTACGAGGTTCTCATCCGGGGCTTCGCCGATTCCAACGGCGACGGCACCGGAGACATCCGTGGTCTCATCCAGAAACTGGACTATCTCCAGTGGCTCGGTGTCGACTGCCTCTGGCTGCTGCCGCTGTACGAGTCGCCGCTGCGCGACGGCGGGTACGACATCGCCGACTTCATGAAGATCCTTCCTGATTTCGGCGACCTCGGAGACTTCGTGAAACTGGTCGACGAGGCGCACAAGCGCGGCATGCGGGTCATCGCCGACCTGGTGATGAACCACACCAGCGACCAGCACCCGTGGTTCCAGGCCTCCCGCCACGACCCCGAGGGGCCGTTCGGCGACTTCTACGTCTGGAACGACCACGACGAGCTCTACAAGGACGCCCGGGTCATCTTCATCGACACCGAGACGTCCAACTGGTCCCACGACCCGGTCCGGGGCCAGTACTACTGGCACCGCTTCTTCTCGCACCAGCCGGACCTCAACTACGAGAACCCGGACGTGCAGGACGCGATGCTGGAGGTGCTGCGCTTCTGGCTGGACCTGGGCATCGACGGCTTCCGGATGGACGCCATCCCGTACCTCTTCGAGCAGGACGGCACCAACTGCGAGAACCTGCCCCGCACCCACGAGTACCTGAAGCGGGTCAGGGCGGAGGTCGACCGCCTCTACCCCGACCGGGTGCTGCTGGCCGAGGCCAACCAGTGGCCCGCCGACGTGGTCGAGTACTTCGGCGACCCCGCCACCGGGGGCGACGAGTGCCACATGGCGTTCCACTTCCCGCTGATGCCGCGCATCTTCATGGCGGTCAGGCGGGAGTCGCGCTACCCCATCTCCGAGATCATGGCCCAGACGCCGAAGATCCCGGAGAACTGCCAGTGGGGCATCTTCCTGCGCAACCACGACGAGCTCACGCTCGAGATGGTCACGGACGACGAGCGCGACTACATGTACTCGGAGTACGCCAAGGACCCCCGGATGCGCGCCAACGTCGGCATCCGGCGGCGGCTCGCCCCGCTGCTGGAGAACGATCGCAACCAGATTGAGCTGTTCACGGCGTTGCTGCTCTCCCTTCCTGGATCTCCCGTGCTGTACTACGGCGATGAGATCGGGATGGGGGACAACATCTGGCTGGGCGACCGCGACGGTGTCCGTACCCCCATGCAGTGGAGCCCCGACCGCAACGCGGGATTCTCCGACTGCGACCCGGGCCGCCTGTACCTCCCGGTCATCATGGACCCGATCTACGGCTACCAGGCGCTCAACGTCGAGGCGCAGCAGCGCAGCGCGGGCTCGCTGCTGCACTGGACCAAGCGGATGATCGACATCCGCAAGCGGCACCCGGTCTTCGGCCTGGGCGAGTTCACCGAGCTGAACTCGTCCAACCCGAGCGTCCTCGCCTTCGTGCGCGAGCTCGGCGACGACCGGATGCTGTGCGTCAACAACCTGTCCCGGTTCCCGCAGCCGGTGGAGCTCGACCTCCGCCGCTTCGAGGGATCGGTCCCCGTGGAGACGATGGGCGGGGTTCCTTTCCCAGCGATTGGCGAGCTTCCGTATCTTTTGACTCTTCCTGGGCATGGGTTCTACTGGTTCACCCTGCCACCCGCATCCCAGGAGGCGTAAAGCCGTGTTGACGGAGCTCCTTACCGGTTGGATCACCCAGCAACGATGGTTCGCCGGTAAGGGGCGCCCGATCGACGACCTCGTCGTCGACTCGGACGTGGAGCTGTCACCACGCCTGCGCCACCTGATCATCTCCGTTCACCAGTCGGGGGCCCGCGACCGCTACCAGCTGCTGCTCGGCAGCGAGGCGCCGGAGTGGGCCCGCTTCAAGCCGGCCCACATCGGCGGCGGCTACTACGACGCCGCCTACGACGCCGACCTCACCGGCACCCTGCTCGAGGGCATGGCCTCCGGCCGCGACCTGGGCGCGCTCCGCTTCCGCCACCTCGACGGGGTGGAGATCGACACCTCCAAACGCAGCCTGGTCCTCGGCGCCGAGCAGTCCAACACCTCTCTGGTGTACGGCGACACCTACATCTGCAAGCTGTTCCGCCGCCTGACCGCCGGGGTGAACCCCGAGCTGGAGATCGTCACCGCGCTGGCCCGCCGCGACGGCACGCACATCGCCCAGCCGTACGGCTGGATCGAGACCGACCTCGACGGCGAGACCACCACGCTGGCGATGACCCAGGAGTTCCTGTCGAACGCCAACGACGGCTGGGCCCTCGCCCTGGCCAGCGTCCGCGACCTGTACGGCTCCCTCGAGCCGTCGGCCTCGGACGCGGGCGGCGACTTCAGCTCCGAGGCCTACCGCCTCGGCGTCACCACCGCCACGGTCCACCAGGAGATGGCCGCCGCCTTCCCGACCGATGTGATCGAGTCGCAGGAGGTCAAGCGGATGGTCGAGGAGTTCCGCCGCCGCCTGGGCGTCGCGGTGGACGAGGTGCCCGCTCTCGGCGAGCACGCCCACGTCGCCGAAGAGGCGTACCAGCGGGTCTCCGACGTGGCCGGGGAGATGCCCGTCCAGCGCGTCCACGGCGACTACCACCTCGGCCAGGTGATGCGCACCACCAGCGACTGGATCATCCTCGACTTCGAGGGCGAGCCCGGCCAGCCCATCGCCGAGCGCCGCGCCCTGTCCTCCCCGCTGCGGGACGTGGCCGGGATGCTCCGCTCCTTCGACTACGCCGCCCGCCACCTGCTGGCCGACCACTCCAACGCCGACGAGCTCCGCCCCCGCGCGGTGGAGTGGGCCGAGCTCAACCGCTCCTCCTTCCTGGCGGGCTACTCCGCCGGAGGCGGCCACCTCCGCGCCGAGGACGCCGTCCTGCTGCGCGCCCTGGAACTCGACAAGGCCGCGTACGAGGTGGTGTACGAGTCCCGCAACCGGCCGACCTGGCTGCACATCCCGATGTCGGCCTTCCAGCTGGGCCGCTGACGGTCCGCGAGATCGTCCGGCGCCTCCGGCGGCCGGCCGCGTCCGGCGGCCGATCCGCGGTCAGCGCGGTTCGCTCGCGCCCTCCGTCTGTACGGGGGTCGTCGGTACGGGGGTCGTGGCCTCGGGAGGCGGCGGGCCCTCGGGCGCGGGCGGGACGCGGTAGTCGCGCAGGGGGCGGTTGACCAGGCCGACGGTGACGACGGCCAGCGCGGCTCCCAGGCCCCCCACGACGAGCGCCACGGGCGCGGACGTCAGGGAGGCGAGAAGTCCCCCGCGGAAGTTGCCGATCTCGGGGCCGGCGACGCCGATGACGTGCTCGACCGAGGAGACCCGCCCGCGGTATTGGTCGGGGGTCTCGAGCTGGACCAGCGCGCCCCGGGTGACCACGGAGACGGTGTCGGCCGCACCGGCGAGAACCAGGCAGCCGAGGGCGAGCCAGAGGGGTCCGGCCAGGCCGAAGCCGGCGAGGGCCAGGCCCCAGACCGTGGCCGCGAGGAGCTGGACGAGGCCGCCGCGACGGAGCCGGGTCACGGTCCCGGAGAGGAGGCCCGCCCCCAGCCCGCCGACCGCGATCGCGGACAGGAAGAGTCCCAGGGTCTGGGGCGCGCCCTCGAAGCGGATCTCGTTGATCAGGGGGAAGAGCGCGATGGGCATGGCCAGGAGGGTGGCGGCGAGGTCGGTGGCGAGGGAGCCCCACAGGGTGGGGCGCCGGAGGATGATCCCCCAGCCTCCCCGGGCCGGGCCGTGCTCCCGGCGCTCCCGGCGCTCCCGGCGCTCCCGGCGCCCGCCGTACCCGGACGGCCGGTCGTCGCCGGCGCGCAGCACGGCCATCGGAGGCAGCCGGACCACCGCGACCAGCGACGCGACGGCGGCGAGGGCCTGGATCGCGTACGCGGCGGGATAGTGCCACCGCGCGAGCACGAGACCGGCGAGGGCGGGCCCGAGGAGCATGGAGGCCTGGAAGGCGACGTTCTGCAGGGCGAGCCCGGCGGCGACCTGGTCGGCGGGGAGCAGCCGGACGGGGAAGGTGCGCTTCGCCGGGGCTCCGAGCGCCGCGCAGCCGGACTGGGCGGCGACCAGGACGAGCAGCAGCAGGACCGACCGGTTGCCCGCGGCGGCCTGCGCCACGAGGCCCGCGGCCAGCAGGACCTGGCCCGCGGTGGTGGCACGGACCAGGGTCCTGCGGTCGACGGCGTCGGCGAGCGATCCGCCGACCAGGCCGAGGACGAGAAGGGGTACGGCCGTCGCGAGGCCGATGGCGCCGGTCCAGAGCGGGCTGCGCGTGAGCTCCCAGACCTGCAGCAGGACGGCGACGCCGGCGATCTGCCGGCCGAGCGAGGAGAGGGAGGAGCCGATCCACAGGTCGCGGAACGGCCGGCTGCTCCGC
Source organism: Streptosporangium sp. OZ121 (assembly GCF_051918885.1). Lineage (NCBI taxonomy): Bacteria > Bacillati > Actinomycetota > Actinomycetes > Streptosporangiales > Streptosporangiaceae > Streptosporangium > Streptosporangium sp. OZ121. The sequence continues at coordinate 182,203 of NZ_JBPXMC010000010.1, forward strand.
AGGGGGCGGACGTCGATCAGCCGCTCGCGCCAGGTCACGGGTGCGGCTCCCCCGCCGAGGCGGCCGGGGGCTTTTGGGTGGCGGGAGGCTCGTCGAGGTGGGCCAGGATCCGATCCCGCATGGGCCGCCGTTCCAGGGCACGTTCCAGCTCGGCGACGACGGCGCTGAGCGCGTGCGGGATCTCGTCGTCGAGTTCGGCTACGGCGGCCTCGGTCGCGCGCCACTCGGCTTCGAGGAAGGGGACGAGCGCGCGGCCGCGGTCGGTCAGGGTGATGCGGCGCGTGCGCGCGTCGGTGCCGGACTCGGAGTCGACCAGCCCCTCGCGGCGCATCGCGGTGAGCGTCTGGCTCATCGCGGAGTGCGAGCGGCCCAGCGATTCCGCCAGCTCGCGGATCGTGAGCGGTCCGGTGTGCGCGAGGCGGATCAGCGGATAGGCGAACCGGGGACGGACCCCCCGGATGCCCCGCTCGGTGTACAGCGACTCGATCTGGGCGTCCAGGGCGGCCAGCAGGGCGTGGACCGTGTCCCACCGGCCGGGCGAGGCGGTGGGATCCAGAGATGTCATAGCGCTAATATAACAGCGCTCATACAATCTTCCCCGTTTCGGCCGGTTGACGACGACCGCGCCTCCCGGCCCCGGGACGGTCCGCGCGCCACGCGTCTCGACCGCCTCCCCGGCGGGTACGGCCGCGCGAACGGGCCCGGCCCCTCCCGGGCACGGTCAGCCGGCCGGCGTGACGGAGTGGTTGGCGTGGATCAGGTCGGTGGGGTCGTAGGCGGCCTTGATCCGCTGCAGCCTGATGTGGGTCTCGAGGCGGTCGAACCTCGGCCCGGACCGTTCGGTGAAGTTGCGGTAGGCGGTTTCCGCCTTCCAGGGGGCGAGGCCGGCACTCACCTCGTCGAGGGCGGCGTGCACGGCGGCCACCGCGTCCGCGTCCGGGGTGATCCCGGCGGAGAACACGGCGATCTCGGCGTCCATGCCGGAGACCGCGCCGCCTCCCGGCCGCCCGGGGGCCAGCGCCCCGCCGAGATGGCGCAGCTCGATGGTGAGCAGCGGGACGTCCGCCCGCGGGCCGGCGACGCGCAGCAGGGCCTCCAGGGCGGCGGGCGGGAACCCGGCCAGCTGGAGACCGTCGCCGGTGACCGGGGTCGGCTCCTGCGGGTCCATGTGCAGCGCGCCGAGCTCGGTGATCGGGGTCGGGCGGACGGTGTCCAGCTCGGGGCCGAGCGCGCGCAGCGGGGCGAGCAGGAGGTCGGCCGCGGCGGGGTCCAGCAGGCACGCGGCCTCGACGGCGACGAAGGAGCGCCCGCGCAGCGGCTCGGGGATCTGCGGTATCGGCGGGAGCCTCAGCAACCTGCCCAGCGAGGTCACCGTCTCCGGCGCCGACCGGGTCCACTCCCACCAGGCGCCCAGGACCTCGGCGGCGCGCTCGATCGGCCACAGCAGCATGCCCGCGTGGACCTGGGTGATCGGGAACAGCCGGAACTCCAGGGCGGTGACCACGCCGAAGCTGCCTCCGCCGCCGCGGATGGCCCAGAACAGGGGGGCGTCGCGCCTCGCGTCGATCGTGCGCAGCTCGCCGTCGGCGGTGACGATGTCCGCCGACAGCACGTGGTTGGCCGCCAGGCCGTGCAGGCGGGCGAACCACGACAGCCCGCCGCCGAGGGTGTACCCGACGACACCGACGTCCGGGGCCGAGCCTGCCAGCCCGGTCAGGCCGTGGGCACTCGCCGCCGCGGTGACGTCCGCCCACAGGGCGCCGGCCTCGACCCTGGCGATCTGGCGCTCGGCGTCGATCGTGACTCCTCGCATCGCCGACGTACGCAGCAGGATCGTCCTGTCGAGCGGTCCGAGGGGGGCGGCGTTGTGCCCGGTCGCCTGCGGTGCGACCCGCAGGCCGAGCCTGGCCGCCGCCTCGACGGTGGTCACGACGTCGCGCACGGAGGCCGCCCGCACGACGGCGGCGGGCCGCTGGTCGACGGCCAGCTGCCAGGCGGCCCGTGCCGCGTCCCAGCCGGGCGAGGAGGGGCGGACCAGGACGCCGTCGAGAGCGTCTCTGAGCTCGTCGAGATCCATCACGGGTGATGAGGGGGACATGGTGAAGATTCTCCGTTTCAAACAGTTTTGAGGTGATTTAGGTCACAAACCCCGCGCCGCGGACATGACGATCGGGCTCGGGGGAGGGTGAGCGGGTCGTACGGGCATACCGGCACGGCACGTCCGGGGTGAGAGCCGCTGGGGCCGAAGGAATCGCCGCCGTCCATCAGTCTGTCCAGGGCCGTGAAGCCCGCACATCCCTCAACGCGCTGGTCCGCTCGCGCCGGGGTCCCCCATTCGAGGGAGGTGCGCCGCCGCTCCCGTGTGACAGCATCGATGTATGACGACGTCCACCGAACGGCCCGGAGAGCGCCGTGAATCCGGCGCGGCAGGTCGTGGCGGTGAGCTGTTCGCCGCGGCGTCGCAGCGGTTGCGCCAGGTGATGCCCTTCGACGCGGCGGCGTGGTTCGGCACCGACCCCGCCACGATGCTGCCCATCGCGCCGCTGCGGGTCGAGAACATCGAGCCCGATCACTGCGAGGGATACTGGCGCCGGGAGTACGGCACCGAGGACGTCCTGCTGTTCCGCGACGTCGCGCGCAGCCCCGGCGGCGGCGGCACCCTGGGCCTGGTCACCGGCGGCTTCCCCGGGCGCAGCCCGCGCTACCGCGAGTTCATGCAGCCCCAGGGCTACGGCGACAACCTGCGCGCGGCGTTCCGGATCGGCGAGCGCACCTGGGGTGTGGTGGACCTGTTCCGCGACGCCGGCAGGCGGCCGTTCACCGAGCGTGACGTCAGGCAGGTCACCGCGATGGGCCCGGAACTGGCCCTCGGGCTCGCCGAGCTGGCCATCGCGGCGACCGAGGACGCACCGCCGGTCACCGCCGAGGCGCCAGGCACCGTGCTGTTCGACGAGTCCGGGCAGATCATCTCGCTGGACGCGCACGCCGAGCGATGGCTGAGCGAGCTCACCGAGCCGCGGTGGGACCGCCCGCAGACCCCGCTGCCGATGGCCACCGTGCAGTCGGTCGTGGCCCGCGCCCGGTCCGTCGCGGCCGGCCGCGACCCCGGGCCGGCGGCGGCCCGGCTGCGGGGCGGTTCGGGACGCTGGCTCGTGGTGCACGCCTCGTGCCTGCGCAGCCCCAGCGGCGTGCCCGGCCCGGTGGCGGTGGTCCTGGAACCGGCGAACTCCGCGCAGATCGCCCCGATCATCGTCGAGGCGTACTGCCTGACCCCGCGCGAGCGGCAGATCACCCAGTGCGTCGCGCGCGGGCTGTCGACCGCCGACATCGCCACGGAGCTGCACCTGTCCGCCCACACGGTGCGCCACCACCTCAAGGCGATCTTCACCAAGTTCGGCATCACCAGCCGGGGCGAACTGGTCGCCAAGCTGTTCGCCGAGCACTACGGCCCCCTGATGCACGCCCCGGACGCCGATGTGGAGCACGTCTACATTTGAGACGGTGCTCGCCGGACGTCCCCCCGAGAAGCGGGCGAAGGGTGCCGGGTCTCATCGGGTCACCGCCCCGCCCGTCGCCTCGCCGCCCGTCGCCTCGCCGGCCGTCGTCCGTCCTCCGCCGTCTCGCCGCCCTTCGCCGGGTACGCGACGGATGCCGCCGGCGCGGACGCGGCGAGAGCGCGGCAAGCCAGGTAGGCCAGATAGGCGAAGCCGGTCAGGACGGACAGTCGCTGGAACAGTCCGGCGGGGGCGGGTGACCAGACGCCGGCGTGGTCCAGGCCGTTCAGCACGCCCGCCGCGAGCCAGAGGGCGATCATCAGGCCGCCGGTGGCCAGCCCGTACCACCGGGCGAAGCGACGCGAGTAGATGACGGCCGTCGCCGCGACGGAGAGGAACATGACCGGTCCGGCGATGTCGTGCAGGATGCCGTGCCAGGTCGTCCCGGCCACGGTGCCGGGAGGGCGGTAGGTCCCCGGGTCGATCACGAAGAGGCCGGCGGCGAGCAGGGCGACGCCGGCGGTGGTCACGACCCGCGGACCCCAGGTCGCCGCGGGGCCGCCGGTGAAGACGGCGCGCAGGCCGCGCCCGAAGACGGCGATCAGGGCGCCGCCGATCAGGAAGCCGGCGATCTGGATCCAGCCGCGACCGGACAGGGCGAGTTCGCTGATCCAGCTGCGTACCGGGTCGTAACCCGGCCGGATCACCCCTTCGACCAGCCAGATCAGCGTGAACAGCGAGGTTCCGGCGATTCCGCACCACAGGGGCCACCTACGAGCGTCCATTTATCTGCCTCTCTCATTATCTGCTCGGTGCAGATAATGTCACGCGCAGAGTATGAGCATGTAAGGTAGACGCATGTCAAGTGCCGAGCCGGCCGCCCGTCAGGCCCTGTTGGCGCACCTGCAAGCCGAGCTCACCCAGACGATCGCCGCCGGGATCCTGTTCCAGCAGGCGGTGGCCGACCGCCTGGGGCTCAGCCTGGGCGATTTCAAGAGCCTGACCGCGCTGACCGCGATCGAGCAGGCGACCGCCGGGGACATCGCCGCCCAGACCGGCCTGACCACCGGCGCCGTCACCCGGATGATCGACCGGCTGGAGCGGGACGGCTGGGTCCGCCGCGAGCACGACCGGCAGGATCGCCGCCGCGTGCTCGTCCGGCCGGTCCCCGAACGGCAGGCGGAGATCCGGCCGCTGTTCGAGGGCATGTCGGAGGCCTGGGCCCAGGCCCTCGCCGAATACGACGACGACCAGATCGCCATGGTGCTCGACCTGTTCGGCCGGATGCGCGAAGTCGCCCGCGAACAGGCCGCCCTCCTCCGCGAGCCGTCGCCGGACCCATGACGACAGCCTCACCGACGTCCGTGAAGGCCTCCCCACCCTGACGGCGACGGCCGGGGCTCACAGAGGACAGCGGGGGCGACAGGCTCGTTCGCCCACAGAGGACGCTGGGGCGTGCATCTCGCTTTCCCCAGGTGGGGATCAACCGGTCCCCGCGTGGTCGAGAGATCGGCATTCGCCTCATGAAACAGAAAAGCTCCTGGTAGCCGGGGTGATCGTTCCGATCACGCCCGGCACGCCCAGGAGCTTCAGGCGCCGTTCCACCGCGCCAGAGTCGATATGTCGTTTTCACCGCTGGACTTCGCGAGCCCGCCGAGCCGGCCGCGGCGCGTTCCCGCCCTCACGGCCTGACTCGTACGCGGTCCGATGACGCCGCCGCGCCGTCCGCTCGCCGGCCCCCGGACGCCGGCGAGTTACCAGCGGCCGCCCTTGGTGAGCTGGCCGCGGACCGCGCCGTCGGGGAACTGCTTGGTGTGCAGGTTGGCGTACCAGTTCCTCGGGTTGCTCTTGATGCCCCGCAGCAGGCTGGAGTCCTTGACGACGACGGAGCCGAAGCTCGTGTTGCCGCGGATCTTGCCGTTGGACAGCAGGTCGATGACGACGGGGCCGTTCTTGCCCGCCTTGCCCTTGTGGATGTGGAAGGCGCTGGGCTTGGCGGTCCGCTTCCACTGGACGAAGTAGTAGAAGCGGTTCCCGTGGATGCGGAACTTCGCGATCGCCACGCCGTCCCGGTCGTTGACCTTCTTACCCGGCTCGGGGACCTCGTTCCTGCCCAGGAGCCCGGCGGCGAAGTAGTACTTCCTGGCCTGGGCGGTCTGGGCGGTCTGGACGGTCTGGGACACCTGGCCGTTCGCGGCGGCGGTGATCGAGGCGGCGGGCGCGGCCGCCGCCTCGGCGGGCACCGCCAGCGCACCGGCGGCCAGGGCCACGGTCGCCGCGCCCACCGCCGCGCGGCTCATCGCGAGCTTCCAGGAGATACGTCCGTTGCCGAGCTGTTCACGAGCATTCATGAGGGCCTCCGCCTTGTTTTCGCTGTTTTTGCCGTGCCGTTTTCCCTGACACCGCAGACCGTTTTTCTGGACACCGCAGACCCTAGGCAGTCAGCCGCCGTTGTTATGCGTACAAATCCACATGTGTCGTAAGGGTGGCGAAGGTCACACAATGTCCCCTAAATCCACCCAAATCCACCCACCTCGGTCGACCGGGACACCATGAAGCCGGACAGACCACGTGAAGGGGACGGTGCGGGCCGGATCTCCGGCGACGGCGGCGCACCGCCCGCCGACGCCGGGACCCCGGGGAACGTTTTCGCAGGTCGGCTGGGACACTTGCCGGTGAGCCGCGTTCCTGTACGACGCTCTTACATCGCCTGTGGAACGCTCGGTGCAAAGCGAATGCTGAAGATCGGGTGGGGATCAGGTGTCATCAGGTAGCGGGGGATCCACATGGCGGCGTCCCGTCCGGGCGATCGCCTCGGCGGCGGGGGTCGTCGCGCTGGCGCTCGTCGCGGCGAGCTGTGCCTCCGGCGACACCGCCGGCCAGGCGGTTCCCGCCGTACGGCAGTCGGCCGCCGCCTCACCGGCGGCGCCGGCCACCACGATCCAGAAGGCGCCGCCGGTCGACCCCGCGTGGCCCCGCTGGGGGTTCACCCACACGGGGGTGAGCGCCAACAACGTCACCGAGGAGTTCGAGCAGGTCGTGGCCGGGGCACTCGCGCAGACCCCGATGCTGCAGAACCAGCACATCATGGGGTTCGGGGCGCTCAACCCCCAGCCTCGCCCGCAGGAGTTCTACTGGGAGGACCTCGACAGCCGGACGAACCTCATGAGGAAGTCCGGCGGCACGCAGGTCATCACGCTCTGCTGCGCCCCCGACTGGATGAAGGGCGGACCCGAGGGCCCGACCTCGGACGCGGGCTGGGACGAGCACCTCGAGGACGCCCCCTACCCCAAGCACTTCGACGACTTCGCCAAGCTGTCGGCGGCCGTCGCCACCAAGTACCGCGACGTCAAGTACTTCATGGTCTGGAACGAGTTCAAGGGCTTCTGGAAGGACCACTCCAAGCCCGCGGACTTCAAGGGCTACACCACGCTCTACAACAAGGTCTACGACGCGGTGAAGGCGGCCCGGCCCGACGCCCAGGTCGGTGGGCCCTACCTCGGCTTCGACAGCAACAGGACCGGCAAGTCCGAGCTGCGCGGGCCGTGGGGGGTCGTCAACCAGAACGCCCTGGACGCCTTCGAGTACTGGTTCGAGAACAAGAAGGGCGCCGACTTCGTCGTGGTCGACGGCGCCTCGCTGACCGACGCGCACGAGATGCTGCCGGACGCGTTCGGAGCGCTGGGCAAGTTCGGCGCGGTCACCACCTGGCTGCGGGAAAGGACCGGTGACATGCCGGTCTGGTGGGCGGAGTGGTACTTCGTCCCCGAGGACAAGACCACCTGGCCCGAGCCGCTGCGACTCGCCGTCCAGGCCGCCTCGATGATCGAGTTCGCCGAGAGCGGCGCCGCCACGGCGCTGTACTGGAACCCGCAGTCCGTGAAGGGCTGCCAGGGGTGCATGTGGGATCCGAAGACCGGCGCCATGCTCCCCACCGGCAAGCTGGTGAGCGACTTCACCACCTGGTTCCCGGCCGGAGCCGAGCTGGAGAAGGTCACCTCCTCCGCCCCCGGGATCCGGGTGCTGGCCCAGCCGAAGAAGCTGCTGATGGTCAACACCACCAAGGCGGAGACCACCACGACCGTGGACGGCAGGGAGTTCACCCTCCGGCCCTACGAGATCAGGTGGAGCGACCGCTGACCCCCTCGGCGGCCCGGCCCGGCTCGACGGAGACGGCCGCCGGCCGGGCCTGGAAACTTTCATCAGACCGTGCGGGGATGTCCCCGCCGGTTCCGGCATCGGACGCGTCCTTCACCTGCGAGGAAACGGCACGGGGAGGAAGCAGGAACCGGAGCCGCGCTCGTACCCGCACGCCGATGATTGAAAATTTCGGCGAACAACTTTAACTTTCGGCGACAGGTGTGAGGCGTCGAACGCCGGGGCCACGACGGTCGGGGGGCCCCGGCGATCGGCCGTGGCCGAGAGGAGATCGACGGTGTCCGACAGCGATGTTCCACGCCGGGCCCGACCGGGACCGGGGAGCGGTCGAATGAGAACGGCCCTGCGCGCGGTGTGCGCGGTCCTTCCCCTCCTGCTCGGCCTGGCGCTGACGACCTCGGCGTCCTCCGCCTCCCTGGTGGAGGTCACCGGCTTCGGGACGAACCCCAGCAACCTGCGGATGCACCTCTACGTCCCGGATCGGGTGGCGCCCCGGCCCCCCATCCTGCTGGCGGTGCACTACTGCACCGGTTCTGGCCCGGCCTTCCACTCCGGCACCCAGTTCGCCTCGCTGGCCGACCGGTACGGGTTCATCGTGATCTACCCGTCGGCCACCCGCAGCGGGAACTGTTTCGACGTCTCCTCCCCCGAGGCGCTCAGGCGCGGCGGCGGGAGCGACCCGGTCGGGCTCATGTCGATGGTGACCTACGTCCAGCAGCGCCACAACGCGGACCCCTCGCGGGTCTACGTGACCGGCGCCTCCTCCGGCGCGATGATGACCGAGGTCATGCTGGGCCTGTACCCGGACGTGTTCAAGGCCGGAGCGGCCTTCATGGGCGTGCCCTTCGGCTGCTTCGCGAGCTCCTCGGGGTGGAACAGCGAGTGCGCCAACGGCATGATCGTGAAAACCCCCCAGGAGTGGGGCAACCTAGTGCGGGCCGCCTACCCCGGATACACCGGCGCCCGGCCCCGCGTCCAGCTGTGGCACGGCACCGAGGACTCCACCCTGCGCTATCCGAACCTGGGTGAGGCGGTCAAGCAGTGGACCAACGTCCACGGCCTGAGCCAGACGCCGACCTCCACCGACACCCCCCGGGCGGGCTGGAACCGCAGCCGCTACGCCGACTCCACGGGCACCGTCAAGGTCGAGTCCTACAGCCTGCCGGGTGTCGGGCACAACCTGCCGCAGAGCGGGATGGCCGAGTCCGCGATCCAGTTCTTCGGCCTGGACACCTCCGGTCCCACCCCCACCCCCACCCCCACACCGACGCCCACTCCCACCCCCACGCCCACCCCCACGCCCACTCCCACCCCCACGCCCACGCCCACGCCCACTCCCACCCCCACGCCCGGCACCTCCTCCTGCCGGGTGACCTACAGCGCCAACAGCTGGAACACCGGTTTCACCGCCAACCTGTCCGTCACCAACACCGGCACCTCGGCGATCAACGGCTGGGAGCTCAGGTTCACCTTCCCCGGGAACCAGCAGGTCACCCAGGGCTGGAGCGCCACCTGGACACAGTCCGGCCAGGTCGTGACCGGCCGCAACGCCCCCTACAACGGCACCCTGAACCCCGGGCAGTCCGCCGGGATCGGTTTCAACGCCTCCTACAGCGGCACCAACGCCGCCCCCGGCTCGTTCACCCTCAACGGCTCGCCCTGTAGCTGACCCTCGTACCCCCGCACGCAAACAGTGGGCCGGGGAGTCGACGGAGCCGATCGGCTCCGTCGACTCCCCGGCCCGCCCCCGTACGCTCCCGGCCGTCAGGCACGCCTCGCGGCGGCCTGGGCGTTGTCGGCCCGGACCTGGTTCCGGGTCGCCGGGGTCACGCAGACGCGGTCGGCGGGAGTGGTCTCACGCCAGACGAACCCCTGCTTGCAGGTGTCGGGACCGTAGGGCCCGCCGCCGGCGCGCCTGGCGGCGGCCTGGGCGTTGTCGAGCCGGGTCTGGTTCCGGGTCGCCGGGGTCACGCAGACGCGGTCGGCGGGAGTGGCCTCGCGCCAGACGAACCCCTGCTTGCAGGTGTCGGGACCGTAGGGCTTCTTCTGCGAGCCGCCCGGGTAGTACGGCGGATACGCCGGAGCGGTCCACCTGAGCTCGGTCCAGGGCGAGTAGCGGCTCCCGGAGATGCCGCCGGACCAGGAGCCCTTCACCTTGAACACGTAGGTCCGCCCCGGGACCAGCGTTCCGGTGGTCGCCCTGGTCGCCCTGCCCGACAGGTCCCACTGGGTGCCGGGGTCGTACCGGAACAGCACCTTGTTGTACTGGGAGCTGCCGTTCACCCACTGGACCGTCGCCCGGTAGTCCCCGTAGGTGACCCTCAGGCCGTACGGAGCGGGGACTCCGCGGAGCTGGCCGGTACCCGGCGGGTAGGAGGGGGCCGGACCCGAGGGGATGGGGATGGGGTCGCTGGCGGCGCACTGCGAGACGCCGGGCCACAGGTAGCAGACGGTGACGCGTGGGGCCTGTCCCGCGTAGGACTTCACCCGGGCGGCGGAGATCGTGTGCGAGGTGGTGGCTCCGTTGTCGGTCCAGTGGCCCTCCGCGTAGGCGCCGAAGTGCACGGTCACCGACTGTCCCGGCACACTGCCGGAGAAGAAGGTGTCCGGCCCCCACCGCACCCGGAGCCCGCCGTCGTCAGGCGTGATGCTGATGATCCTCGGAGGGCGGCGGTCATCGGCCGAGTGCGCCGCGGGGGACGCCGCCACCGTGTTCAGGCCGGAGGCGAGGGCGCCGAGCAGGGCGACCTCAAGGGACCTTCTCGCGATCTTGCGGTTCATGTGCTCTCCTCTTTTTCCTCGGTGGGACTCGTGTTCTCCGTGGTTCTCGTCCGGGACGGGAAGTGCCGCCGGCCCGTCCTCCGGACCGTTCCAGAGTCCCCGGAGCCGGGCGCCCGCACATCGGTGCCACCACGTAATCGGAGCCGCGAATATGTGCTCGCACTGATGCGGGCGTCCCGGGTTCCGCGCGACAGTGGCCTATGGCCACCAGACGCCTGCTGATCGTCGACGACGATCCGGCCTTCCGCGAGGTCGCCCGCGCGCTGCTCGACGGGGAGACGTTCCGGGTGGTCGGCGAGGCGGAGACCGCCTCGGCCGGGCTGGCCGAGGCGGCGAGGCTGCGACCGGAGGTGGTGTTGCTGGACGTGCGGCTGCCCGACGTCAGCGGCTTCGAGGTGTGCCCGGCGCTGGTCGGGGGCGGTGCCGACGTCGTGCTCAGCTCGATCCGGGAGGCGGCCGACTACGGGCCGCTGGTGGAACGCTGCGGCGCACGCGGGTTCGTACCGAAAAGGGCGCTGTCGGTGGAGGAGCTGCTCCGTGTCCTGGACGGCTGACCACCTCGGGCGTTATCGCGTTGACCCCGGGAGGGCGCCGGGTGAGACTTCTCCCGTGAAGCCAGGGGCAGCGGGCGACCCGGCTGGATCACGGCGCTGGTGGCACGGGGACGGTGCCATGTGGGCGGTCGCCCTGTGCGGAGCGGCGCTGGGCGGGTGGACCACCCTGATCGCCGCAGGCGTGCCGGACGCGGACATCTTCCGGGTGACGGTCCACACCGTCGCCGGAGCGCTCTTCCTCGTCTCGGGGATCGTGGCGCACCACCGGCGCGCCACCAACAAGGTCGGCCCGCTGATGATGGGGGTGGGCATCGGTTTCTTCTCCGAGGACCTGCAGCTGTCGCCCGTGGCGTGGGTTCACACCGTCGGCCAGCTGACCCTGGCGGCGTCCGGCCCGTTCCTAGCCCACCTGGTGCTCGCGTTCCCCACCGGGCGGCTGGAGTCGCGCCCGCAGCGGCTGCTGGCCGCGATCGCCTACCTCGGGGCGGCGGGCAACGGCCTGCTCAACGCGCTCTTCGTGGACATGCACGCCCGCATCCCCGGCAACGCGCCCGGCCTGCTGCTCATCACCGACAGCCTGGCCATGGAAGACGTCATGAGGGCCGGGGCGCGGCTGACGGCGATCGTCGTGTCGGCCGGTCTGGTCGTGGTGCTGGCCCGCCGATGGCTGAGCGCGCGGGCGTTGATGCGCTCCCTGCTGGCACCGGCCATCGCCATCATGCTGGGAAGCGGCCTGCTCTCCGTGGTCGGGCTGGTCTTCCACGAGGACCGGGAGCTCCGCACCGCGTTCGTCTACGTGTACGACCTGCTCTTCGCGGCGTTACCCCTGGCCTTCCTGGCCGGGATGATCTACTTCTATCTGGGCCGGGGCGCGGTCGACCGGCTGCTGCGGCGGCTGCGCGATCCGAAGGAGACCGGCGAGATCGAGGATCTGCTGGCCCGCTCGCTGCGTGACGAGTCGCTGCGGGTGGCCTTCCTGACCGGCACGGGCCCGGCCGGCCGGCACGGCGAGCACGGCCTGGTGGACCGGCACGGCGTGCCCCTGGACCCGGCGCCGTCCCAGGCCGTCACGCCCATCGGCGGCGGTGACCACCGCCAGGCCTTCCTCGTGCACGACCCGCTGCTGTGTGAGGACCCGCACGTCCTGGAAACGGTCGCCGCGGCGGCCGGGCTCGCCCTGGCCAACCGGTCGCTGGCCGCGCAGGTGGCCGCGCAACTGGCCGAGGTACGCGCCTCACGGGCCAGGATCGTGGAGGCGGCCGACGCCGAGCGGCGCCGGATCGAGCGCGATCTGCACGACGGCGCCCAGCAGCGTCTCGTCACCGCTCTGCTCAAGGTGAATTTGGCCCGGCGCAGGCTCCAGCACGGCGACCCGGCCGTACCCGACGTGCTGGCCTCGGCCGCCGAGGGGCTGACCGCGGCGCTGGCAGAGATCAGGGAGTTGGCGCAGGGCCTGCACCCCGCGCTGCTGGCCGAGGCGGGGCTGGCCGTCGCGCTGGAGGAGCTGGCCGCACGGCTGCCACTGCCCGTCGAGACCGACCTGGGTCCGCTGCCGAAGTTCGCGCCGAACGTCGAGTCCGCCGCGTACTTCGTGGTGGCCGAGGCGCTGACCAACGCGATGAAGCACGCCGAGGCCGGCCTCGTCCGGGTCGGCGTACGGCACGCGGACGGCGTGCTGGCGGTGTCGGTCAGCGACGACGGCCGGGGCGGCGCGGACCTGGCGGGCGGTTCGGGCCTGCAGGGACTGGTCGACAGGGTCGCCGCGCTGGGCGGCGATCTCACCCTCGTCAGTCCCGCCCAGGGCGGGACCACGATCAAGGCGGTGCTTCCCGTTGACGCCTGCTGACCTTGCGTTGACGCCCGGCGGCGGTAGCTCCCCGCGGGTCGTGCTCGCCGACGACTCCGTCTTCCTGCGGGAGGCCATCGCCGGGGCGCTGCGCGGCGAGGGCGTGGACGTGGTCGCCGAGGTCGGCGACGTGCGGAGCCTGCACGCGGCGGCGGCCGAACACGCCCCGGACGTGGCCGTGATCGACATACGGATGCCGCCGGACTTCCAGACCGAGGGGCTCCGCGCCGCGCTCGACCTGCGCCGCGAGCGTCCGGGTACCGGCGTGCTGATGCTGTCGGCGCATCTGGAGACGCGCTACCTGTTCGCCCTGCTCGACGGGGAGCCGCGCGGCGTCGGCTACCTGCTGAAGGATCGGGTCGCCGGGATCGACGCGTTCGTCGAGGCCCTGCGCCGCGTGCACGCGGGTGGCTGCGTGGTCGATCCCGAGGTGGTCGCCACGATGCTCGCCCACCGGCCCAGCCGGACCGGGTACCTCAGCGCGCGCGAGTTGGAGATCCTGGGGCTGATGGCCGAGGGGCTGTCCAACCAGGCCATCAGCGAACGGCTCCATCTGGCGCCGCGGACCGTGGAGGCGCACATCCGGCACGTGTTCGTCCGGCTCGACCTGCCGCCCGCGTCCGACTACCACCGGCGGGTCCAGGCCGTGCTCGCCTACCTGCGGCGGAACGGCCCGCCCAAGTAGGACACGAGAGCCGGCAGGTCACTCCCGGTGGAACACGACCGGCTCCGCGGTCCGGTGCCACGGCGCCCCCGCGCTCCGCCGTGGCACCGTGGAGCACCCACCGCGTCACTTGACCGCTCCGATCGCGAGGCCCGAGATGAAGTGCCGCTGGAACCGCAGGAACACCAGCAGCGTCGGCACCGCGGCGATGATCGTGCCGGCCGCGATGACGTTCCAGGAGGAGACGAACTGGCCCTGCAGCCCGAGCAGCGCCGGGGTGACCGGCATCCTGGTGTCCGTACGCAGCACGGTGATCGCCCACAGCAGGTCGTTGAAGATCCAGGTGAAGGAGAGGGCACCGAGCGCGGCCAGTGCGGGCCTGGTCAGCGGCAGCACGATGCGCCAGAAGACCTGCGCGACGCCCGCGCCGTCGATGGTGGCCGCCTCCTGGATCGCGGCGGGCAGCTCGCGCATGAAACCGTGCAGGACGAAGGTGTAGAAGCCGAGGCCGAACGCGACGTGGACGGCGACCAGCGCGGCGAGCGTGTCGTACGTGCCGGTGAGCTCGGCGAACTTGGAGACAGGGATGAGCAGGATCTGCGGCGGCAGCAGATTGCCCGCGAGCATGACCAGCAGCAGCGTGCGGCGGAACGGGATGCGATAGCGGCCCAGCGCGAACGCCGCCATCGCCGCGAGCAGCAGGCTCAGCGCCACCGCGGGCACGGTCACCAGGAAGCTGTTGACCAGCGACTGGAGCTGGCCGCCGTCGCTCCACGCCTGGCGGTAGGTGTCGAACGTGAACGACCGGGGCAGGCTGCCCACGCCGTTGGCGGCCACGTCGTCGAAGGTGCGCAGCGAGGTGAGCACCACCCAGATGATCGGTGACAGCCAGAGCAGCGACAGCAGCGTCATGCCCCCGTGGAAGGCACCGGTCCGAAGTCCTCTTGTCATGATTCCTCCCGGAACGCACGGACCAGGTAACCGAGGATCACGACGAGCGCGAGCGCGAAGATGACCACCGCGATGGCCGAGCCGTAACCCAGGCGCAGGCTCTGGAACGCCGCCGAGTACATGTAGGTGCTCAGCAGCTCGGACGAGTGGTACGGCCCGCCCCTGGTGAGCGCCCAGACGATGTCGAAGGAGCGCAGCGAGTCGATGACGATCACCGAGAGCACGACGGCGTTGACCCCGCGCAGCTGCGGGAGGGTGACGTTCCTGAGCCGCTGCCAGCCCCCGGCCCCGTCCACCTTGGCCGCCTCGTACAGGGCCGGGTCGATCGCCTTGAGTCCGGCCAGGTAGAGCACCATGACGTAGCCGATCTGCCGCCAGAGGGCGGGCAGGATCACCGCGTAGAGCGCGGTGTCCGGGTCGGCGAGCCAGGGGCGGCTCAGGTGCTCCAGCCCGACCGCGGTGAGGACCTGGTCGGCCAGCCCGTCCGGCTGGTAGAAGACCCGCCACACCAGCGCGGTCACGACCAGCGAGAAGACGACCGGGGTGAACAGCGCCGCCCGGTAGAAGCCGACGCCCCGCCGGTCGCGCTGCAGCAGCAGCGCCATGCCGAAGCCGCCGAGCACGGAGAGCCCGCCGAAGAGCACCAGCCACAGCACGGTGTTGCCGAGCGCGCCCCGGAAGATCGGATCGCCGGCGAGCTCGGCGAAGTTGGCCAGGCCGACGAACTCCGGCGGGGTGAGCCCGTCCCAGCGCGTCAGCGACAGGTAGAGGCCCTGAACCGCGGGCCAGAAGACCCAGACGCTCTCCACCACGAAGGGCACCAGGACGAACACCGCGAGCAGCGGGGACAGGCGCTGAACCGATCGCCGCCGCTTCGCCGGTCCGGCAGGGGTCGTCTGCAAGGGGGTGACCGTCACGTCAGCCCTTGAAGACCTTCTGCGCGGCCGTCTGCCATTCGCTCAAGATGGTGTCGATCTCGTCCGGCTCGTCCATGAACCTGGTCAGCGCCGTGTCGGCGGTCGGCTGCAGGGCGTCGCTGGAGTCGCGGTTGAAGAACTGGGTGAGGTCCGCGGCCTCGTCCAGCATCGCCTTGCCCTTGGCGACGAGCGGCGAGTCGGCCGCCTTGGCCCTGGGGTTGGCCGGGAGCACGATGCCCGAGCTGCTCGCGATGTAGAGCTCCTGCGCCTCGGCCGAGGCCAGGTAGGTGAGCAGCGCCTTGGCCCCGGCCGGATTGGCCGACCTCGCGCTGGCGAAGAAGCCGTCGGTCGGCGCCTCCTCGACGATCGGCACCCCGGGATCGATGATGGGGAACCGGAAGAAGTCCAGGTCGTCGAGGGCGTCCTTGGGGGCGGCGTCGGCGAAGAAGGTGCCGATGAGGAACATCCCCGTCTTGCCCCCGAGCAGGGCGGTGGTCGCCTCCTGGAACGGGTACGCCTTGCCCTTCGGGTCGAAGTAGGGCAGCGCCTCGCGCCACCTGGCGAAGACGGCCTTCACCTTGGGGTCGTCGAAGCGCTGCTCGCCCGCGAGCAGCTCCCGGTGGAAGCCCGCCCCGTTGATCCGGATGTCGAGGTAGTCGAACCAGATGGAGGCCACCCACGGGGTGTCGCCCAGGCCGATGCCGATCGGCGGGATCCCCTTGCCCTTCAGCGTCTCGCACAGGGTGAGGAACTCGGCCCAGGTCTTCGGCTCCTGAACACCCCACTTGGCGAAGTTGGACTTGCGGTAGAAGAAGCCCCACCAGTAGTTGTTCATCGGCACGAAGATCTGCTTGCCCTCGCCGTCGGTGGACAGCTCGCGCAGCGCCGCGGGGTAGTCGCCCATCGAGTCCCACACGTCGGAGACGTCGAGCAGCAGGTCCTTGTCGGCGTAGTTGTTGGCGACCGAGCCCGCGTACCAGGTGTAGAGGTCGGGCGGGTTGGCCGAGGTGAGGTAGGTCGGCAGCTGGGTGCGGTAGGTCTCCGAGGCGACCGTGTTGAGCGTCGCCGTCCCCTTGCCCAGCGCGTTGAACCCGTCGACGATCTTCTGCATCGCCGCCTTGGCCTGCGGCGAGGAGAGGTTGGACTGGAGGGTGACCGGCCCGGCCGGGGCGGCACCGGGCGAGGTGGCGGCGGCCGTCGCGGCGGGCTTCGTCGCGGAGGTGGCGCAGCCGCTCGCCAGCCCGGCGGCACCGAGCGCGCCCAGGCCGGCGAGCCCCATCTGGCCGAGGAACCGGCGGCGACCGGGGTCGAAGTCGCTCAAGGGTGTTCCCTCCTTCGTCGACACGTTACGTGACATTCGCTTTGTGTCGGTCATGTGAACGTCGTGAGCAGAAGGTTGCATCGGTCCTCATCGACTGTCAATATATTTCATAATTAATGATTTAACTGAGATCGGCGAGACGACGGGAGGATGGTCATGAACCGGCTTCCGGAGAAGGTCGCGCTGGTCACAGCGGTATCGGCGGGCACCGGGGTGGCGAGCGCCCGGCGTCCCGCCGCCGAGGGAGCCGCCGTGGTGCCGCGGCGGGGCCGCCGGACGTGCCGGACGCCCGCGACACGACGGGTCTCGCGGACGAGATCCGGCCCACCGGCGGGTGATCACCGTCCGTGGCCGCCGGCGTCCGAGGCGAGACCCGCGGGGCCGCGGCGGTCGCCGCCGACGTCCGGGACGAGACCCGCGGGGCCGCGGCGGTCGCCGCCGACGTCCGGGACGAGACCCGCGGGGCCGCGGCGGTCGCCGCCGTCGCGTTCCTCGCGTCGCCGGACGCGGCTCACGCGACCGGCGCCGGTCCCGTTGTGGACGGCGGCCGGACCGCGGTGAAAGCCTCGGCCTGAAACATCGATCACCAACAGCGATCACCAACAGGGAAGGCGCGAAAACCTTGGCACGGTACGCACATCGCGGCGTCCACGGGCAGACCGTCGAGATCGTCGCACGGCGAATCCTCAGCGGCGGGATCGCCGAGGGCGAGACGCTCAACATCGTGGCTCTGCAGGAGGAGCTGGGTGTGAGCCTCACCGCACTGCGCGAGGCACTCAAGGTGCTCTCCGCCAAGGGCATCGTCGACGCCCGGCAGCGGCGCGGCACCTTCGTGCGGCCGCGCACCGACTGGAACCTGCTCGACGGCGATGTGATCCGATGGCAGTTCGACGAGCACACCGACCCCCGGCTGCTGGACGAGCTGCACGAGGTACGCACCATCGTGGAGCCGGCCGCCGCCCGGCTGGCCAGTGACAGGGCCACCGAGGCGGATCTCGCCGCCCTGGACGCGGCGCTCGACGCGATGGCCGCCGCCGACGGCGACCCCGTCGCGGCCGTCGCCGCCGACCTGCGCTTCCACCGCGCGCTGCTCGCCGCCACGCACAACGAGCTGCTGGAGCGGATGGAGATCGTCATCGAGACCGGCCTGGCCGAACGGGACCGCCTCGTGCACGGCGGCGAGCACCACGACGACCCGGTGCCCAGCCACCGGGCGGTGGTCGAGGCGATCCACGACCGCGACCCGGACACCGCCGAACGCGCCATGCGGGGGCTGCTGGCCAAGGCCGTGCACGACGTGGCCAGGGTTCGCCGATCGAAGGAAGAACAGTGAGGACCTCGCAGGACTCGAAGCTCCCGGACTCCACCCGGATGCCGGGGAACCCCCAGGACTCGAAAGACGTGAAGGAAGCGCAGTGAAGATCGAGCGAGTCGAGACCTTCCTCGTCCCGCCGCGCTGGCTCTTCTGCCGTGTGGAGACCGACGAGGGCATCGTCGGCTGGGGCGAGCCGGTCGTCGAGGGCCGCGCCGAGGTGGTGCGGGCGGCGGTGGAGGTGCTCGCCGGATATCTCGTCGGCGAGGATCCCCTGCGGATCGAGCACCACTGGCAGGTGCTCACCAAGGGCGGCTTCTACCGGGGCGGCCCCGTGCTCTCCAGTGCCGTCGCGGGCCTCGACCAGGCGCTGTGGGACATCGCGGGGCAGGCGTACGGCGCACCGGTCCACGCGCTGCTCGGCGGCCCGGTGCGCGACCGCGTCCGGGTGTACTCCTGGGTGGGCGGCGACGAGCCCGGCGAGGTGGCCGCGGAGGTCGCCGCCCAGGTCGAGGCGGGTTTCACCGCGGTCAAGATGAACGCCGGCGGCCGCCTCTCCCCCCTGCCCACCTCGTCCGAGATCGACGACGTGGTGCGACGGCTCGCCGCCGCCAGGGAGGTGCTCGGCGACGAGCGCGACGTGGCCGTGGACTTCCACGGCCGGGCGGGCGCGGCGGCGGTCCGCCGCATCCTCCCCGAACTCGCGGCGCTGCGGCCGCTGTTCGCGGAGGAGCCGCTGCTTCCCGAGCAGGGCCACGCCCTGCACGACGTCGTCACCTGCTCGCCGATCCCGATCGCCACCGGCGAGCGGCTGTACGGCCGCACCGAGTTCCTCGAACCGCTGCGGGCCGGTGTCGCCGTGGTGCAGCCGGACCTCTCCCACGCGGGCGGCATCTCCGAGGTACGCCGCATCGCGGCCTTCGCCGAGACCTACGGGGCCCTCCTCGCGCCGCACTGCCCGCTCGGCCCGATCGCCCTGGCCGCGAGCGCGCAGGTCGCCTTCGCCACGCCCAACTTCCTCATCCAGGAACAGAGCGTCGGCATCCACTACAACGAGGGGGCGGACCTGCTCGACTACGTCGTCGACCCCGAGCCGTTCCGCTTCGTCGACGGGCACCTGCGCCGGATGGACGCCCCCGGCCTGGGCATCACCGTGGACGAGCGGGCGGTCCGCCGCGCCGACCGCACCGGTCACGCCTGGCGCAACCCGGTCTGGCACCACGACGACGGCTCGTTCGCCGAATGGTGACCGACCGGCTCGCCCCGGTCCCGCCGCGCCGACGTCCGCGTCGAGCCGATGCCCGGCGCCGCGCTCGACCCGACCGGCGCGGGACCGTACCCGCCTCCGGAGCGGTGACCTGGCGGCTCACCGTCTCCGCGTCCCACACCGACCACAAGGACGAATGCCATGCGAATGCCTGATGTCCAGGTATCCGACATCCTCACCCTGGGCGAGACGCTCGTCAGCCTGTACGTGCAGGGGCAGCGCCTCGACAGCGCGTCCTGCCTGGCCAAGTCGATAGCCGGGGCGGAGGCGAACGTCGCCATCGGCCTGGCCAGGCTCGGCGCGCGGCCCGCGATGATCTCGCGGGTCGGCCCCGATCCCTTCGGCGTGGAGGTCCACCGCACCCTGCGCGGGGAGGGCGTGGACGTCGGCCACGTGAAGACGGGCGGGTCCCCGACGGGGATGATGGTCAAGGAGGTGCTCGGCCCGCATCTCACGAACGTGTACTACTACCGGGCCGGATCCGCCGCGACCGAGCTGACCGGCGCCGACGTGCCCGGCGAGCTCGTCGCGGCGGCCCGCCGCGTCCACGTCACGGGCGTCACGCTCGCCCTCGGCGAGGGGCCCGCCGAGGCCGTGCGCACCCTCGTCGGCCTGGCCCGCGACCACGGGGTGCCGGTGAGCTTCGACCCGAACATCCGCCGCAAGCTGTGGACGCTCGAAGAGGCCGCGGCGGCCTGCCGCACGCTGCTGCCGGACGTCGACGACCTGCTCCTCGGCGAGGACGAGGCGCTCGCCATCAGCGCGACCACCACCTGCGCGGACGCGCTGAGCGCCCTGGTCGACCTCGGCGTCCCCCGGGTCGTGATCCGTCGCGGCGAGCGCGGGTGCGTCGCCGTCGAGCGGGGCGGCGAGCCGATCGACCTGCCCGCCCACCCGGCCCCGGTCGTCGTCGACACCGTCGGAGCGGGGGACGCGTTCACCGCGGGCTACCTGTTCGAGCTGCTCCGGGGCCGGTCCTTCGCCGACGCCCTGCGGACCGGGTCGTGGACCGCCGCCCAGGTGGTGGCCCACCGGGGCGACTACGAGGGGTTCCCCCGCCCGCACGAGTACGACGCCTTCGTTTCGGGACAGGAAGGATTCGACCGATGATCGACCTGGTCAGATCCCATCGGCTGGTGGGGATCATCCGCAAGCGGAGCGAGGACGAGGCGCGCGCCGCCGCGACCGAGGTGCTGGCCGCGGGTGTGCGGCTCATCGAGATCACCATGACCACCCCCGGCGCGCTGCGGCTCATCCGCGAGCTGGCCGGCGCGTGGCCGGACGCCGTGGTGGGCGCCGGGACCGTGCTCACGGCGCGGGCGACGGAGGAGGCGATCGAGGCCGGTGCCCGCTTCGTCGTCGCGCCCAACGTCGACCGCGCCGTCATCGAGGCCGCGCACCGCGGCGGGGCCGCCGCCATGCCCGGGGCCTTCACCCCCACCGAGGCGCTGACCGCGATGGGTTTCGGCGCGGACGTCGTCAAGCTCTACCCCGCGTCCGGGATCGGCCTGGCCGCCTTCGGCGACCTGTCCCGCGCCCTCGACCAGGTGCCCTTCATGCCGACGGGCGGGGTGACCGTACGGGACGCGCCGGAGTGGATCCGCGCGGGGGCGATCGCCGTCGGCATGGGCGACGCCCTCACCCGGGCGAGCACCGGCGAGCTGGCCGGCCTCCTGGCCGGGCTCGGCGGCACGGGGTGACCGGACGAGCCTCGCGGTGTCATCGACCGGCCGGCCAGGTGCCCGCCCTCTTCTCACCTCGTATTCGAGTCGCACAAATGACGGACACTTGACTTCCCACAGCGCGTGGAACCCTCCGGGATTCCTAGGCTTGCCGGTCGGCGAACCAGGTGAGAGAGGGATTCATGCGCGTCCTGGGCTGTTCCATCTGCTTGAGTGCCCTCGCTTTGAGCGCGGGGGCCCTTCTTCTGAGCTCCGCCTCGGCGCGGGCGCCGCTCAACCCGGTGAGCGGGAACAACGGTTTCACCGTCGTCGTGGAGTCGGACGCCCGGCTGGCCGGTAACGAGAACGAGGGAACGCTGGCCGTGGGCGGAGACCTCATCCTGACCGGCAACTACCGGATCGCCGGCGCGACGGCGGGCACCTACGTCGCGCCCGGAGACGCGCGGCCCACGGCGCTGGTGGTGGGCGGCCGGGTCGACTTCGCCCAGAGCATCCCCACGGGAAGGGTCCAGGTTCTCTCGAGCGGCTACGTCAAGATCGGCGACCTCTCCGGCACGTTCGTGATGGACACCGACAACAACGGCGCGCTCGTCAACACGCGGGTGAACGCGACCGGCGACTACGAGGCGCCCTCAAGGGTCGAGTTGACCGTACGCCAGCCCGTCGCCTCCGTCGGCCCCGCCTCGATATTCGACTTCCCCCAGCTTTTCGCCACCTATCGCGAGCGGGCCACGACCCTGGCCCAGTGCGCGAACACCGTGATCCTGGAGGACGCCAACGGGGTGCCCTACCCCGGGGGTGTGATCCCTCCCGGAGCCGGCGCCTACGTCAACCTGACTCCCAACGTCACCAACGTTCTCCAGATCAGCGCCGCGAACCTGAGCAACATCGCCAACCTGACCTTCAACGACCGGCCCACGGCCACCAGTCCCCTCATGATCGTCGTGGACACGACCGCCGTGGGCGGTGTCTACACCTGGGCACCGCCCAACTTCGCCGGTGTCGGAGCGGAAGAGAGCCCTTTCATCCTGCTGAACTTCCCCGACGCCACCGCCATCAACCTGCCCTCGGGCATGGGGGCCACGATCGAGGGGACGATTTTCGCCCCGTCCGCCGCGCTGGTCGACGAGAACTCCTCCAACATCGAGGGCAACGTCATCGTCCGCGAACTGACCCACGGCACGTCCACCGCCGACGGCGGAGAGATACACGACACCCCGTTCAGCACCGAACTCAACTGCGGGGCCCCCACACCGACCCCAACCCCGACGCCCACGCCCACCCCGACACCGACCCCCACCCCGACACCCACGCCCACCCCGACACCGACCCCCACCCCCACCCCGACACCGGCTCCTACACCGGCTCCAGTCCCCGCGGTCACCGTCACGGTCACCGCCACCGCCACGGTCACGGCGGAGCCGGCCCTCACCCGTCCGGGATCCCCGGCCACGGGGCTGCACAGTGGTAGCCACCAGTCGAACTCGCTGAAGCTGAAGCGCGACTCCCGGGACCGGTGCCGAGAAGATCGGCGCCACTGCGGGCACTGGAAGAGCTGGAAGAGAACGGACCGGTGCCACGGTGGACATGGGCGGGAATGCCTGCGGCCGCTCAAGGCCGGGAAGGGCTGACAGCCCGGCCGGGAACCCGGAGCGTGGGCCGCCGTGACGGGATTCCGGTGGGAGGAGTGGGACCTCCTGCCGGACGCCCTTCCCGCGGGTGGATGAGGATGCCCCCGCCGCAGGTGAAAGGCGCGGAACGCCTTCCCGAACCCGGCAGGGAAAGTCCCGGCCCGCCCTCGCCCTCCGGGCCCAGAATGCGGACAAAAATCCATTAACGCCAACAAGATAAATCAAAAGTGCAATACGCCTTTGGACCCGCCGGGACACTCCCCGATCGCTACTCTTCGCAATGAAAAGTCAACGGTGAGTAAAGAGGGCGTTCATGGGGCGAAGACTGATGGTGATGACGGTCGCGGGGGCGGGGGTGGCCGTCGTCGCCGGGGCGGTGCTGTTCCTCTCCGGCGAGCAGGGATCCCAGGCCGCGAGGTCCACCCTGCAGATGCCCGCGCGGGAGGACCCGCTGACCGGCCAGGAGGTCGCCCAGGCCACCACGCTCGCGTCGGCGGGGTCCAGGTCGCACATGGCCGCCGGGCGGATCAAGCTGCTCTACGTGGAGCGCGACGACGACAAGGACTCCTCCGATCGCCGCCGCGCCGACGCGTACCTCTACGACTACGGCAACGACAGGCTCATCGTGCGGACCGTCGACCTCGGCCGCGGCGAGATCGTGCGGGAGACCGTGGCGCGGGGGGTGCAGCCGCCGCCGTCGAAGGAGGAGGAGACGACGGCCGCCGGTCTCCTGCTGTCCCACCCGGGATACGGCAAGGTCACGCGCGACGCGTTCGCCAGGGCCGGGGGCGGCCGGCTGAGGTCGGCGGCGGACCTGGGGCTGCGCGGGCTGATCTTCACCCCGTTCGGCGAGAGCGGGCCCGCCAGGGAGTGCGAGGTCCACCGGTGCCTGCGGCTGTTCGTCCGGCTGCCCGACAGCACCTGGCTGGACACCAGCCGGATGGTCGTCGACCTGTCCGCCAAGAAGATCCACACCCTGGAGTGGTAGCCCGTGTTCCTCCGTCTCACCCTCTCCTGCGCCCTGCTCGCCGGAGGGCTCGCCGCACCGCCTTCCGCACCCGGTGCGCCGATACCTCCGCTGCCGCCGCTCACGTCGTCCAGCGCGCCACCGCCGACCGGCGCCCCGGCGGAGGCGCCGGCGACGGCACCGGGGACCGCCGCGCGGCCTGCGGCGACCCCCTGCAACGCGCCGTACCGCGTCGACAAGACCCTGCCCAACGGGGCGCGCTGGCAGCTCTGCTGGGAGATGCGCAACGTCGAGGGGCTGACCCTGACCAGGATCGTCTACACGCCGAGGGGCCAGCGGCCGATCACCGTGCTGCGCAGCACCTCGCTGGCCCAGATCCACGTGCCGTACGACAGGGGCCGTCCCCGCTACCACGACATCGGGTCGCTGGGCTACACCGCCATCCCGCTGCGGGCCGCCGACTGCCCGCTCGGCGAGCGTCGCGAGCAGTTCGTCTGCGTGACGACCAGGGCTCGCGGCCACGCGTACCTGAAGGCGCTCCCCGATCAGCTGAACAAGACGGCTCAGGGGCGTGACCTGGTGGTGTTCGCCGCCTTCCAGGTCGGCTGGTACACCTACCTGGCCGAATGGGCCTTCTCCGACGACGGCGCGATCACCCCGCGGGTGGGGGCCACCGGGTCGCTCGCCGGGTTCACCACCACGCCCGAGCATGGCTGGCCGATCGGGGTGGGCGCGAGCGGGTTCGAGGCGAGCCACACCCACAACATCTTCTGGCGCCTGGACTTCGACGTGGCGGGCCGGGCGGACGACGTCGTGGAGCAGTACGACTTCAGCGGCTCCGGCACCGCGAGCCGGAAGATCCTGCGGACGGCCTTCACGGAGGAGGCCAAGGCCGTCAGCGAACCGATGCGCTGGTGGCGGGTGGTCGACAGGAAGGTGCGCAACGCCGACGGGCACCGCGTCTCCTGGGAGATCAACAACTCCGACACCGCCCAGTACCGGGGCCCCGCCGACGAGGCCTTCACCCGGGCCGATCTCTACGTCACCGACTACCGCTCCTGCGAGCGGCTGGCGACGGTCAACCCGGCTCCCGGGTGCGCCCGGTCCGTCGACCGCTACACCAACGGGGAGCGGCTCGCCGACCCGGTGCTGTGGGTCAACGTCGGCTACCACCACGTCCCCCGCGACGAGGACGCCGACCCCATGCCGAGCCACTGGCAGGGATTCCGCATCACCCCGCGCGACGTCACCGCCAAGAACCCGCACTGACCGCGCCCGGCCGTTCCCGGCCGCGTCGTTCCGGGCCTTTCCCGGCCGCGTCGTCGTTCCCGGCGGTTCCCAGCGGGTCCCGGCCGCGTCGTTCCCGGCGATTCCCCACCGTGACGTTCCCGGCGGTTCCCCGCCGTGGCGGGGAACACCGGTCACCGGCGGCGGCCCGAACCCGCGCACGACGCGGCCCATGATCGGATACGGTCGGCGAACGAGGTTTGACCGGCCCCACATAACCGACAATCGTGACTTTTATCTCGCTTGGATCCGCACGTTTTACCAACACGCATGGTGATAGCGGACAGGGGCATGGGATGGGTCACCCGAGTAGGGCAAGGTAGGGGCTATCGATCTACGGGAGTAAGCCATGAACGCGCACTTGGACCTGGACCGGCTCGCGGGCGGAGCGCACCACGATCCGCACTCGATCCTCGGGTCGCACCTGGGTCCCGAGGGCGTGACGATCCGGACGCTGCGGCCCCTGGCGCAGAGGGTCGAGGCGCTCGTGGACGGCGGGGCCCACGACATGAGGCACGTGGCCCACGGCGTGTTCGCGGTGACCCTGCCCGGGGTCGACAAGATCCCCGACTACCGGCTCCGGATCACCTACGCCGGTGCCGAGCCGTACGAGACCACGGACCCCTACCGGCACTGGCCCACGCTGGGCGAGGTGGACCTGCACCTCATCGGCGAGGGGCGCCACGAGCGGCTCTGGGAGACCCTCGGCGCGCGGGTCATGCGGCACGAGGACGTGGACGGCACGGCCTTCGCCGTGTGGGCGCCCAACGCGCGCGGCGTCCGGGTCATCGGCGACTTCAACCACTGGGAGGGCGTGGCGCACCCCATGCGCTCGCTCGGCAGGTCGGGCGTGTGGGAGCTCTTCATTCCCGGTCTCGGTCCCGGCGACCGCTACAAGTTCAGCGTCCTCGGCGCGGACGGGGTCTGGCGGGCCAAGGCCGACCCGATGGCCCGGCGCACCGAGGTGCCGCCCGCGACCGCCTCGGTGATCGAGAAGTCGGAATACGTCTGGCGGGACGACGAGTGGATGCGCCGCCGCGCGGGCGGCGACGCCCTGCGGGAGGCGATGAGCGTCTACGAGGTGCACCTCGGCTCGTGGCGGCCCGGCCTGTCGTACCGGGAACTCGCCGTCGAGCTGGTCGACTACGTGGTGGACATGGGGTTCACGCACGTGGAGCTGATGCCGGTGGCCGAGCACCCGTTCGGCGGCTCCTGGGGTTACCAGGTGACCTCCTACTACGCCCCGACGTCGCGCTTCGGCTCCCCCGACGACTTCCGCCACCTGGTCGACAGCCTGCACGAGGCGGGCATCGGGGTGCTGGTCGACTGGGTGCCCGCGCACTTCCCGATGGACGACTGGGCGCTGGCCAGGTTCGACGGCACCCCGCTGTACGAGCACGCCGACCCCGCGCGGGGCGAGCACCCCGAGTGGGGCACCTACATCTTCGACTTCGGCCGCAGGGAGGTGCGCAACTTCCTGGTCGCCAACGCCGTGTACTGGCTGCGCGAGTTCCACGTCGACGGGCTGCGCGTCGACGCGGTCGCCTCGATGCTCTACCTCGACTACTCGCGGCGCGAGGGCGAGTGGACGCCCAACGAGTACGGCGGCAGGGAGAACCTCGACGCGGTCGCGTTCCTCAAGGAGATGAACGCGGTCGCCTACCGGGAGGCGCCGGGCATCGTCACCGTCGCCGAGGAGTCGACCGCGTGGCCGGGCGTCTCCCGGCCGGTGCACCTGGGCGGGCTCGGTTTCGGGTTCAAGTGGAACATGGGCTGGATGCACGACACGCTCGCGTACCTCAAGCACGAGCCGGTCTTCCGCCAGTACCACCACCACCAGATGACGTTCTCGCTGATGTACGCGTACTCGGAGAACTTCGTGCTGCCGCTCTCGCACGACGAGGTGGTGCACGGCAAGGGGTCGCTGCTCGGCAAGATGCCCGGCGACGAGTGGCAGCGGTTCGCGAACCTGCGGGCGCTGTTCGCCTTCATGTGGGCCCACCCCGGCAAGCAGCTGCTGTTCATGGGCGGCGAGTTCGGCCAGGGCTCGGAGTGGTCGGAGGAGCGCGGGCTCGACTGGTGGGTGCTCGACTTCGACGGGCACAGGGGAGTGCAGCGGCTGGTCCGCGACCTCAACCGCGTCTACAAGGAGTCCCCGGCCCTGTGGAGCGTGGACGCCTCCCCCGACGGCTTCCGCTGGATCGACGCCGACGACGCGCTGGGCAACGTGTTCTCCTTCCTGCGCTACGCCGAGGACGGCTCGGTGGTGGCGTGCGTGGCCAACTTCTCCGGCGCGCCGCACGACGACTACCGCCTCGGGCTGCCCTTCCCCGGGGCGTGGGAGGAGGTGCTCAACACCGACGCCTACGACTACGCGGGCAGCGGAGTGGGCAACCTCGGCGTCGTCGAGGCCACCGAGGAGCCGCGGCACGGTCTCCCGTACTCCGCGACCCTGCGCGTCCCGCCCCTGGGCGCCCTGTGGCTGCGCCACCCGGGCGAGCTCGCACCCGCCGTGGACGAGCGCGCGGTGGAGATCGTCGAAGCCGCGGAGCGGGAGATCGTACGGGAGCGGCTGGTGACCGAGCTGCCCGCCGCGGACGAGCCGAGGGGACCGGAGGAGCCGGAGGAGCGCAGGGAGGCCGAACCGGCCTGACCGAGCCCCCGAACTCTCCGACAGGGCCTCTGACTCTCTGACGACTCTCTGACAGGCCAGATGCGAAACGGGCCGGACGCGCGGGCGCGCGACCGGCCCGTTTCGCGCTTCACGCTTCCGGCACCCGCGCCGCCGCCCGCCCAGCCGAAAACCTTAAATCGGCCTTATATCCACGAACAAGGCATTGACCGTCGGCGAACGAGAACCTACGCTCAGAAAACTAATAGGAAACTTTCCTATGAATACGGGGACTTGGCACTCTCTGACCTGGAGCGACCCTTGCGACGAATTACCATCGGCTCCTTCATCGCGGCGGCAGCGCTGCTCGTCCCCCTGGGGATCGGCACGGCGACGGCCGCCACACCCGCCACCGCGACCTACTCGACGACTTCGAACTGGGGCTCCGGTTTCGAGGGCAAGGTCGTCGTGAAAGCCGGGACGAGCGCGCTGACCAGCTGGAAGGTCGAGTTCGACCTGCCTTCCGGCACCTCGATCAGCTCGTCCTGGGACGCCGACCTGACGAAGAGCGGCAACCACTACACCTTCGTCAACAAGTCGTGGAACGGCTCGCTCGCGGCGGGCGCCTCGACGAGCTTCGGTTTCGTCGGCGCGCCCGGTGGCATCACCGGCGTGCTGAACTGCAAGCTCAACGGCGCCGCCTGCGACGGCGGCGGCGGTACCCCGGACCCGACGCCCACTCCCACGCCCACGGTCACCCCCACGCCGACCCCCACCCCGACGGTCACCCCCACCGTCCCGCCGCCCCCCGGCGGTAAGAAGATCGTCGGATACTTCACCCAGTGGGGCGTCTACGCCCGCAACTTCCACGTGAAGAACCTGGTCACGAACGGCTCCGCGTCGAAGCTGACGCACATCCTGTACGCCTTCGGCAACACCACCGGCGGCCGGTGCACCATCGGCGACTCCTACGCCGACTACGAGAAGGCCTACACCGCGGCCGACAGCGTCGACGGCGTGGCCGACACCTGGGACCAGCCGCTGCGCGGCAGCTTCAACCAGCTCCGCAAGCTGAAGAAGGCCTACCCGAACATCAAGGTCATCTGGTCCTTCGGCGGCTGGACCTGGTCCGGCGGCTTCACCCAGGCCGCGCAGAACCCGGCCGCGTTCGCCGACTCCTGCTACAACCTGGTCGAGGACCCGCGCTGGGCCGACGTGTTCGACGGCATCGACGTCGACTGGGAGTACCCCAACGCCTGTGGCCTGACCTGTGACAGCAGCGGCCCGAACGCCTTCAAGAACATCATCTCCGCGCTGCGCGCCAAGTTCGGCCCCAACGCCCTCGTCACCGCGGCGACCACGGCCGACGGCTCCAACGGCGGCAAGATCGACGCCGCCGACTACGCGGGTGCCATCAACAACCTGAACTGGCTCATGCCGATGACGTACGACTACTTCGGCGCCTTCAACGCCCAGGGCCCGACGGCTCCGCACTCGCCGCTGACCTCCTACCCCGGCATCCCGCAGGCCGGGTTCAACTCCGACGCGGCGATCCAGAAGTTCAAGTCCAAGGGCATCCCGGCCGGCAAGCTGCTGCTGGGCATAGGCTTCTACGGCCGCGGCTGGACCGGCGTGACCCAGGCGGCTCCGGGCGGCTCCGCCACCGGCGCGGCCCAGGGCACCTACGAGGCGGGGATCGAGGACTACAAGGTCCTCAAGACCAAGTGCCCGCCCACCGGCACCGTCGGCGGCACCGCCTACGCCTTCTGCAACGGCAACTGGTGGAGCTACGACACCCCCTCCACCATCGCCGGGAAGATGACCTACGCCAAGAACCAGGGTCTGGGCGGGGCGTTCTTCTGGGAGACCAGCGGCGACACCACCAACGGTGAGCTGATCACCGCCATCTCCAACGGCCTCAAGTAATATTTCGACCACTCGACCCTCCGTGTGCGCTACGCCGCGGGGGGTCGAGCTTTTCTCCGAAGATCCTCCAAATCTGGGGCAAAGTATTCACGCGGCGCATACGGCTGCTTAGACTCCGAAACGCCCGTTTTACCCCCGGAGGACGTGTGCGACTTCGAGCTCTCGTGGCCATGGCGTTGGTTCTCACCATCGCGCCCGCGGTACCCGCCCTCGCCGAGGACACACCGGCGCCGCCGGCGGCCTCCGCGAGCGAGAGCCCACCCGCGGCCCCGGACGGCGGAGCCGGAGGGACGGAGGGCCAGGAGACGCCCGCCGCCACACCGGCCCCGCCCCCCGCCGACGCGACGCCCCCACCGGCGCCTCCGCTGCCGAAGCTGGAGGCGGGACTCGCCTCCGACGACGACGGGGCCCGGGTCATCGTCGAGCTGGCGGCCCCCGCGGAGGCGGCGCCGGTGGCCGGGGAGGCGCGGCAGCTGCCCGACGCCCAGGTCGTCCTCGAACCCGCGGACACCTCGTTCATCGTGGTCGAGGGGACCGGCGAGTCGCTCGCCAAGCTGGCCGAGGACCCGCGCGTCCTGTCCATCCGCCGCGACCGCACGTACTCCCCCACGTCGCTGGGGTCGCTGGGCTCGGCGAACTCACTCGGCTCGGCGGGCTCGCTGGCCACCAGCCTGCAGGTGATCGGCGCGGACAAGGCGCACGCCGCGGGGACCAAGGGCCAGGGCCAGACGATCGCGATCATCGACACCGGGATCGACGCCGCCCACCCCGACTTCGGGGGCAAGGTCGTGGCGCAGGCCTGCTTCTCCGCGACGGACGACGGCGCGCAGTCCCTGTGCCCCAACGGGCAGACGAGCGACCCCGGGTCCGCCGACGCCAACACCGCCGCATGCGTCCACGAGCAGGTCAACCTGTGTGACCACGGCACCCACGTGGCGGGGATCGCCCACGCCGTCGCCCCCGACGCGGACATCGTGGCGATCCAGGTCTTCAGCAGGATCAACGACTGCGCCGACGAGGGCGGGGTCTGCCTGACCGCGTTCGAGTCCACGATCCTGCTCGCCCTGGAGCACGTCGCGAAGCTCAAGGACGAGGGCAGGAACGTCGCCGCGGTGAACCTCAGCCTCGGCGGCGGCCTCTACGAGGGAACGTGTGACGCCGAACCCGACCTGGCGGCGATGAGGAGCCGGATCGACGACCTTCGCGCCAAGGGCGTGGCCGTCGTGGCCGCCGCGGGGAACGAGGGCGTGTCCGGCGCCGGGGCTCCCGGCTGCTTCTCCGGCCCGGTGACGGTGGGCGCGACGGGCGACGACGACACCGTCCCCTACTGGTCCAATCACGGCTCCGTGCTCGACCTCTTCGCCCCCGGTCTCGAGATCGACTCCGCGGTGCCCGGCGGCGGCCACCAGGTCTACAGCGGGACCTCGATGTCCACCCCGTTCGTCACCGGCGCCCTGGCGCTGATGGCCCAGAAGGCCCCGGGCACCCCGGACGCGCTGGCCGAGCAGCTCAAGACGACGGGCCGCCCGATCACCTACGGCACGGTGACCACCCCGCGCCTCGACCTGAACGCCGCGATCGCCGGGGGCACCCCCGGCCCGCCCGTCACCCAGACGCCCCTTCCCGAGGAGCCCGCCGACCCGCCCTCCGACTCCGACGACCCGTCCGACGAGCCCTCGGAGGAACCTTCCGACGAGCCCTCGGAGGAGCCCGGCCCCGAGCCCAGCTCGGGTCCCTCCCCCTCGGCCACGCCGAGCGACCCGGTGCCGACGCCGATCCCGCTGCCGACGGTGACGGTCACCGTGACCGTGACCGTCCCCCCGACGAAGGCGGCGGCGCCCACGGTGTGCACGCGCGGCAAGTCCACGAAGACGCTGAGCGCCGCGCAGTGGGCGGTGGAGGTCACCCGGGGCAAGGGCAAGATCTCGGACGCGACGCTCGGCTGCTACCTCGGCATGGTGACCAAGGCCAGCAAGGTCTTCTCCGAGGTCACGTCCGCCTCCACTCCGGGCGGCGCGTACAAGGTGCTCAAGCCCGCCAAGAAGACGGCGAAGACCAGGCTGGAGAGCGAGCTGCTGGCCTCCTGGCTGAACTGGGCGAACGGGAGCGTGAACTTCACCGCCAAGATCAAGGAGACGGCCACCCTGAAGACGGTCCTCACCTCGGTGGAGAAGGCACGCCTGAAGGGCAGCGCCCCCGCCGCGTCCACCTCGATGCTCAAGAAGCAGGTGAACGCCCGCCGAGCCGCGTAGGCGCCGCGTGGACCCCGGGGGTCGTGAAGACCCCCGGGGACGGAAAACAGGTGGCCGTTCGCCGGACCGCGCGTGGACGCCGGGGTCATGGAACCCCCCGGGGGCCGGAAAACAGGTGGACGTTCACCGAACCGCATAAGCCCGGTATGTGTCGCTTAGGGTGAGGGGCATGGACGCGACCAAGGTGATCATCGACACTGTCGACCGGTTCAAGCAGCGACGTACCGCTCCACTGGTCCTTGAGCTCGACCTCACCGAGGGCCTGACCGACGGCAGTCCCCCGGCCGATCCGCTGAGCGCCGTCCTGGCGATGCGCAAGACGAGCCTGACCGACGTGCTGGCCGGGCTCAAACGCGCCAGGAAGGACGACCGGGTCAAGGCTCTGATCGTCAAGATCGGCGGCCAGCCGCTGGGACTCGCGATCGTCCAGGAGCTCCGCCAGGCCGTGATCCACTTCCGGGCCTCTGGCAAGCTGACCGTCGCGTTCGCCGAGACCTTCGGCGAGCTCGGCGGGGGCACCGTTCCGTACTACCTGGGCAGCGCCTTCGAGCGGGTCTACCTCCAGCCGTCCGGCGACGTCGGGCTGACCGGTGTCGCGATGGAGCAGCGCTTCCTGCGGGGCGCGCTGGGCAAGCTCGGCGTCGAGTACCAGATCGGCCAGCGGCACGAGTACAAGACGGCCGCCAACACCTTCACCCAGGACCACATGACCGAGGCCCACCGCGAGTCGATGAGCCGCATCACCGAGTCGATCACCGAGCAGGTCGTGGCCGGCATCGCCGAGGGGCGCGGCCTCGAACCGGCCAGGGTGCGCGAGCTCATCGACCAGGGCCCGTTCATCGGCGCCGAGGCCGTCGAGGCCGGTCTCGTCGACCGGCTGGCCTACCGCGACGAGGTCTACGACGAGGTCAAGGAGGCCGTCGGCGACAACACGCTGCTGCTGTACGTCGGCCGCTACGCCAAGGCGCTGTCCGCCAAGAAGCTGCCGCACCCCGGCGAGCAGACCGTCGCCCTGGTCCGAGGCAACGGCCCGATCCGGCTCGGCCGCAGCGGCCGCAGCCCGCTGGGCGGCGGTGGCGCCATGGGCTCCGACACCATCTGCGCCGCCCTGCGCGCGGCCCGCCGCGACGACAACGTCAAGGCGGTCGTCTTCCGGGTCGACAGCCCCGGCGGCTCGTACACGGCCTCCGACGCCATCTGGCGCGAGGTCGTGCTCACCCGCAAGGCGGGCAAGCCCATCGTGATCTCGATGGGCGACCTGGCCGCCTCCGGCGGCTACATGGTCTCGATGGCCGCCGACGTGATCGTGGCCCAGCCGGGCACGCTCACCGGCTCCATCGGCGTGTTCGGCGGCAAGGCGGTCATCGGCGGGCTGCTGGAGAAGATCGGCGTGTCCTCCGAGACCGTCGGCGAGGGCGCCAACTCCGGGATGCTCTCCCCCACCAACGCCTTCTCCGAGGCGCAGTGGGCACGGGTCAACGCCTGGCTCGACCGGGTCTACGACGACTTCGTGAACAAGGTCGCCGAGGGGCGCGGCCTGTCCCGCGAGCGGGCCCACGAGCTGGCCAAGGGCCGGGTCTGGACCGGGGCGGACGCTCTGGAGGGCGGCCTCGTCGACGAGCTCGGCGGTCTGGAGGACGCCCTGGCCCTGGCCCGCAAGAAGGCCGGGCTGCCCGTCGACGCCCCGGTGCGCGTCTACCCCAAGCTCAGTCCCCTGGAGCGGCTGCGCCCCGCGGAGTCCAGCGAGGACAAGGCCGCCGCCATGGCCCGGGTCCGCCTGGAGGCCTGGGGCCCGATCGCCCACCTGGCGGGCGAGCTGGGCCTGCCGTCGTACGGGCCGCTGATGCTCCCCGGCTCGTGGACGATCCGCTGACCCCGTTCTCCCGCGTTTCCTGACTCTTCCCGCACTCCCCGGTGATGGCCATCGCGTCCGGACGGCACGTCCGGCGCGGCGGCCCCGCGCGGAGCCCTGGGCGGCACGGCCACCCTGATCGGAAGGCCTTCTCCGGAGGGGCGGCTCCCTCCGCGCGAAGAACCGTCCTCCGCGCGAAGAACCGTCCTCCGCGCGAAGGGCCGTCCCTCCACGTGGAGCCGTTCCCTCCTTGTGAAAAGCCGGAGCGGTGTTCCGTTGGACAGGTCAGCGGTAGCGGCTCCGGTAGCGGGCCAGCGGCAGGACCGAGGCGTCGACGTAGTCGACCCCCAGGACCTTGGCGATGAAGACCGTGTGGTCCCCGGCCGGGACGACCTTGACCGTCTCGGCCTCCAGCGCGGTGACGCCGCCGTCCACGACGAGGGCCTCGCTCAGCGCGCCCCGGTGGTGCGGCGTCCCCGCGAGCAGCAGCCTCGCCCCCGGACGGCCCGCGGTGGCGAAGCGGCTGGCGATCGCCTTCTGCCCCGCCGACAGCACGCTGGCGGCCCAGCGGTCATGGCGGAGCAGCAACTCGTTGAGGTATCCGGCGTTGTCCAGGCTCACCATCACCAGCGGCGGGTCCAGCGACAGCGAGGTGAAGGTGGCGACCGTCACCCCCACGTCGTCGCGCCCGTCCTTCACCGTGACGACCGTCACACCGGTCACCACCTGGGCCATGGACTCGACGAACTCGTTCATGCGGCCATCATCCCGGAACCGGGCAGGTGCTCGGCCCGGCGCGGTGTGCCGCGAATCACCTCGCCCCGCGACCTCCTCATCGCCGCATTCCGCTCGCGAGAGATCACCTTCCGCCCCTTCACCACCATCGTCACCTGAACCGCGCCGGGATCGATGAAGTGATGTACCCCGAGTTCGGTGGAGTCGGGGCACACCACGGGGTGCATCATCCGGGCGGCCGTCCCAGTGTGGAGCGGGAAACAGCGGCTCGATCAGCGCCCACTGCTCATCGGTCAGATCAGAGGGATAGAAACCGATCTCTTGTCATGCCCTCCCCACACCCACCTGGCAAGACGGTCCAACGACCACCTCTCAACCACCCACTGAGGAACTTCGGTGGTCGCGGGCCTCCCCAGAGGGGTCTGGGCGTTGACCTTTCGTCGTCACGCCGGCCCCCACGGCATACCGATCACCGTCCAGGGCCCCGGCGCCTCGAAGATTCCCTGTATGAGGAAGCCCGGCCTGGATGCCGGCAGCGCGTTCACGATCCCCCGGTCAGGCCGCCCCGCGCAGTGTGTTCACGATCTCATCGGGGGTGAGGCGGCGGGAGGCGACGTAGTACAGGACGGCCCCCGTCGGCAGCCGGGTCTGCCAGCCGGGATTGACCAGCAGCGTGTCACCGGCGCGCGCGGCGAGCATCGTGGCGCCGTGGTGCCGGCCGAGGGAGGTCTGGCAGTGGTCGACCAGCACCGGCCCCAGGGACTTCGGCAACCGCACCGAATAGGTGTCGGCGCCGCCGTGGGTCATCAACTGCGTGTAGATCTCTGTGATGCCGGGATCCTTCAGCTCCTCGGTGATCATGTGAGGGCTGTGCCACTGGACGCAGCGTACGGCCTCGTTGACATAGCGGAGGTGCCGGACCCTGCCGAGATCGCGCAGCGCGACGACGAGATGGGCTCCTTCGACGACGTGGTCGGCGGTGACCGCGACCGCGAGCGCCTCGTTGTCGTCGCGGGCATCGACCAGCATGCTGTGCGCCCGCTGCACGCCGGCCCGGCGCAGCACGCCGTCGTCGGTCAGATCTCCGCGTACGAACGTGACGTCGCGGTCGGGCATCGGGTGGGTCGGCACGTCGTCCCAGGCGCAGAGCACGATGCGGCTCGAACCATCGGCGATCAGCTCGTCCACCATCTGCTCGGTCCGTCCCGGCGTGTAGCCGAGCAGCACGATGTGACCCGACATCTCCACCGTGATGGCACCCTGCATTCTTCGTCCCCTCGCCTTCTCCAATGCGGTCGACAGCCTGGCGAACACCGTCGTCAACGTCGCGATGCCGCCGACGATGACGTACGCGCCGACGACGTGGCCCGCCGCCGACTCCGGGTACAGGTCGCCATAACCGACGGTCGCGGCGGTGACCACGAAGTACCACCAGTAGTTGGCGGGCTGGACGATCGCACTGTCGGCGGGTTCCGCGAGCGTCATCAGGGGCCAACTCGTCAGGAACACGATGCTGAGGACGAGAACCGGCGTCCACCACGTCCCCAGCATCGTGATCCGGGCCAGCAGGCGAGCTAACAAGATCGGCACGCTGCCTCCCGCACGACACGCTTCGGTGCGGCCACCTTAACCAGACAAACAACCCTAAAGAAGCTTCAGGGCATACGAATTTGCTGGACAGTGCATGGTCAATTCGGTAAAAGGCCCTGTCATCTCATGGCGCCCTGGACTCGCTTCTGGAGCGCGACGAATAAATCTCTTTCATCCTCAGGCGGTTTGTGCGACGCGATCTTCGAATACCTGGAGATCTTCCACAACCGGCAACGACGGCACAGTGCTCTAGGGATGCTCACCCCTATCGAGTACGAGATGCTCTATCCGAACGTCCAGTCGGCATGAGAGTCAACCAAGCCGACTCCACCGAACTCGGGGTACATCAAGCGGCGAGAGCGACACGACCGAGAGCACGGGAGGTGACCGAGATGGCAGCGCGACTCCTGTCCGTGCTCGTCAACGATCTCGCCACCCGCCGAGGATTTCACCGTGACTCCGCCGGAACCCTGATCTGGTTCGAACTCGGATCGACAGCGCGGCGCTGAGTCGCCGGGCGAGCGCGAAGGGAAGAACAGCGCCGGACAGGACGCGATCGACCTTTCGTACCAGAACGACCTGCCAGCGAAAAAGGATTTTACGTAGCATGAAGTGATGTTCTTCGATCCCGTACCAACGGAGCAGGAACCCTCCTTCGACCGCCCCGACCTCCCTCCCTGGTCCGCTCCTCCCTCCCTTGAGGCCGGAGCCGTGCTCGCGGTCGAGCGGGTGGTGGCCCGCAGTCCGAACGTCGTGGTGCTGCTGCCGACGATCCGGGTCTTCAGCACCGGCTGCATGCTGGAGGTGGAGGTCGTGTCCCGGCAGGGTGACCTGTCGGCCCAGGACTGGTGGTACCTGCACATGGGCGGCTCCCCGTTCGCCCAGGCGGCCGGGCCGCGCGGCGGGGCTCAGCCGCCCGACTCGCTGCTGCGGCTGGGCGTGCGTTTCGCCGACGGCGCGAAGGCCACCACCGTCGATCAACTGCGGAACAGGATGAGCCCCTTCGGCGAGCCACCGGCCGGGCCCACGCTGGCCTGGTCGCCGGTCGGCAGCGGCATGCGCGGCGGCGAGTTCGGTTTCAGCGACTTCGGGCTGTGGCTGTGGCCGCTTCCCCCGGCCGAGACCTTCGAGTTCGCCGTGGAGTGGCCGCTGGGCGGCATCGAGCTGACCATCGTCGAACTCGACGGCGCGGCGATCGTGTCGGCCGCCGGCCGCTCAGCGCACTACTGGCCGGACTTCGACAGGTAAGGCCGTTCAGCCGAGCGAGGTGGAGCGGCGGCGAGCGGGTTACGCGACGTGAGTGTCGGTGCCACGCAGAATGTAGAGGTCGTCACCGAAGACCGCCGAGATCTGGAGCTGTCCGCCGAGCGCCTGAACGTATCGAGCGATGACTTCGACGGTGGACACTTCGCCACGCTCGATCTGCGAAACCCGGCTCTTGGTCACGCCCATGTATTCGGCCACGTCCGTCTGGGACAGGTTCTGTGCCTTGCGTCGTTCCGCCAGCCGGTGGCCGTCGATGTAAGCCTGGTTGCGGCGCCGCGCTTCGTCCACGGCCTTCTCCCCGCCGGAGTCCGCGACGATGTCCGCACGGATGTCGCTCCACTTGGGAAAGTTCGTCATCGGTCCTTCTCCTCCGCCTCGCGTTCTTTCAGATACTCCTCATACAGCTCTTCCGCCCGGGGAACAGCCCGTCGGCACCAGCCCGACCACTCGCCGGACTTGTCGCCGCCGATCAGCAGGATGGCCGAACGCCACGGATCGAAGACGAACAGGATCCGGATTTCGGAGCGTCCGGCAGAACCCGGACGGAGCTCCTTCAGATTGTGGATCCGCGAGCCTTCGAGCTTGTCGAAAAGAGGACGCCCCAATGAGGGACCTGCCTCTGCCAGTCTGTCGATGGCGTCCACGACCTGGAGCCGGGAACCTACGTCCAGCGGATCCAGTCGCGAATCTCGCCGGTGACCCGGATCTCCCACTCATCCACACACGGAAGTGTAGCAAATCCTTCACCTTGACGATGGGTGATGAGATGCTCACTCAGACGGCATTCGCTTCCAGGACCGACAGCCGATCTTGTACGAGACCGGGCGGTCTCGTACAAGATCGGCTGAACGAACCGTTAGAGCAGGCCGTTCTGCGTCAGCCAGTCCTTGGCGACCATCTCGGCGTCGTCCTTGTCGACCGCGACGCGCTTCATCAGCGCGACCAGACCGGCGGTGTCGAGCTTGGCGGAGACCGCGTCGAGGGTCGTCTTCACGGTGTCGTTCACGCCGGCCTTGTTGACCAGAGGCGCGATGTTCTCGGCCGCGAAGGCGCTCTTGTTGTCCTGGAGGGAGACCAGGTCATTGACGATGATCTTCGGGTCGGTGGTGAAGACGTTGCCGACCTGGACGGTGCCGTCCTTGATGGCGTCGGCGGTGGCGTCGCCGGTCTTCTTCCACTCCTTGAACTCCAGGCCGTAGGTGTCCTTGAAGTTCTTCTCCTGGCGGGTCTGGAACTCCGGCGGGCCGCCCACCGAGTAGTTCTTGGCGACCTTGACCAGGTCCTCGATCGTGGTGAGGCCGTCCTTGGTGGCGGTCTCCTTGGTGACGGTCAGCGAGTTGTTGTCCTCGGCCGCGGCGGGGGTGAGGACCTCCAGCTCGGCGGGGAGCTTCTCCTTGAGACCGGCGACGACGTCGTCCTTCGACTTCGCCGTGGTCGTGTTGTCGACGAAGGCGAGCAGGGAGCCGATGTACTCCGGCAGGATGGTCAGGCCACCGCTCTTGATCTGGTCGTACAGGACCTCGCGGCTGCCGATGTTGAACTTCTCCTCGACCTGCACGCCCTTGGCCGCCAGGGCCTGGGAGTAGATCTCGCCGAGCAGGACGTTCTCCGGGAAGTTGGCCGACCCGATGACGACCTTTCCCCCGGCCGCCGGCGCGGAGGCGGACCCCGACCCGGCCGGAGCCGGGGAGGCGCTGGTGAGCGGATCTCCGCCGCCGCACGCGGTAAGTGTGAGCGCCGCGGACAGGAGGACCGCCGCGGTGCTGATCAGGCGTTTCATGGTGCTGTTCCCTTCCAGAACGGGGGGTAGGAAAACTATCTGATGACCTGGCGCTCGCTCACCCCCGGGGAGACCGTTACGCGCTGCACCAGGGTGAACCCGAGCTGGACGAGAAGCGCCAGCAGTGCTACGAGGACCGCCCCGCCGATCGTGCTCGGGAAGTTCTTGGTCGCGAGACCGTCGATGATGAAGCGGCCGAGGCCGCCCAGGCCCACGTAGGCGGCCACGGTCGCGGTCGCCACCACCTGGATCGCGGCCAGGCGCAGGCCCAGCAGGATCAGCGGCAGCGCGACCGGCACCAGCACCCGGCCGAGGACCTGCCCGCCCTTCAGTCCCATGCCGTACGCGGCGTCGCGCAGGTCGGGATCGACCCCTCGGATGCCCTCGTAGGTGTTGACCAGGATGGGCGGCACGGCCAGCGCCACCAGCGGGATGAGCACCGGCAGGATGGTGCCGACGCCCATGAACAGGACGATGAGGACCAGCAGGCCGAGCGTCGGCAGGGCGCGGGCCGCGTTGGCGGTGAGGATGACGAGCATCGCGCCCCTGCCGGTGTGACCGATCAGCAGCCCCAGCGGGAGCGCGATCAGCATGGCGAGCAGCAGCGAGAGCCCGGCGAACTCCAGGTGTTCGAGCAGCCGGTTGGGAATCCCGTCGGGTCCCGACCAGTTGGCCGGGTCGCCGAAGAAGTCGATCAGCCAGTTCACACGGCCTCCTCTGCCCGCGCCCCGCTCAGCCGGTCCACGCGAACGGTCAGGGACCCGATCAGCCAGTTCACACGGCCTCCTCTGCCCGCGCCCCGCTCAGCCGGTCCACGCGAACGGTCAGGGACCCGATCAGCCAGTTCACACGGCCTCCTCTGCCCGCGCCCCGCTCAGCCGGTCCACGCGAACGGTCAGGGACCCGATCAGCCGGTTCACGCGGACCACGCCAGGCCCGATCAGCCGGTTCACGCGGACCCCCTTGCCCGCGACCACGGGGTGAGCAGGCGTTGCGCCAGGATCAGCAACAGGTCGGCGACCCCCGCGAGCACCACGACCAGCACGATGCCGACGACGATCGGGGTGTAGAACTGCCGCTGCCAGCCGTCGATGAACAGGTAGCCGAGCCCGCCCCTGCCGACCAGCGCGCCGACGCTGACCAGGCTGACGCTGGCGACCGTGGCCACCCTGAGCCCGGCCAGCACGACCGGTACCGCGATCGGCAGCTCGACCTGGAGCAGCCTGCGCAGCGGCGTGAAGCCCATCGCCACCGCGGACTGCCGCACGTGGTCGGGGACCGAGCTCAACCCGTCGACGACCGCGGGGATCAGCACCGCCATGGCGTAGAAGGTGAGCGGGACCATCACGGTCGTCCGCGTGGCGAGACCGGTGATCGGGATGAGCACGATGAAGACGGCCAGCGAGGGCAGCGAGTAGATCACGTTCATGACGCCGACGGTCGGCTGGTAGAGCCAGCGCCACCGCACCCCGGCCAGCCCGAGCGGGAGCGCGATGATCAGCCCGACCAGGATCGGCACCAGCGCCATCACGATGTGGTCCTCGAGCAGGCCCTGGATCGTGGGCCAGTTGCGCCCGATCCAGTCCCAGCGGACCAGCGGTTCCTCATCCATCGACACCTCCCGTGGCCGCGCCGGCGCCTCCCGAGGGACCGCCGCTGCCCCCGGCGGGGCCGCCGACACCTCCCGTCGGGCCGTCGGCGCCCCGCGCCGGTCCGCCGACGTCTCCCGCGACCCTGGTCAGCGCCTCGTCCAGCGACTCGCGGGTGGCGACGCCCACGGCCCTGCCCGACCCGTCCACCGCGACGGCGTGGCCCGAGGGGGACAGCAGTGTCGCGTCCAGCGCCGCGCGCAGCGAGTCGCGCCCGCTGACGAAGGTCCCGTACGGCGCGAGCTCCGCGTCGGCGAGGGTGCCCGGCTCGGGCAGGTCCTTGACGGCGGCCCAGCCCAGCGGCCGGCCGTCCTCGTCCGTCACGGCCAGCCACGGCTCTCCGGTGGCGCGCGCCGCGACGGCGTCGGTGGAGGCGGGCGCGAGCAGGTCGGCGCGGAGCCGCACCCCCTCGTCCGAGACGAACGACAGCCGCCTGATGCCCCGGTCGCGGCCCAGGAACTCGCGGACGAAGTCGTCGGCGGGCCGGGCCAGCAACGTCGCGGGGTCGTCGAGCTGGGCCAGGTGGCCCCCGACGCGGAGCACGGCCACCCGGTCGCCGAGCTTGACGGCCTCGTCGATGTCGTGGGTGACGAACACGATGGTCTTGTTCAGCTCGGCCTGGAGCCGCAGGAGCTCCTCCTGCAGGCTCGTACGGACGATCGGGTCGACCGCGCTGAACGGCTCGTCCATCAGCAGCACGGGCGGGTCCGCGGCGAGCGCGCGGGCCACGCCGACGCGCTGCTGCTGCCCGCCGGAGAGCTGGAAGGGATAGCGGCCGGCCATCTTGGGGTCGAGCCCGACCCGTTCGAGCAGCTCCATCGCCCGGTCGCGCGCCTTCTTCCTGTCCCAGCCGAGCAGCAGGGGCACCGTCGCCACGTTGTCGACGATCTTGCGGTGCGGGAAGAGTCCCGCCTGCTGGATGACGTAGCCGATGCCCCTGCGCAGTGTCGGCGGGTCGATGGTCTTGACGTCGACGCCGTCCAGGAGGATCTGGCCCTCCGAGGCGTCGATCATTCTGTTGATCATGCGGAGGGACGTCGTCTTACCGCATCCCGAGGGGCCGACGAAGACGGTTATCTCCCCGGTCGGCACTTCGAGGCTTAGATCGTCCACGGCGACGGTCCCGTCGGCGTAGCGCTTGGTGACACCGTTGAATGTGATCATGCGCAACCTCTTGTTTTCGCAGGGTTACGGCCCCCCTGCCCCAACCGTCCCCATGATCCCGCACGAGTCAGCCTATGCCCCACTTCTCCGATCTGTCTTCCAGGCTTTCCCGAACCGGCTCCGAAGCAGATCCACAAGTGTATTTCTCAACAAAAGGGCATTGAGTAGTGCGGGAGGTGCCCATGACTTGACATGATTACCCACATCGCTGGAGTCGATCCCTCTGGCACCGTACGTCACAGGCCTCACAGCCGCCCCGACTCTCCACCACGCTCGCCGAACCACCAGAGGAACCGGTCCAGTCAACGACCCCGGTCTGAAGGCCGGGGCTTGAGGTGCCACACCGCGCGCCGATAGCCCCACGTTGACCAGCCCCAGCCATCAGCTCAAGGAGGTGCATTGTGATGGCTACGTTGAACGCAAGACAGCAGACCCACCAGCGAATGCTTCCTCAGTTCGCTGCTCTGGAATCCGTGGGAGCAGACACCCCGCAGGGTCGGGACGAAACGGCTCACCGACACCGTCGCGAGGCGGTACCTGGTGTTCAACATGGGCGAGGGGAGATCGAACGGACCGGCACCCGGACCGTTCGGCGTCACCCCGGCCCGGCTTCGGCCGGGGAGGGAGCGGGCAGTCAAGCCCACCCGGTCGTGTTCGTCCTCGACAAGCACGGCCACCCGTTACAGCCCACGAGTCCGGCCGGCGCGCGGAAACTCCTGCGTTCAGGCCGGGCGGTGGTTCACCGCCACACCCCGTTCGTCATCCGACTGAAGGACCGCGTCCGGGACGAGTCCACGGTTCCCGGCGTCGCGGTCGGCGTCGATCCCGGCTCCAAGCACACCGGCGTCGCCGTGTTCACCGAGCGCGACGGGAGCCGTGCCGGCAGGTACGCACTCCAGCTCGACCATCGAGGCGGAGCGATCCGCGACAAGCTCGCCTCGCGGGCTGCGTTGCGCCGGGGCCGCCGTTCCCGGAACCTGCGCCACCGCGCTCCCCGGTTCTCCAACCGCACCAGGCCCAAGGGGTGGCTCGCGCCGTCCTTGCGACACCGCCTCGACACCACCATGTCGTGGGTGAGTCGGCTCACCCACTGGGCACCCGTCACCGCCGTCCATGTGGAGAAAGCGGCGTTCGACACCCACACCATGTCGGCCGGACGGCCGCTCGAAGAAGTGCAATACCAGCAGGGTACCCTCGCCGGATACGAGGTTCGTGAGTATCTGCTCGCCAAGTGGGGGCGCACGTGCGCCTACTGCGGCACGCAGGACGTGCCGGTGAACATCGACCACATCCACCCGCGTTCCCGGGGCGGTTCGGACCGGATCAGCAACCTCACCTTGGCCTGCATCGGCTGCAATCAGACCAAGAACGCCACCTTGATCGAAGAGTTCCTGAAGGGGAAACCCGCCCTCCTCGCGAAGATCCTCAAGCAGGCGAAAGCCCCGTTGCGGGACGCGGCTGCGGTCAACGCCACCCGATGGGCGCTGTGGCGGGCGCTGAAAGCGACCGGTCTGCCGGTGTCCACCGGCTCGGGCGGTCGCACGAAGTGGAACCGGTCGCGCACCGGCGCGCCGAAGTCGCACACCCTTGACGCGCTGCACGTCGGTGAGCTGGAGAGCGTTACCGCATGGCCCTCCAGGGTCCTTGTGGTCAAGGCAACCGGTCGAGGCGCCTACGCCCGCACCACTTCAGACCGATACGGATTCCCCCGTCTTGTCCGACCACGGATCAAACTGCACCACGGCTTCCAAACCGGCGACCTGGTCCGCGCACATGTCACGACAGGCAAGAAAGCCGGGGTCCACGTGGGACGGGTCCTGGTCCGCTCCTGCGGGAAGTTCGACATCACCACCCGGCATGGTCGCGTCGCCGGGATCAACCACCGCCATGTCCGTCATCTTCAACGCGCGGACGGCTACGGCTACACGACGCAGAAAGAATCTGATCGAGATGACTGACCGGTCAGGGCACGCTCGGGCCTTGGCGGCCCTCCCGCTCCCGATTCCTTCCCGGCCTGAAGACCGAGGCGTCCTCGGGAGAACCTGGTGACCCAACCGCTCCTCGGTCAACGCTCGCGCGTCGAACTCATCGCCGGGCTCTATGACCGCCACGCAGCAGGGCTGTTCGCCTACTCCCACGACCAGCTGGGCAACGCGGACTCGGCCTCCGACGTCCTGGTGGCCGTCCTCTCTGGCGTCTCGGACGCCGAACCGCCGCGCGCCGCGCTGTACGCGCTCGCCCGCCGCGAGATCTTCCTGCGCGACATCGTCTACTCGCCCCCCGCCATCGGTCTTGACCCGGCCGCGGCCCTCGTCGAGCGCGTCCTGGGCGACCTGCGCACGCACCAGCGTGAGGTGCTGTACCTGTCGGGCGTGTGCGAGATGGACGCCTCCGAGCTGTCCTGGGTGCTCGACGTGGCCGTCGACACCGCCGACGAGCTGACGGTGAGCGCCTGCCGCCGCTTCGCCCAGTCGCTGGGCTACGCCCTGGCCTCGGTCAAGGTCCCCGAGAACATGACGGAGGTGTTCGGCGCCCTCGCCGTCGCCCCGGTCCGCGACGTGCTCAACCTCGCCCCCTGGGCCACTCCCCCGGCGGGACTTCGCGCCGCCGTGCTCGGGCCCCATGCACCACCCGCCGTTCCGGTCGCCAGGCGGTCGATGTCCCCGCTGGTCAGGCAGCTGTGGCCGACGACGCCCGCGTGGCCGCTGCCGCTCGCGGAGACCGGCGTCCCGACCGGTCCGCCGATCGGCGCCTCGGCCTTCCCCGTGCCGGACCTGCCGGACCACATGGCGGAGGACCGCTTCCCCGATCCCTTCGCACCGCGGGATCCCGACGCCGTCTCCACCCACGAGGCGACCACGGAGCCGATGCCCAGGCTCGGCGACTCGGTGCTCACCGCCCTGGACACCGCGGCCCTGCGGCCACGCCGCCGCCTCCAGCGCCCCCGGCCGCGCCGGGCGGCACCGCTGACGGCCCCGATCCCCGGGGACGTGCTGGACGACTCCCCCGGGCGGGAAGACTTCTTCCGCCCGCTCACCCCGGAGGCACGGGCGGCCCGCGTCCGCACCGACAGGCTCGTCGCCGCCGCCCCCCGCACCGAGGCCCCGCCCGCCGGCCACACCGAGACGCCGGCCGCGGACCACATCGAGACGCCGCTCGCCGACCACGTCGGGACCCCGGCCGCCGGCCACACCGGGACACCGGCCGCGGACCACTTCG
The DNA here is from genome assembly GCF_051918885.1 of Streptosporangium sp. OZ121. Taxonomy (NCBI): domain Bacteria; kingdom Bacillati; phylum Actinomycetota; class Actinomycetes; order Streptosporangiales; family Streptosporangiaceae; genus Streptosporangium; species Streptosporangium sp. OZ121. The sequence goes on from NZ_JBPXMC010000010.1 coordinate 227,079, forward strand.
GTAGCCCGGCCGCCGGCCACACCGGGACGCAGGCCGTGGAGACGCCGCAGAGCCCTGTTCCCGCCGCCGAGACCCCCCGCACCCCGCTCACTGTCGTCCCGCCCCTCGGCAACCCCGGGCACCCCGGCGACGTGCTGGACGACGGCCTCGGCGACGTGCTGGACGACGCGCGTCCCCTTCCCGGCTGGCCCCTGCAGACCGACCAGCTCGACGCCCTCGCCGACCGCGAGCGCCACCGGCCCGCTCCCGCTCCCGCGCCCTCCAGGGAAGCGGGGCGGCACGCGTCCCCCGCCGGCGACCGCCCCCGGCTCTCGCTCCCCGTCTGGACCGCGCGGACGGACGCCCCCGCGTCCCCCGGGGTGTCGCCGGTGGAGCACGCCGAGCCCCCGTTCCCCACCTCGGCCCACCGGGCCGCCGGCCCCGTCCGGCCCCCCTCCGTCGACTGGTTCGCGGATGCCGCTCCCTCCGGCGCCCAGACCGGTGAGGCCCCGCCCGCTCCCTCCGGCGCCCAGACTCGGGAGGACCCGACCGCCCTTCCCGTCTGGTCCCCCCGGACCGACCACCTCCGCACCCCCGCCGGTCGCGCCCAGTTGCGCCTGCCCCGCTGGGTCATGCGCGAGGACCAGCCCGGCGACGTCCCCGACCGGACCGCCCCGCCGAACCACACCCTGACGCCGTACGACGCGCCGCTGGACGACGCGGCGACCATGCCGGGAAACGGGTTCGCGGCGATCCCCCCGGTCCCCCCGACGCCTCCGGTCTCCGAACCGTCCGCGCCGCACCCGGGGCTCGGGGAGACCGGTACGGTGCTCTCCCCCTACAGCCGGGCGGCATCCCGCAAGCGGGAGCCGCGCAGCCACAAGGCGATGAAGAACGCGACCCACCACGACTGGGCCTGGGAGCTGATCGGCTTCGTCATCGCGGTGACGATCGCCATGATCGTCTTCTTCGCGGTACCGATGATGTCCACCCCGTAGGCCCTCCCGGAATCCCCAGGGCCTTTCCGTACTCCCGCCCGGCCGCGCCGGTGTGGCCGGGTGCTCAGAGCCAGCGTTCGGTGGCGGCGCGCCAGGCCAGCTGCATGCGGGTCTGGGCGCCGGTGAGTTCCATGATGTTCGAGACGCGCCGCTGCACGGTCCGCTGACTGACGCCCAGCCGGGTGGCGATCGACTTGTCCGGTACGCCCGCGACCAGCAACGAGACCAGGGAGAGGTCGTCGGAACCGAGCGGGCAGGGCGTCGTCCCCTCGGTGAGGGCACCGTCCTCGGCGATCCGCAACGGCGTCGCCCGCTCCCAGCAGCCCTCGAAGAGGGCGATCAGCGCCTCCAGCAGCTGGTCGCCACGGACCAGCGCCGCCGTCGGTTCCGAGGTTCCCTCCTCCCGCGCCACCGGGATCACGGCGACCTCCCGGTCGACGACCGTCAGCCACACCGGCAGGCAGGGCGCGACCCTGGCCTGCTCGCCCAGTTTGACCGCGTACGCCACGTTGGCCGGCATGCCCTGCTCCTCCAGCAGGGGCCCCTCGTAGATCACCCGATACTCGACCCCGCGGCGCAGCGCGTCCGGCTCGGCGAGGTTCTCCTCCGCGGGCGGCACGACCGCGCGGCCCTGCCGAAGGCAGAGGACCTCGTGGCGGGCGTCCTCCTGCAGGTGGTCGAGGTACTCCCGGAGCACGACGCGGTTCGGCAGGACCTCGACCAGCCGGCCGGCGTCGCGGCGGCGGGCACCGTCCCGGTACTCCTCCGAGAGCCGGTCCACCTCACGCCGCGCCCAGTCGAGCGCCTGCTGGTGACGGAGGAGCTGTGAACCCAGCACGATGTCCGGCGCCACGGCCGTGAACCGCCGCCTGCCGGGACCGACCGTCCTGACCAGCCCTCTGACCCGCATGGACACCAGCACCGTCTCGGCCGTCTCGGCGTCGATGCCCAGGTTCCCCACGAGGTCGGCGACCTCCGCCTCCGCGATGGTGACCAGGAACCGGTAGACGCGCTCCTCCACGGGATCGAGTCCGAGGGATTCCAACATGACGCACATGATGACATCCGAAACGCCAGCGAAAGTTACATTCACCGTCTAACCGGACTTATACCGCCATTGTGAATTAACCGGGCGCAGGTCATATCGGGCGTGGAACGCACCCGCCCGCGACGACGGAAATCGCGGGCGATCGGGGTTGTGACAACGATCTGTCAAGGCTAGTATCACGGCAACTCTTAGGAAACTTTCTTAAGAGAAAGTTAAGGCGGGAGCCTTTGTGGCTCCCGGGAAACCGTTCGAACCGACCAAGAGCTGCGCGAACCCCGATGACACGATCCGTCGTCACCCGCAGGTCCGGCCACCCGGACGTCTCACACCGTCCGGCACCCGCAACGGAACCGGTAATGCGAAGCCCGCCGTCCTTACTCGTCCTGACTGGGTTTGCAAGCCTCTCGCGCGAGCCACTCGCGCCCCGGTCGCACAGAATCCCGAACCTCTGCGGCCCCCACCGCACGAAGGAGTGATCAAGTGTTGAGACAGCGCATCATGGCCGCCCTCGCCGCCCTGGCGGTCACGGGCGTGCTCGCGGTAGCCCTGCCGACGGCCTCAGCGTCCTCAGCGTCCTCCGCCGCCGCGGCGGCCTGCGTGACCCCGTGGAACTCCTCGGCGGTCTACACCAACGGCATGACCGCCTCCCACAACGGCCGCAACTGGTCGGCGAAGTGGTGGACCCAGAACGAGACCCCCGGCACCGCCGACGTGTGGGCGGACCAGGGCGCGTGCGGCGGCGGCACGACGCCTCCCCCGGGCAACTGCAGCCACCCGAACTGGGCGGCGGGCACCTGGTATCCCGCCGGGAGCATCGTCAAGTACACCAACGGCCAGTTCTACCGCGCCAAGAACGAGAACCCCGGCTACGACCCGGTGATCAGCACCTGGTACTGGGAGCCGTACACCTGTGGCGGCACGACGCCTCCCCCCACGAACCCGCCCACCTCGGGCTTCGTCGTGAGCGAGGCCCAGTTCAACCAGATGTTCCCGAGCCGGAACTCGTTCTACACCTACAGCGGCCTGACCGCGGCGCTGAGCGCCTACCCGGGCTTCGCGAAGACCGGCAGTGACACCGTCAGGAGGCAGGAGGCGGCCGCCTTCCTCGCCAACGTCAACCACGAGACCGGCGGCCTGGTCCACATCGTGGAGCAGAACACCGCGAACTACCCGCACTACTGCGACACGAGCCAGCCGTACGGCTGCCCCGCGGGCCAGGCGGCCTACTACGGGCGCGGTCCGATCCAGCTGAGCTGGAACTTCAACTACAAGGCTGCGGGCGACGCGCTCGACATCAACCTGCTCGGCAACCCGTACCTGGTCCAGAACGACGCCGCGGTGGCCTGGAAGACCGCCCTGTGGTACTGGAACACCCAGAACGGCCCCGGCACCATGACGCCGCACAACGCGATGGTCAACAGCCGTGGCTTCGGCGAGACGATCCGCAGCATCAACGGCAGCCTGGAGTGCAACGGCAGGAACCCCGCGCAGGTGCAGAGCCGGATCAACGCCTACCAGCGCTTCACGCAGATACTCGGCACCACCCCCGGCGGCAACCTGAGCTGCTGAGCCACCGGACGACCGGACGGTCGGTCATCCGACGGCCGCCGCGCGCCCGGCCTCCACCCCGGGCGCGCGGCCCCGCGGACCGTCCCCGCGGGACGCGCGAACCCATGAGGCGGCGGCTCACACGGCGACCCCACCTGGACGCCTTCGCGCCGGCCGCACGGCCCCGGACCGTCCCGCGGGGCACCGGGTCACTCCGACGACAGGACCAGCCCGCTGGTCGGCACACCCGTGCCGGCGGTGACCAGCACGTTCCGCACCCCGGCCACCTGGTTGGCCGAGGTGCCCCTGATCTGCCTGACGGCCTCGGCGATGCCGTTCATGCCGTGGATGTAGGCCTCCCCCAGCTGGCCGCCGTGCGGGTTGACCGGGAGACGGCCGTCGATCTCGATGCCGCCCCCGGCCACGTAGTCGCGGGCCTCGCCGCGCCCGCAGAAGCCCAGCTCCTCCAGCTGGGTGAGGACGAACGGGGTGAAGTGGTCGTACAGGATGGCCGTCTGCACGTCCGAGGGTCCGAGCCCCGACTGCTTCCAGAGCTGGCGGCCGACCACCCCCATCTCCGGCAGGCCGGTCATGTCGTCGCGGTAGTAGCTGGTCATCATCATCTGGTCGGCGCCCGATCCCTGGGCGGCGGCGGTGATCACGGCGGGTGACCTGCGCAGGTTCCTGGCCCGCTCGGCGGAGGTGACCACCAGCGCCACCGCGCCGTCGCTCTCCTGGCAGCAGTCGAGCAGGTGCAGCGGCTCCACGATCCACTTGGACGCCTGGTGCTCCTCCAGGGTGATCGGGCGACCGTGGAACCACGCGGCCGGGTTGGTGGAGGCGTGCCTGCGCATCGCGACCGCCACCCGGCCGAAGTCCTCGGAGGTGGCCCCGTACGCGTGCATGTAGCGCCGGGCGAACATGGCGACCCAGGCGGCGGGGGTCATCAGCCCGTACGGCACGTGCCAGCTCATCTCCAGGCCCTGGGACGAGGGCTCGCCGCCGATGCGGGCGTCGGGCTGGCCGAACCTGTTCCCCGAGCGCTCGTTGAACGCCCGGTAGCAGACCACGGTCTCGGCGACCCCGGTGGCGACGGCCATCGCCGCGTGCAGCACGGTCCCGCACGCCGCGCCGCCGCCGTAGTGGACGCGGGAGAAGAACGACAGGTCGCCGATGCCCACCTCGCGGGCCACGGCGATCTCCTGGTTGGCGTCCTGGGTGTAGGTGACGAGGCCGTCCACGTCCGAGGGCGCGAGACCCGCGTCGTCGAGCGCCGCGAACACCGCCTCGGCCGCCAGCTGGAGCTCGGACCTGCCCGACTGCTTGGAGAACTCGGTCGCGCCGATCCCGGCGACGGCCGTGCTCCCGGAGAAGGAGACCACGGTGGTGGGGGCCTTTCTGTGTTGCCGCGTGTCCGCGTGTCCGCCGCCGCTGGGGCGCGGTCAGCGGGAGGGGAGGGCGAACCTGACGGTGCCCGAGACGTGGTCGCCGAGGCTGACCCCGCCGCGGACCTCGACGGTGAACTCGCCGTCCTCGCAGGCGACCACGCTGCCGGTGAAGGCCAGCCTGTCGCCCGCGTACGCGGGGACGCCGAGCTTGACGTTGATGCCACGGATGATCGCCTCGGGTCCGGCCCAGTCGGTGACGTAGCGCTCGACGAGACCCATGGTGGTCAGGATGTTGAGGAAGATGTCCTTCGACCCCTGCGCCCTCGCACCCTCGACGTCGTGGTGGACGGGGGTGAAGTCCATGGTCGCGAGCGCGGTCGACACGACCACGGTGGGGCTCAGATCGATCGCGAGCTCGGGAAGCGGAGCTCCGACCCGCACCTCGTCGTCGGTAAGTGTCCGCATCACGCCTCCAGGGGGACCCACATGGGCAGGATCAGCTCGTCGTCCATCCGGCGGTACGTCAGGCGCACCGGCATACCGATACCCACCCGCGAAGCGTCGCAGTCCACCACGTTGCCCACGATCCGCACACCTTCCGGCAGTTCCACCACGGCGACCACGAAAGGTGTCCGGTGTCCCGGAACCGGCGGGTTGTGGTGGACGACGTAGCTGTACACCTCGCCCTCGCCGCTCGCCGTCACGAACGTGCGGGCGGCCGAGCGGCACGAGGGGCAGACCGGTCCCGGCGGGTGGCGGAGCTCGCCGCAGTCGGCGCACTTCTGGATCCGCAGCTCGCCCGCGGCGACCCCCTCCCAGAAGAAGGCGGTGTCGGCGTTGACCGCGGGTCTCAGCGGGTACGGCGTGCGCGGGGACGCGTCCCCGCGCGTCGCGGTCGCGTCCTGAGCGGGTCCGTCCTGAGCGGGTCCGTCCTGAGCGGGTCCGTCCTGAGCGGGTCCGTCCTGAGCGGGCGCGGTCTGGGAGGGCGCGGCCTGGGAGGGCGCGTCCCTCGCGGGCGTGAGCCCGTTCCCGCCGGTCGCGGTCGCGTCCTCGCCCGGTCCCTGGGCCCGCTCCCTGGGCAGGAACTTCAGCACCCGGAACAGCATGTCGGCCACGGCCTCGCCGCCGGCGTACCAGGTGACGTTCCAGGTGACGAAGTAGCCCTCACCGAGCGCGGTCCGCTTCGGCCCGGTGATACCGGTCAGCCGGGTGGCCGGAACCAGGGACTCGCCGAGCCTCACGTAGCGGTGGTAGGTCTGCTCGCAGTTGGTGGCGACCACGCCGGTGTAGCCGTTGCCGTCCAGCATCGCGAGCACGGCGTCGACCGGCGTGCCCGGCCGCTTCCTCCTGCTCCCGTCCACGCCGGGCATGGTCCAGACCTGGATCATCGCCGGTGGGGCCACGATCCCCCCGTGCACTCCGGCGGCGGCGGCCTCGGGGTCGGTGTAGAGCGGGTTGGCGTCGCCCATGGCGTCGGTCCAGTGCCGGATCATCGGGAGGTTCACCGGGTCCGCCTCCGCGACGCCGAGCACCTCGCCCTCGGCGATCTGCCGATCGGCCAGGGCGGTGAGCCGTTCGTGCAGGGAGGCGGACTCCGCCGTCGCGGAGGTCGGATCCGTCGTGGGGGCCGGGTTCGTCGCGGAAGACGGATCCGTCGGAGGGGTCGGGTTCGTCGGAGGGGTCTCGGTCATCGGGGCGGCCTCGGCAGGCTCAGGCCGAGCATGGCGATGAGCTCGCGCTGGACCTCGTTGACCCCGCCGCCGAAGGTGAGCACCAGCCCGCCCTTGGCGCCGCGGTCGACGCGCCGCATCAGGTCCGCGGTGTCCGGGTCCGACGGGTCGCCGAAGCGGGCCAGGACCTCGCCGACGATCCTGCCGACGTCCTGCAGCCGTTCGGAGCCGTACACCTTGGTGGCCGAGGCGTCGGGGGCGCCCAGCCAGCCGAGGTCCATGTTGGCCGCGACCTGCCAGTTCAGCAGCTCGTTGGTCCGGAAGTAGGCGTAGACCTGGCCGAGCGCCCTGCGGACCGCGGGCTCCTCGATCGTGCCGGTGCGGCGGGCCCAGGCCAGGAACCGGTCGTAGGTGTGGGCGAGGTTGCCCGCCGGGCCGAGCGTGACCCGCTCGTGGTTGAGCTGGTTGACGATCAGGTCCCAGCCCTTGTTCTCCTCCCCCACGACCATCTCCACCGGCACCCGTACGTCGGAGTAGTAGGTGGAGTTGGTGTGGTGGTTCCCGTCCATCGTGATGATCGGGGTCCACGAGTAGCCGGGGTCGGAGCAGTCGACGATCATCATCGTGATCCCGCGGTGCTTCTTCGCGTCCGGGTCGGTGCGGGCGGCGAGCCAGATGTACTGGGAGTAGTGGCCGCCCGAGGTGAAGATCTTCTGCCCGTTGACGACGTAGTGGTCGCCGTCGCGGACCGCGGTGGTGCGCAGGGCCGCCAGGTCGGTGCCCGCCCCGGGCTCGCTGTAGCCGATCGCGAAGTGACACTCCCCGGCCAGGATCTGCGGCAGGAAGAACTCCTTCTGCGCCGCCGTCCCGTACTGCATGAGGGTCGGGCCGACGGTCTGCACGGTGATGATCGGGTACGGCACCTCGGCGCGGGCGATCTCGTTGGCGAAGATCTGCTGTTCCAGCGGGCCGTACCCGCCGCCGCCGTACTCCTTGGGCCAGCCGAGCCCGAGCTTGCCGTCGCGGCCGAGGGTACGGCAGTGCTCCATGTAGGCCTGGCCGAACGGGTCGGCGGAGATCCGCGCGCGTCCCTCGGCGGTGAGACAGGACTGGAAGTACTCGCGCAGCTCGTCGCGGAGCCTCTTCTGGTCGGGAGTCAGGTCGATCAGCATCAGACGAGCGCTCCGATCGTGTCGAGCCGGGCTTCCACCCCGCCCAGCAGGTGGGCGTGGTGCTTGCCCCAGGCGAAGTAGCGGTGCAGCGGGTAGGTCACGTCCACGCCGATCCCGCCGTGCAGGTGCTGGCAGGTGTAGAGCGCCCGCAGCGCCTGGTCGGTCGCGGTCAGCGCGCCGACGGCCAGGTCCGCCTCGGCCTCCTCGTCCGCGCCCTCGGCCAGCCGCCACGCTCCGGACCACACGGCCACGTCCAGGGCCCGCCCGGCGATGTAGACGTCGGCGATCTGCACGGTGACCGCCTGGAACTCGGCCAGCGCCCGGCCGAACTGCTTGCGCGTCCTGATGTACTCCGTGGTGAGCGCCAGCGCCCCGGCCAGCACGCCGGAGGTGACGGCGATGTTCCCGGCCAGCGCCAGCCTGCGCAGGCCGTCGGCCGCCGTACCGTCCTCGGCCCCGACGAGTTCGCCCGGGGTGCCCTCCAGGGCGAGCGCGGCGGCGGGTTCGCCGGTGGAGGTCGGCACCGGCCGCAGGCCCGCCCGGGCCGGGTCCACCAGGAACAGGCCGACCCCGGCGGCGGTGGCGGCGGGGACCAGGATCCTCGCCGCCTGGGCGGCGTAGGGCGTCGTGCCCTTGGCGCCGTCCAGCACCCATCCGGTGCCGTCCCTGCGGGCGGTCGTGACCGGCGGGGCGGCGAGGTCGCGCCCCGGCTCGGAGGGGGCGACGGCCAGTGAGATCTCGCCGTCGGCCAGCGGGGCCAGCGCCTCGCGCTGCTCCCGGGAGCCGTACCTGGTGATCACCTGCGCCGCGACCAGGCTCTGCTCGGCGGGGACCGGGGCCACGTGGGCGCCGATCTCCCGCAGGACGACCGCCATCTCCACCGGTCCGAGCCCCGCGCCTCCGGCCTCCTCGGGCAGGACGGCACCGAGCAGCCCGGCCCCGGCGAGGGAACGCCACAGGGCGGTGTCGTAGGACGCGCCGCTCTTCTCGTGGGCTTCGAGCCTGGTCGAGGTCACCTCCTTGCCGAGGAGGTCGACCGCGAGTTCGCGCAGGTCGGTCTGTGTCTCGTCGAGATTGAAGTCCACTGGCACTCCAGGGTTTCTGTCGGCCGCTTCGCCCTTCCGGAAAGTAGAACAGATTCTATTCTGTGTCCAGAGCCAGCTAATCGCAATAAGTCACTGCATAACCGCCGCACCGCATATGCCATGTAAGCGTGGGGCATCTTTGTGACTGGCGAGTAACCCATCGGAGTATCCTGAAATCAGATAACGTGTTCTCATGCGCACCTCGCATGTGACCACCGATACGCCGGTCACCCCGCACCGGACCGGAAGGCACGCCCCGAGCGACGCCGATCCGGCCACGACCGAGGGGGCATCCGGCATGCAGAGCGAATCGGCGTCCACAGGTGTCCGCACCAGGAGCCAGCACCAGCGGCGCAAGCGCATCGTCCAGGCCGCCGCCGCCCTCGCCTCGCGGGGCGGCGTCGAGGCGATGCAGATGCGGACCGTCGCCGAGCGTGCCGGGGTCGCACTCGGAACGCTCTACCGATACTTCCCCTCCAAGATGGATCTCGTCGTCGCCGTCGTCGGCGAGGAGATCGAACTCCTGGAGACCAGCATCGAGCGCCGCCCGCCCAGCGCCACCACGGCCTCGGGCCGGGCCGTCGACGTCCTGATGCGCGCCACCCGGGGCCTGATGCGCGAGCCCGAGCTCGCCGACGCGCTCATCCGCTCGTTGATCATGGCCGATGTCGACATACCGTTCGGCGACCGCATGGCGGGTCTGCTGCTCCGCGTCGCCGGGGACGACCTCACCGTCGAGACCGCCACCGAGGAGCAGTTCGCCCTGGCGGGCTCGCTGTCCAGCGTCTGGGTGCACGAGCTCATGGAGATGCTCAGGGGCCGGCGCACGTACGAGCAGATCCAGCGCCGCATCGAGATCGCCGCCGGACGCCTGCTGGCCGACTTCCGGCCCTCCCCCTCCGGCTGAGTCCGCTCCCGCCCCACCGGACGTCTCGTTCCACCGGAGGCCCCGTCCCACCGGACGTCTCGTTCCATCGGGGGCGCTGTTCGCCGGAGCCCCCTGCCACCGGAAACCCCGCCGCTCCTTCCGCCTGAAACTAGAACCCGTTACAGTCGGTGGCGGAAGCTACTAGAGCGACGTTCTGGAGCGACGCGCGAACAGGCGGACCGGCGGGAACGGCCGCCCGGCGGCCGCGGGCTCCGACCCGGATGGCGAGGAGATCGTTATGGGTGCGGTGATCGTCGAGGCCGTGAGGACCCCGATCGGCAGGCGCAACGGATGGCTCGCCGGGCTGAAGCCGCAGGCGGTCCTCGCCGCGGCGCTCAACGGCCTGATCGGCAGATCGGGCATCGATCCCGCCGCCGTGAAACAGGTTTTCGCCGGATGCGTCACGCAGGCCGGAGAGCAGGGCGGCCATGTCGGGCGGCACGCCTGGCTCTACGCCGGGCTGCCGTACCAGACGGGCGTGACCACGGTCGACGCGCAGTGCGGCTCCTCACAGCAGGCGGTGCACCTGGTCGCGGCGCTCATCCAGGCCGGGGTCATCGACGTCGGCGTGGCCTGCGGCGTCGAGGTGATGAGCCGGGCGCCGCTCGGCTCCAACGTGCTGCCCGCCAACCCCCGGCCCGACGACTGGGCCATCGACCTGCCCGACCAGTTCACCGCCGCCGAGCGGATCGCGCGGCGGCGCGGGCTGACCCGCGAGCGGCTCGACCGGTTCGGCGCCAGGTCCCAGCGTCTCGCCGCGGAGGCGTGGGCCCAGGGGCGCTTCGACCGGGAGGTCGTCGCGGTGACCGCGCCGGTCCTCGGCCAGGACGGGGAGCCCACCGGCGAGACCCGCGTCGTCGACCGGGACCAGGGACTGCGCGAGACCACCGTCGAGGGGCTGGCCGGGCTCAGGCCCGTCATGGGCGAGGACGGCATGCACACGGCGGGCACCTCCTCGCAGATCTCCGACGGCGCGGCGGCGGTGCTCCTCATGAGCGAGGAGGCCGCCGCCCGGCACGGCCTGCGGCCCCGGGCGCGCGTCCTCGCCCAGGCGCTCGTCGGCTCCGAGCCGTACTACCACCTGGACGGGCCGGTGGACGCGACCGCCAGGGTGCTGGCCGCGACCGGGATGAGCACGGCCGACATCGACAGGTTCGAGGTGAACGAGGCTTTCGCCTCGGTGGTCTTATCCTGGTCATCGGTGCACAAGCCAGACATGGAACGGGTCAACGTCAACGGCGGCGCCATAGCGCTCGGCCATCCGGTCGGAGCGACCGGATCCCGACTGATCACCACCGCCCTGCACGAGCTCGAGCGGTCCGACTCCTCGACCGCGCTGGTGTCGATGTGCGCGGGCGGGGCGCTCGCGACCGCGACCATCCTGGAGCGCCTCTGAACGGCATCGCCGCCCCGGGGCGGCCGTGAACGGCGCCGATCCCCTGGAGCTCTTGAGCGGCGTCGCACAAGGAGCACCACCATTGAAATCCCTCCGTAGGCCGCACAAGGAGCACCACCGTTGAAATCCCTCCGCAGGCCGTACAGCGAGCAGCGCCCGTTCGACACCGGCGGCGGGGTGTGGAGCGTGCCCGTCCCGATCCCGGGAAACCCGCTCGGCTACACGCTCGTCTACGCGATCGAGTCCCCCGCCGGTCCCGTGCTGGTCGACGCGGGCTGGAACGCCCCCGAGGCGTGGCTGGCGCTGCGCGACGGGCTGGGGGCGGTCGGCATGGACGTCCGCGACGTGCGCGGGGTGGTCGTGACCCACTTCCATCCCGACCACGCCGGGCTGGCCGGTCAGGTCAGGGAGGAGTCCGGCGCGTGGATCGCCATGCACGAGGCCGACGCCGCGCTGATCGGGTTCATGCGGAACTTCCAGGGGGACGCGCACCGCGACTTCCAGGCCGACATGCTGCGCCGGGCGGGAGCGGGCACCGTCGAGGTGGAGGAGGTGACGGGGAACCGGCCGCAGCCGCCCGCGGTACCCGACCGCGTCCTCACCGACGGCGACCTGATCGACCTGCCGGGGCGCAGGCTCCGGACGATCTGGACGCCCGGTCACACGCCCGGCCACGTCTGCCTGCACCTTGAGGACGCCGACCGGATCTTCACCGGGGACCACGTGCTGCCGGCGATCACGCCGCATATCGGGATCTACCCGTACGACCGCGCGGACGTGGATCCGCTCAGCGACTTCCTGGAGTCGCTGGAGAAGGTGAAGGGCCTGGGCCGGCTCGAAGCCCTCCCCGCCCATGAATGGATATTTCAGGACACGGGGGCTCGAGCGACGGAGATCGTCGTCCACCACGAGGAGAAGCTCCGACGGCTGGCCGCCCTGCTCGCCGAGGCTGAGGGACCTCTCACCATTTGGGAGATAGCTGGACGTATGACCTGGAATCGCCCTTGGGAGGACTTCCCCCCCGTACTGCGCGGGATGGCGGCCGGAGAGGCCGCGGCCCACCTGCGCACGCTGGAGGTTCGCGGAATCATCCGCCGTGTGATGGGAGTGGATCCGGTCCGGTTCGCCATACACTCATAGACATCGGATGTCTGGCGCGACCTGAGGACGGTGCAGAGTGGCGGTCACCGACGCCGCTATCGACAAGATCAAGCAGATGATCCTGTCTGGCGAGCTCGCCCCGGGCAGCAGGCTGCCCAAGGAGGCCGACCTGGCCGATCGGCTCGGCCTGTCGCGCAACTCGCTGCGCGAGGCCGTCAGAGCCCTGGCCCTGATCAACGTGCTGGACGTGCGCCAGGGCGACGGCACGTACGTGACCAGCCTGGAGCCGAGGCTGCTGCTCGACGCGATGTCGTTCGTGGTCGACTTCCACCAGGACGACACCGTGCTGCAGTTCTTCCAGGTCCGGCGGATCCTGGAGCCCGCGGCGACCGCGATGGCGGCGACGCACATGTCCGAGTCCGAGGTCACCGAGCTGCGCAAGATCCTCGACGAGCTGCCTCCCGACCCGAGCGTCGAGCAGCTGGTCGCCAACGACCTGGAGTTCCATCAGCGCATCGCGGCGGGCTCGGGCAACGCGGTGCTGTGCTCCCTCATCGAGAGCCTCTCGGGACCCACCACCAGGGCCAGGATCTGGCGGGGCCTCACCCAGGAGAACGCCCTGGAGAAGACCCGCGAGCAGCACACCGCGATCTGCGACGCCATCGCCGCCCGCCAGCCGGAGGTGGCGCGGGCCTGGGCCACGGTCCACATCGCCGGCGTCGAGGAGTGGCTCCGCAGCGCCCTCGCCTGACTCAGGTGAGCGCCTGACGGGTGCGCCGCAGGAAGTCGCGCTCGGCCGCGTTGCCGGTGCGGGCGATCGCCGCCTCGTAGGCCCGCGCCGCCTCGGTGGTGCGGCCCAGGCGCCGGAGCAGGTCGGCGCGGACGGCGTGGAACAGGTGGTAGCCGTCGAGGTCGAGGCCGTCGACCAGGGTGAGCGCCGCCGCCGGCCCCTCGACCTCGGCCACCGCGACCGCGCGGTTGAGGGCCACCACCGGGTTGGGGGTCAGGGCCAGGAGCAGGTCGTACAGTGCCAGGATCTGCCACCAGTCGGTGAGGGCCGCGGTCGGCGCGTCGCCGTGAACGGCGTTGATCGCGGCCTGGATCTGGTACGGACCCGGCCGGTCGCGCCGCAGGCACCACCGCACGATGGCCTGGCCCTCGGTGATCAGGTCGCGGTCCCAGCGGCCCCGGTCCTGGTCCGCCAGCAGCACCAGGTCGCCGTCCGGCGTGGTGCGGGCGGCCCGGCGGGAGTCGACGAGCAGCATGAGCGCGAGCAGCCCCATGACCTCGGGTTCGCCGGGCATGAGCTCGGCCAGGAGCCGTCCCAGCCGGATGGCCTCCGCGCAGAGGTCCTCGCGGACCAGCCGCTCGCCCGAACTCGCCGTGTGGCCCTCGTTGAAGATGAGGTACACCACGGCCAGGACGGCCCGCAGCCGGTCCGGGAGATCGGCCTCGGCCGGGACACGGTACGGGATCCCCGCGTCCCGGATCTTGTTCTTGGCCCGGACCAGGCGCTGGGCCATGGTCGGCTCGGGCACCAGGAAGGTCCTGGCTATCTCGGCGGTGGTGAGCCCGCCCAGCAGCCGCAGGGTCAGCGCGACCCGGGCGCTGGCGGCGAGCGCGGGATGGCAGCAGGTGAAGATCAGGCGGAGCCGGTCGTCGCGCACGGCGCCCTCCTCCAGAGGCTCGTCGGCGGCGTGCAGCAGGGCCGCCTGGGCGTGGCGGTCCTGGCGGGTCGCCTCCCGGCGGAAGCGGTCGATCGCCCTGTTGCGGGCGGTGGTGATGATCCACCCCGCCGGGCTCGGTGGCAGGCCGGTGGAGGGCCACCGGCCCGCCGCCACGGTGAACGCGTCCTGGACCGCCTCCTCGGCGAGGTCGATGTCACCGAGGAGGCGCACCAGGACGGCGACCGCGCGACCGTACTCGGCGCGGAACACGCGGTCGATCTCCGAAGCGGGAACGTCCGGCATGCCGGGTGTCAGCCGTCCACCTCGCCCTGGAACGGCCGCACCTCGATCGGGAGGAGGCCGATCGCCAGGGCGAGCCTGCGACCCCATTCGAGCGCCGCGTCGAGGTCGGGCGCCCTGATGACCGTCAACCCGCCGAGGTGTTCCTTGCCCTCGGTGTACGGGCCGTCGGTCATGAGCGTGTCGCCGTCCTTGACCCGGACCACGGTCGCCGTGTCCGGGGAATGAAGGCCGCCGGAGAAGACCCACACGCCGGCGGCCTTCATCTCCTGTTCCAGGATCTCCAGGTTCCGGGCGATCGGCCCCAGCACCTCGGGGCCGGGAGAACCTCCGTCGGGCTGGTAAACGCTGAGCAGATACTGTTTCATCACGCGTCCCTCCTGGACCGGTGCGACCCCATGGCCGCCTTCCTACCCATCACACGAACGGCATCCGGCGGGATCGACACCGGGCGCGACCGTCCCACGAAGAATTTCCGCGTTCTCAGGGCCGGGAGTCGTCCGCGTCGGCCGCGGAGTGCCGGCGGTAGTGGCGCGCCGCTCGGGCCCGGTTGCCGCACGACGGCTTGCACCACTCCTGCCGGCCGTGCTTCTTGACGAAGTAGCGGACGCAACGCGGCGCGGTGCAGGCCCGCAGATCCTCACGCCGGGGGCCGGTCAAAAATCCGATAGAACACACCAGACCGGTGCCGACGTAATCGTGGCGGTCAGTTCTCACGCCCACGCCGACGAGACGGCTTCGCAAGATCACGACAACGAGCCACCAGATCGTCGATTTCCGTCAGGTTCGGGCCGGCGCCGTCACCATCACAGCAAGCGGGCTTGGTGCGCTCGCCCACCGGCGGTTCGTGCAGCCCGCACACCTGCCACAGCGAGGTGTAGACGTCATGTGTGCGGTTGCGCTCGTCATGAGGTCCCAACATCAGAATCCATGAACGACCCAGGCCCTCGAACGCGACCACGACGCGCATGGCCGCTCTCAAGTGCTTGACGCACAGACGGTTCACCGGAAGCTCTCCGGTGAGTCGATAGCCGAGAGCCGCGCAACCTCGCGCTTCCAGATCACCGACGAAAGCGACGAAGGCTCTCAGGTCCGCTCCGCGCAACGTCTCGGCCTGCTTCTCCGCGAGAACGGAGAGATAGGCCTCAGTCTTCATCAGCGGCCGGTTCCGAGTTCCTGGAACCCCACTCCGCCCGGATCTCCCGCCACGGGCGGCCCTCGTCCTGGCTCATCTGCCGAAGACTGTCAGCCAGTTGGTCACTCTCCAGAAGCTCCTGGTCCTGCAGGCGGTGCCAGACGGCCTCGGCGAGATTGCGGGTACGGCCGACCCGGCGCAGGTCCTGGACAAGGGTCGCCACGGCGTAAAGGCGTTCGGCCTCAAGCATCAGTCGTGGCTTTCCCCTGACCTGCGTGAGCAGCCCTTCCGTGACCCATGCGCGAACCGTCTTCTCGTCAACACCAAGGATCTTGGCAGCGACCGTCGCTCGCACCGGCTCGGCATAAGCGAGCAGGTCGTGAACGACTTCCCTGACCGTGTCACGAGTGTCGGCCTCGTGGGTGCTGGCGGCCACTCCGTCCAGTCGCTGCGCCTGGTCGAACAGGGCCAGTGCGGCCCGCTCCTCGACCTCTTTCCTGCGAAGGGTCTGCGTCGCACCGGCCCTCTCGTGATCACTCCCCGCCGACGCCGCCCGATACTTCCGTTTTTTGACCGCTCCCGCCGAAGCTTTCCCGGGCTTGGCATCAACCATGAGGAGGCCTCCTTTCCCGCCTCATACTACTCCCTGATTCTGCTCCAAAATCGGGAATCAGCAGGATCTCGGGCTCCCCTGCTGCGGTGCGTTCAGGGGATGAGGCCCTCGGCGGCGAGGTCGGCCCACAGGTCCTCGGGGACGGGCTTGGCGGTCAGTTCCGCGTTGCGGGTCACCTCGGCGGCGGAGCGGGCGCCGATGACCACGCTGGCGACGGCGGGGTGACGCAGGGGGAAGGCGAGGGCCGCCTGGGGGAGGGTGACGCCGTGACGCTCGCAGACGGCGGCGATGCGGCGGGCGCGCTCCAGGAGCGGGCCGGGGGCGGGGGCGTAGTCGTAGGTGCCCGACGGGTCGTGGGTGGCCAGCAGGCCGCTGTTGAACACCCCGGCGGCGAGCACCGCGACACCGCGCTCGGCGCACAGCGGCAGCAGCTCGTCCTCGCCCGACTGGTCGAGGAGGGTGTAGCGCCCGGCGAGCATGACCATGTCGACATCGGTCTCGCGGACGAACCGGGCGAGCATCCCCGTCTGGTTCATGCCGGCCCCGACGGCCTTGACGACACCCTGGTCGCGCAGCTCGGCCAGGGCCGGGTACGCCTCGGAGACGGCCTGCTCCCAGTGGTCGTCCGGGTCATGGATCAAGGCGATGTCGACCGCGTCGAGACCGAGCCGCTCCAGGCTCTCCTCCAGCGACCGCAGCACCCCGCCCCGCGAGAAGTCCCACACCCTGCGCAGGTCGGCGGGGACGTCGAAGCCCTGGTCGTCCCGGCCGGAGGGGCCCTCGCCGGTGGCGGGCACGAGCAGGCGGCCGACCTTGGTGGACAGGGCGTAGGAGTCGCGGGGCCGCTCCGCCAGGGCGGCGCCGAGGCGCCGCTCCGACAGGCCGAGCCCGTAGTGGGGCGCGGTGTCGAACAGGCGGATCCCCGCCTCGTAGGCCGCGTCCACCGCCGCGCGCGCCGTGTCCTCGCCAACTTCCGAGAACAGGTTCCCGATCGGGGCCGTACCGAAGCCGTATCTGCTGACCTGCACCGCTTGCTCCGTTCTGTACGGCTTCATGGCTCTCATGCCGCTTGATGCATTTGTATCGCTTCGTGTCTCGCGGGTGGTCATACATTTCCACACGTGTCCGTGCGGGCTCCACCACCCGTAAGGCCTCATGGTTTCGCGAAGGCCTCGCGCCCGTACGGCTTCACGTCCCCGTACGGGCCGCGCGTCCACGCGGCTCACGCCCCGGCGAAGGCTCCCGCCCTTGTCAAAGGCTCACGCCCCTGCGTCAAAGGCTCACACCCCCGTCGAGGCGGCCGCGTCAGTCTTGGGCCTTGCCGCCCGCCAGGCGACTGATCATCAGGGCGACCAGGATGATCGAGCCGTAGACGAGCTGCTTCCACTCTCCGGGGACGCCCTTCAGGGTCAGGATGTTCTCGACGAGGCCGATCACCAGGACGCCGGTGAGCGCGCCGAGGATCGTCCCCTTGCCGCCGTCCATGCTGACGCCGCCGATGACGGCCGCGGCGAAGGCCATGAAGATCCAGCCGACGCCCTGGTTGGCGCTGATGCCGCCCAGCCGGCCGGTCTCCAGCACTCCGGCGAGCGCGGCGACGATCCCGCCGATGACGAAGACGACCCAGACGACCCGCTCGACCCTGATGCCGGCCGCGCGGGCGGCGTCGGCGTTGCCGCCGATGGCGTAGAGCGAGCGGCCGCCCCGGAAGTAGCCGAGGGCGACGATGGCCACCGCGAAGAGGACGCCGGTGATCCAGATGGCCGCCGGCAGGCCGAGCCAGCGGGCGCTGCCGAGGTAGAGGAACGACTCGGGCAGCTCGAACAGGCTCTTGCCCTGGGTGAGGCCCAGCTGGAGGCCGTGCACGACGATCATCATGGCCAGCGTGACGATGAAGGCCGACAGCTGGAACCGCAGGATCAAAAAGCCGTTGAAGGCGCCGATCAGGCCGCCGACCAGCAGGCACAGCGGGATGGCCAGGATGGCGGGCAGCTCCAGGCCGAACCCTCCGGCCGCCACCGGGATGACCAGCATCACGCCGACGGCGGGCGCCATGCCGACCGTGGACTCCAGCGACAGGTCGAACTTGCCCGCGATCAGGATCAACGCCTCGGCGAGGACCACCAGCGCCAGGGCCGACTGCTGCTGCAGCACGTTGGTCAGGTTGCCCGTGGTGAGGAAGACCGGGTCCACGAAGGAGCCGGCGATCAGCAGAACGACGATCACCGGGACCAGGGTGAGGTCGCGGAACCGCCCGAGCTGGATGCGACGGCCCTGCGGGGCCGCCAGCACGGGCGGGGGGGTCTTTGTCGTGGTCATTAGTGGTCGATACCTTCCATCGCCGCCACCAGCTCGTTGTCGGTCCAGCCGCGCGGCACGTCCTTGACGATCCTGCCGTGGAACATGACGAGGACGCGATCGCAGATTCGCAGGTCGTCGAGCTCGTCGGAGACCAGTACGGCCCCCGCCCCCCGCTCGGCCGCGTCCTCCACGGCACCGAGCAGGGAGTGCTTCGCCTTGACGTCCACCCCGGCGGTCGGGTTGATGACCACGAGCGCGTTCGGGTCGTCGGCGAGCGCCCTGGCCAGCACCACCTTCTGGGCGTTGCCGCCGGACAGGTCGGCCACCTGCTGGTCGGGGCCCGTCGTCTTGATGTCCAGCAGGTCGATCATCCGGGTGCCGCGCTCGCGGCGGCGGGCCGGGGAGACCACGCCGTAGCGGCCGAGCTTGTGGGCGATCGGGATGGTCGCGTTCTCGGCGATCGACAGCAGCGGCACGAAACCCTGGTGGTGCCTGTCCTGGGGGACGAACCCGAGCCCGGCGCGGAGCGCGGAGGGCACGTCGCCCTGCCTGATGTCGGTGCCGTTGACGGTCACCGTCCCGGTGTCGGCCCGGTGCAGGCCGACCAGGGTCTCGGCGAGACCGACCTTGCCGCTGCTGCCGGAACCGGCGAGACCGACGATCTCCCCCGCCCTGACGGCGAGGTCCACGTCCTCGTAGCGCCCGGCGAGGCTGAGCGACCGCGCGGACAGCACCACGGGGGCCGAGGGGGCGACCGTCCGGGTGCGGTACTCGTAGGCGGCGGTGGCCTCGCCGGTCATCGCGTCCACGAGCCGGTCGTGGGGCAGGTCGCCGACCGGGGCGGTGACGATGTGCCGGGCGTCGCGGAACACCGAGACGCTCTGGCAGATCTCGTACACCTCCTCCAGGTGGTGGGAGATGAACATCATCGTGACGCCCTGCTCCCGCAGGGAGCGCATCCGGTCGAAGAGCCGCTGGATGGCCGGGCCGTCGAGCTGCGCGGTGGGCTCGTCCAGGATGATGAACCGGGCGCCGAACGACAGCGCCCTGGCGATCTCCAGCAGCTGGCGCTGCTCGACCCCCAGGTCTCCGGCCATGGTCTCCGCGTCGACGTCCACGCCGTACTGCTCCAGCAGCCGGCGGGCCCGCGTGCGAAGGCTCCGCCAGCTGATCATGCCCCGCTCTGTCTGGCGGTTCAGGAAGAGGTTCTCCGCGACGGACAGGGTGGGGATGATCGTCGACTTCTGGTAGACGCACGCGACCCTCTGCCGCCAGGCGTCCCGGTCGGCCGGCGGCGGCGCGGGCCGCCCGGCGAAGCGGACCTCGCCCTCGTCGGGACGCTGGAGCCCGGTCAGGATCGACACCAGCGTGGACTTGCCCGCGCCGTTCCTGCCGACGAGCGCGTGCGTCTCCCCCTCGGTGATGGCGATCCCGGCACCGTTGAGCGCGGTGGTCGGGCCGAAGCGCTTGGTGATCCCAAGCGCCTCGACTGCCTTGACGGAAGATGTCATCACTTGACCTGGTTACCCCAGAAAGCCTGGTCGTCCACGTTCTCCTTGGTGACCAGGGGAGCGGGGAGCTGGTCCTCGAGACCGTTCGGCAGCTGGATGATCGTGCTGTCGTGGTCGGTCGGGCCGGGCTGGAAGGTCTTGCCCTCGGCCGCGGCCTTGGCGTAGAAGAGCGCGTACTTGGCGTAGAGGTCGGCCGGCTGGGAGACCGTGGCGTCGATCTCGCCCTTGCGGATCGCCTCGAACTCCTGCGGGATGCCGTCGTTGGAGATCACGAAGACGTGCTTGGGGTCCTCCGGCGGCACGATCAGGCCCTTGGCCTTGAGCACCTGGAGGGTGGGGGCCAGGTGGACGCCTCCGGCGTGCATGTAGACGCCCTTGATGTCCGGGTGCTGCTCGAGACGGGTCTGGAGCATGGAGGCGGCCTTCGTGCCCTCCCACTCGGTGGGCTCCTCGAAGACCGTGATGCCGGGGAACTTGTCCTTCATGCAGCCGCGGAACGCCTCGGCCCGGTCGCGGCCGTTGATCGACGAGAGCGCGCCCATGAGCTGGACGACCTTGCCCTTGCCGCCGAGCTTCTCGCCGAGGAACTCGCACGCCTTCGTGCCGTACGCCTTGTTGTCGGCCCGCACGACCATGTAGACCTTGCCCTTGTCGGGGCGGGTGTCCACGGTGACGACGGGGATGTTCCTGCCCTCCAGCGACTGCAGCGTGGAGGCGATGGCACCGGTGTCCTGCGGGGCCATGACGATCACCTTGGCGCCCTGGCCGGTCAGGGCCTGGACGTTGGCGACCAGCTTTGCCACGTCGTTCTGCGAGTTCGTCGGCGGCATCAGGTCGACGCCCAGCTCGGTCGCCATCTGGGGGACGTACTTGTTGTACGAGTTCCAGAAGTCGGAGTCGGCGCGGGGGAAGTCGATCCCGACCTTGGCGCCCGTGGGGGCGGCGGCCGCGTCAGCGCCGGGCTGGGCCGCGGTGGTGGGTTCCGACGATCCGCAGGCGGAGAGGGTGAAGGAGATCGCGAGCAGTGCCGCACCTGTCGCCGCGGGTCCGATTTTCATACCGTTGCCTCGATTCAAAGCTGTATGGGGGGTGAATCATTTCTCGACCGATGCAGGGATCCCGGTCATGGCTTCGGCCGGAGCCTGAGCCCCTGCATCCCGCCGTCCACGGCCAGGACCGTGCCGGTGGTGGCCGCCGCGAGCGGGCTCGCGAGGTAGGCGATCGCCGCGGCGACCTCCGGGGCGCTCACCAGGCGGCCCATCGGCTGGCGGGCCTCCAGGGCCGCCCGCTCGGCCTCCGGGTCCTCGGCCGCGTCGAGCAGGCGCTGCACCCAGGGGGTGTCGGCGGTGCCGGGGTTGACGCAGTTGACCCGGATGCCCTCGCGGACGTGGTCGGCCGCCATCGCCAGGGTCAGCGACTGGATGGCCCCCTTGGACGCGCTGTAGAGCGCCCGCTGGGGCAGTCCCGCCGTCGCCGCGATCGAGCAGGTGTTGACGATCGCGGCGTGCGCCGAGCGGCGCAGGTGCGGCAGGCTCGCCCGGGTGACCCGGACGATGCCCAGGACGTTGACGTCCAGGACCCTGGACCACTCCTCGTAGGGGTTGTCCTCGATCGTCCCGGCGGCGCCGATCCCGGCGTTGTTGACCAGGATGTCCAGGCCGCCGAGCCGCTCGACGGCCTGGGCGACGGCAGCGTTGACCGCCTCCTCGTCGGTGACGTCCGCCCTGACCTCGACGAACGGGCCGCCGGAGACGTTGATGTCGAGGGAGGCCACCCTCGCGCCCCGCTCGGCCAGCAGGGTGGCGGTGGCCAGGCCGATGCCGGAGCCGCCACCGGTGACCAGGGCGCGCAGGCCGTCGAACTCACCCATTGAGGGACCTCCATACCGGACCGTTGGGATAGGTGTAGTCGATGATGGAGGCGGCGTGCATGGCCGCCCCGAAACCGGGCCGGCTCGGCGCGGCGTAGGCGCCGTTCTCGATCACCACGGGATCGACGAAGTGCTCGTGGAGGTGGTCGACGTACTCGATCACCTTGCCCTCCATCGAGCCGCTGACCGCGACGTAGTCGAACATCGACAGGTGCTGCACCAGCTCGCACAGGCCGACCCCGCCCGCGTGCGGGCAGACCGGGACGCCGAACTTGGCGGCGAGCAGCAGGATCGCGACGTTCTCGTTCACGCCCGCGACGCGGGCCGCGTCGATCTGCAGGTAGGAGATCGCGCCGGCCTGCAGGAGCTGCTTGAAGACCATGCGGTTCTGGACGTGCTCGCCGGTGGCCACCGGGATGGGCGCGATGCCCCGGGCGATGGCGGCGTGGCCGAGCACGTCGTCGGGGCTGGTCGGCTCCTCCACCCAGTGCGGGTGGAACTCCGCGAGGGCGTTCACCCAGGCGATGGCGGAGTCGACGTCCCAGCGCTGGTTGGCGTCGATCGCGATGGGGAAGTCCTCGCCGCAGGTCTCGCGGGCGATGCGCATCCGCCGCCTGTCGTCCTCCAGGTCGGCGCCGACCTTCAGCTTGATCTGGGTGAAGCCCTCGTCCATCGCCTCCTTGCACAGGCGGCGCAGCTTGTCGTCGCCGTAGCCGAGCCACCCCGGGGAGGTCGTGTAGGCCGGGTAGCCGTGCTCGCGCAGGTGGGCCACGCGCTCGCGCCTGCCGGGCTCGGCGGCCCGCAGGATCTCCAGCGCCTCCTGCGGGGTGAGCGCGTCGGTGAGGTAGCGGAAGTCGACCAGCTCGACGAGTTCCTCGGGGGACATCTCGGCCAGCAGCAGCCAGAGCGGCCTGCCCGCCCGCTTGGCCTTGAGGTCCCAGAGCGCGTTGACCACGGCGGAGATCGCCATGTGCATGACGCCCTTCTCCGGGCCGAGCCAGCGCAGCTGGGAGTCGTGGACCATGTCCTTCCAGAGCGCGCCCATGTCCTCGACGTCCCTGCCGAGCACGTACGGCTCCAGGGCCCTGATCGCGGCGGTCTGCACCTCGTTGCCGCGCCCGATGGTGAAGGCGAAGCCGTGGCCCTCGAACCCGTCGTCGGTCCGCAGGATCAGGTAGGCGGCCGAGTAGTCGGGGTCGGGGTTCATCGCGTCGGAGCCGTCGAGCTCCAGCGAGGTGGGGAAGCGGATGTCGTGGGTCTCCATCGAGGTGATGCGGTACGCGCCGACCCCGGCCGGAACCCCCTCCGCCGCCTCGGCCACGACGGCTTCGACCGGCGCGTCCTCGCGGGTGTCGATCCTGTCGCTCATGCCTGCCCCACGGTCTGCCGCTGGCGCCCGAGGCCGTCGATCTCCAGCTCCACGACCTGCCCGGCGCGCAGGTACGGCGTGCCGGGCAGGCCGAGCGCGACGCCCGCCGGGGTGCCGGTGTTGATGAGGTCGCCGGGTTCGAGGACCATGAAGCGGCTGAGATAACGGACGACCTCCGCCACCGTGAAGATCATGTTCTTGGTGTCGCCGTTCTGGAACCGCGTGCCGTCCACCCACAGGCGCAGACCCAGGGCCTGCGGGTCGGCGATCTCGTCGGGGGTGACCAGCCAGGGGCCGAGCGGGTTGAAGGTCTCGCAGGACTTCCCCTTGTCCCACTGGCCGCCGCGCTCCAGCTGGAACTCGCGCTCGGAGACGTCGTTGGAGATGGCGTAGCCCGCGATCTTGGACAGCGCCTCCTCGTGCGTCTCGACGTAGCGGGCCGTCTCGCCGATGACGACGGCCAGCTCGACCTCCCAGTCGGTCTTCACGCTGTCCCTGGGGATGAGCACCTCGTCGTCGGGCCCGACGATCGTGTTGGGAGCCTTCATGAAGATGATCGGCTCGGCCGGGATCGCGGCGTTCGTCTCCTCCGCGTGGTCGCGGTAGTTGAGCCCGACGCACACGATCTTCCCTGGTCGCGCGATCGGGGCGCCGATCCGCAACCCCTCGGCGTCCAGCACGGGAAGCTCGTCCCGCTCCAGCGCCTCTCGGACACGAGCCACTCCCCCGGAAGCGAGGAAAGCCCCGTCGATCTCGGCTTCCGAGATTTCGCGGAGGTTACCGGCCCCGTCCAGGACGGCCGGTCGCTCCTGGCCGACGGGTCCCACTCGCAGCAGCTTCACACCGCACCCTTCGTTGATACATCGGATGTCTTGTCTCGTGATGCTGAACGACGCCGAACCTCGGTGTCAACCCCCCACAGGCCGATACGTCCGATCCGTTATCGAGGAGAAACCGCAGCTGACAGGGGTAATGCTCGATCGTGTCCTAATTTTGACCTCCAGTCATCGGGTTTCCTCGCGCGGACGGAAACAGGGATCATCTGGGACGTTCGCGGCGGTGAGAGGCACAAAAGTGATCAACCATCGAGAAACATCGGAGGATGAGGCTTGTTACGGCGGAATTTCGGTGCTATCTCCTTGAAACAGTCCCGCCCTGTGATCGGAGGAATCCGTTGCCCCGCCCTCCACGACGTCGTCTCGGCGTCGCACTCCTCGCCGCCCTCACCCTCGCCACCGGGTTATACGGCCAGAGCTCGGCCAACGCGGAGCCGTCAGCAAATACGACCATGCCAAATACACCCGATGACTTGACGCTCTGGTACGACAAACCGGCCACCGACTGGGAGACGCAGGCACTGCCGATCGGCAACGGCGCGCTGGGCGCCATGGTGTTCGGCGGCGTGAACAGCGAGCAGATCCAGTTCAACGAGAAGTCCCTGTGGACCGGCGGACCCGGCGCGAACGGCTACGACTTCGGCAACTGGACCTCCCCCAGGCCGAACGCGATCGCCGAGGTCAGGGCGCAGATCGACCGCGACGGCAAGATGTCCCCCGAGGCGGTGGCGGCCAAGCTCGGCCAGCCCAAGAGCGGCTTCGGCGCCTACCAGACCTTCGGGGACCTCTGGCTGGACATGACCGAGAACACCGAGAACACCGCCACCGGCTACCGCCGGGAGCTGGACCTGCGCGACGCGGTCGCCAGGGTCGGCTACACCGCGAACGGGGTGACCCACTCCCGCGAGTACTTCGCCAGCCATCCCGGCAACGTCGTCGTCGGCAAGGTCTCCGCCAGTGAGCGCGGCAAGGTCTCCTTCACGCTGCGCACCTCCTCGCCTCGTGACGACAAGCAGGTCTCGGTCTCCAAGGGCCGCCTCACCGTCAAGGGCGTGCTCGCCGACAACGGCATGAGGTTCGAGTCGCAGGTCCAGGTGATCACCCAGGGCGGCACCCGCACCGACGGCACCGACAAGATCACCGTCACGGGCGCCGACAGCGCGGTGTTCGTGCTGTCGGCGGGCACCGACTACTCCGACGTCTACCCGGCCTACCGGACCGTGGACCCGCACGCCAAGGTGACCAAGGCGGTCGACAGGGCCTCCCGCAAGTCGTACGAGGAGCTCAGGTCCGAGCACCAGGCCGACTACCGCAAGCTGTTCGACCGGGTCGAGCTGGACCTCGGGCAGAAGACCCCGGCCATCCCGACGGACAGGCTGCGCGCGGCGTACACCGGCGGCGCCTCGACCGACGACCGGGCGCTGGAGGCGATGTTCTTCGCCTACGGCCGCTACCTGCTGATCGCCTCCTCCAGGGAGGGGTCGCTCCCGGCCAACCTGCAGGGCGTGTGGAACAACTCCACCAATCCCCCCTGGTCGGCCGACTACCACGTCAACATCAACCTGCAGATGAACTACTGGCTCGCCGAGCAGACCAACCTCGCCGAGACGACCGAGCCGTACGACAGCTACATCCGGTCGATGGTCGCCCCCGGGCAGAAGACCGCGAAGGAGATGTTCGGGGCGCGCGGCTGGGTGGTGCACAACGAGACCAACCCGTTCGGCTTCACCGGCGTGCACAACTGGGCCACCTCGTTCTGGTTCCCCGACGCGGCGGCGTGGGTGACCCAGCAGATGTACGACCACTACCGCTTCAGCGGCGACACCAAGTACCTGCGCAAGACCGCGTACCCGGTGATGAAGGGCGCGGCCGAGTTCTGGCTGGACACCCTCTACACCGACCCGCGTGACGGCAAACTGGTGGTCTCCCCCAGCTACTCCCCCGAGCAGGGCGACTTCACGGCGGGCGCCTCGATGTCCCAGCAGATCGTCTTCGACCTGCTGACCAACACCCTGGAGGCGGCGAAGGAGCTGAAGACCGACAAGGCCTTCCAGGCCGAGGTGAAGGCCGCGCTGGACAGGCTCGACCCGGGCATCAGGATCGGTTCCTGGGGACAGCTCCAGGAGTGGAAGGAGGACCTGGACGACCGGGGCAACACCCACCGGCACGTCTCCCACCTGTTCGCCCTGCACCCCGGACGGCAGATCACGGCCGGCACCCCGGAGGCCGAGGCGGCCAAGATCTCGCTCACCGCGCGGGGCGACGGCGGCACCGGCTGGAGCAAGGCGTGGAAGGTCAACTTCTGGGCCCGCCTGCTGGACGGCGACCATTCGCACAAGATGCTCAGCGAGCAGCTCAAGGGCTCCACGCTGGACAACCTGTGGGACACCCACCCGCCGTTCCAGATCGACGGCAACTTCGGCGCGACCTCCGGCATCGCCGAGATGCTGCTGCAGAGCCAGCACGACACCGTGCACGTGCTGCCCGCGCTGCCGTCGGCCTGGCCCACCGGGTCGGTCACCGGCCTGCGCGCCCGGGGCGACGTGACCGTGGACGCCTCGTGGAAGGACGGCAACGCCGACAGGGTCACCGTGCACGCCGGGACGTCCGGCCCCCTCAAGGTCCGCGCCGCCATGATCGGTGGCCGCTACCACGTCGAGGACGAGCGTGGCCGGACGATCACCCCGCGCCGCGACGGTGACGTCGTCACCATCGACGCCAAGGCGGGCAGGTCCTACACGCTCGTCAACGAGGTGACCGTCAAGATCACCGCCCCGGTCGTCGCGGGCGCCGACGAGTCGATCCCGGTCACCGTCACCGTCACCGCGACCGGCCGGGAGAACGTGCCCGCCGGCACGCTGGCCCTCGCCCTGCCGCAGGGCTGGACCGCCGTCCCCACCTCGATCGAGGTGCCCGCCGTCTCGCCGGGCGGCCCGAAGACCTTCTCGTTCTCGGTGGCCGTCGGTCCCGCGAACGGGACCAGGTCAGCGCGGGTCGCGGCGGAGCTGTCGGGAAGCGGCTGGAAGGCCGGCAGCTCGGCGGCCGTCGGCCTCAACCCGTGCGTCTCTCCCCCGGCGGACCGGGCCGTCGTCGCCTGGGACCCGACGTCGGGCACGACCGTCACCGACACCTCCGGCAGCGGCAGGAACGCCACCGTCGTCGGCGGCGCGACCTACGACACCGAGGCCCCGAGCGGCAGCGGGCTGGTCCTGAACGGCTCGACCTACCTCACCACAGGGAACACCCTGCTGGGCTACCTGCCCGAAGCGACGTTCGCGGCCGAGGTCAAGATCGAGGGGACCGGCTACCGGCGGCTCTTCGACTCCCAGCCCGGCGGCAACCCGGGCACCGACGGGATCATCGTCGACCTCACCCCCTCCAACACCCTGCGCTTCATCGGCGCCGGGCAGAACGTGGGGCTGAGCGGGACGATCCCGACCGGCCGCTACATCGACCTCGTCGTCACCATGGACCGCAACGGCGTGATCAACGCCTACGTCGACGGCACCCGGGTCGGCGGCGGCACGGCCACCAACGACGGCATCACCGGCTGCACCTCCCGGCCGCTGCGCTTCGGCGCCGACCAGGACGGCGGCCAGCGTCTGAGCGGCGCGGTCGACCGCATGGCCATCCTGCCCAGGGCCCTGACCGCCGCGGAGGTGGGCACCTGGCGCGACATCGCGTTCTGATCCCGGCGCTCCCGTACGCGGTCCGCCCCCGGTTCCCCCGTCTCCTCCGTAGGAACCGGTTCTGAATCCCCGTGAGGCTCGGGACGCACCCACGCGTCCCGGGCCTCACGGCCGTGCGGGTGGCCGATAGCCGCCGCGCGGAGGGTCGGAAGCGTCGCGCGGAGCGCCCGGCGGGCATCGCGCGGAGTGCCGGAGGTCGTCACGCGGAGTGCCCTCCGGCCACCGCGCGAGGGGCCCGCGGCCGTGGTCCGAGGTCCTGACTTGACGGGGTTCCCCTCCCGTAATAGAACACGTTTCAGAAAGATGACTCGCCGAGCGTCCGATCAAGCGCTTGGCGAGTCGGCGTGCCCCGGACGGAAGGCGGGAACATCGGAAAGTCCCGCGATCGCCACGTTCGCGATGGATTCTCAGCGAACGGGTGGGGTACGCCGCTGACCGCACCCCCAAGGCCGTACCGACAATGAACCGCGTCATCGCGTCACGAGAACGCCGACCCGGCTCGCAGGAGGACCGATGGATATCGATCTGGTCGACCAGGACTTCTATTGGCGGAACGGCGCGCCGTACGAGCAGCTGGCCTGGCTACGGGCGAACGCGCCTGTCTACGCGCACCCGGGCGACACCGAGCGGGGCTGGCCCGGCTTCTGGGCGGTCACCAAGCACGCCGACGTGGTGCAGGTCTCCCGCCGCTCCGACCTGTTCTCGTCGAGCAGGAAACTCGCGCTCTTCAACGAGATGCCCGAGGACCAGATGGCCCTGCAGCGGATGATGATGCTCAACCAGGACCCGCCGGACCACACCCGGCGGCGCTCCCTGGTCAACCGGGGTTTCACCCCGCGCATGATGGGCGCCCTGGAGCAGCACATCCGCGACATCTGCCACGAGCTGGTGGACGAGGCCAAGGGACGCGGTTCGGTCGACTTCGTCAGGGACATCGCCGCCCCGCTGCCGCTGTACGTGATCTGCGAGCTGCTCGGCGCCCCCGTCGAGGACCGTGACAAGATCTTCAACTGGTCCAACCAGATGATCGGGGCCGAGGACCCCGACTACGCGGCCGACCCCGAAGAGGGCACGAACGCGGCCATGGAGGTCTACGCCTACGCCAACACCCTGGCCGCCGAGCGGCGCGCGCAGCCCCGCGAGGACATCGTCACCAAGCTGATCATGCCCGACGCCGCCGGGGAGACGCTCACCGAGGAGGAGTTCGACCTGTTCGTGCTGCTGCTCGTGGTGGCGGGCAACGAGACCACCCGCAACGCGGCCTCGGGCGGCATGCTCGCCTTCTTCGAGAACCCCGAGCAGTGGCGGCGGCTGGTCGCCGACCGCGCCCTCGCCCGCACCGCGGCCGACGAGATCGTCCGCTGGGTCTCCCCGGTGAACCTCTTCCGCCGTACGGCCACCACCGACACGACGATCGGCGGGCAGGAGGTCAAGGAGGACGACAAGATCGTGGTCTTCTACAGCTCCGCCAACCGGGACGAGGAGGTGTTCGCCGACCCCGGCGTCTTCGACATCGGCCGTGACCCCAACCCGCACATCGGCTTCGGCGGCGGCGGGGCCCACTTCTGCCTGGGCAACCACCTCGCCAAGCTGGAACTGCGGGTCCTCTTCGAGGTGCTGGCCGAGCGGCTGCCCGGCCTGGAGCAGGCCGGCGAGGCCCGCCGCCTGCGGTCCAACTTCATCAACGGCATCAAGGACCTGCCGGTCTCCGTCGCCTGAGGTCCGGCGACACCGGAAGCGCACGCCGAGGACGACATGAGAAGGCCACGCGGGGCCGGCTCGCCCCCGTGGCCTTCTCATGTCGTCCACACCGGATCCCGGGCTCGTCCCGGCCGCGGGGAGGACGTCACGCTCACCGTTTAAACATTCTGTTCAACTCATCATGTTGACAACACTTTGTTAATCGGGCCATCCTGATCGCATGCCCGCGAATCACGACGGATCATCCGACCCCTTCACGCCCTCCGACCCGGGCCTGACCCGGGCACACCGCGAGTACGCCTCCCTCTCGCGCATCGCCGAGCGCCACGCGGCCGGCGAGGGCCAGCGCCACCGGCAGGTCCACCCCACGGTCCTCGGAGCCCACGAGGCCGTCAGGCTCGTGACGTTCCTCCTGAGCGGCAGCGCCCATCGCGAGGAGGGCGAGCCGGAGGTGGACCACGCCGACATCACCGCCGCCCTGACCCTCCTGCCCAGGGCCCGCGCGGAAATGGACGAGCTGGAGGCGTCGCTCCTCCTCACGGCGCGGGGCCGCGGTCTCACCTGGCAGGAGATCGCGTTCGGCCTCGGCCTCGCCACCCCCCAGGCGGCCAAGCAACGCTACGAGCGCCTGGCGGGCCGCACCACCACCCGGCCTGGAAGCCGGTTTGAGTGACCACCTCGCCGGCGCCGTGACCCCGGGTGTTGTCCCGGGATTCCGGTGAGGAGCGTTGTTCGCTCGCGCGACTCTGCTCCGCATCGGCCTCGCCGGGTTCACCCGAGCGCGGCGCCGTCCGTCTCACGTGCCGGCCTGCCGGAGCTCTTGTTCTTGTCCGAGGTCGGCAGGCCCGCGGAAGCCAGCAGAGCCAGCTTTTCCGCATCGCCGGACCCGGCTTCCGGGTGATACACGACGAGCATCAGGCCCTCGGTTCCGCCTATGCCCAGTCGTTCCCGGTTGAGGGTCAGTTCCCCGACCTGCGGGTGGTTGATCCGCATCAGCGACCCGCGCTGCCCGCGGACCTCGTGGCGGGCCCAGAGCCGGCGGAAATGGGGACTCGCCAGTGAGAGTTCTCCGGTGAGCTCGATGAAGCGAGGATCGTCGATGTCGTTGCCCACGGACTGCCGCAGGTTCGCGACGAGGCATTCCGTGACGTCTTTCCAATCAGGGTGCAGAGCCTGCTCGGCCGGATCCAGGAACATGTCCCTCAGCTGGTTGCCCCCTGCGGCGAGGCCGGGAGAGAGTGCCCTGGCAAGACTGTTCGAGGCCAGGATGTCGAAGTACCGGCCTTCGATGAAAGCGGGCTGGACGAGGGAGTCCAGGAGCTTGAGGGCGCCGGGCGGCGGGATCTCCCTGGGCGGCCGGCGTCTGCGCCGCCGGGGTGCCTCCGAGACCAGGGTCCGCAGATGGGCGATGTGGTCGTCGTCGAGGTGGAGCACGCGAGCGATCGACTCGAGCACCTGCGCGGACGGGTTGCGATCGCGGCCCCGTTCCAACCGCAGGTAGTAGTCGGCGCTGATGCCGGCGAGCATGGCGACCTCCTCGCGCCGCAGCCCGGGCACACGCCGCACACCGACGCCGGGGATGCCCGCCTGCTGAGGCGTCACCAGCTCGCGCCGGGCACGGAGGTACGCGCCGAGGGCGTTCGTCGTCGCGCTCATGAGGCCGGCCCAGGACTCCGCGAGGCGGACAGAGGGGGCCCTGTCACACCCCAGGCTCGAGAGGGCTCTGGTCGAGGCGAGTAGCTCCGCATAGCGTGCTCAACGGTCCGCTCGGGCCACGTATTTCGAGAGGTGGGACATGACCGTCACACTGGTCACCGGGGCCAACAAGGGCATCGGTTTCGAGACAGCCAAACAGCTTCTGGAGCTTGGGCACGTCGTCTACATCGGTGCGCGTGACGTCGAGCGAGGCGAGAAGGCCGCGGCGGCGCTCGGCGCACGATTCGTGCAGCTCGACGTGACCGACGACGCGTCGGTGAGCAACGCGCTGGCGACGATCGGTTCGGCCGAGGGCCGGCTCGACGTCCTGGTGCACAACGCGGGCATCCTGGAGAACGGAGCCCTCGACGGTCCCACGGCCCTTCGGGCCTTCGACACCAACGCGGTGGGAATCGTGCGCGTCACGGAGGCGGCGATCCCCCTGCTGCGCAGATCCTCGAATCCCACCGTGGTCACCGTCTCGAGCAGCGCCGGGTCGTTCTGGGCGGTGAACAACCCCGACCGGCCGGAGTTCCACCTGAGGGCTGCGCTTTACTCCGCGTCCAAGGCGGCGGCCACCATGCTCACTGTCCAGTACGCCAAGTCTCAGCCGGGCATCAAGTTTAACGCGCTCGAGCCGGGCTTCACCGCCACCGACATGACCGCCGGCCTGTCCTTCGAAGGCGGAAGATCACCGGAAGAGAGCGCCAGAACCGTCGTGCGTCTGGCGACTCTCGACGCGGACGGCCCGACAGGAACGTTCCAGGACGAGGCCGGGGAACTGCGCTGGTGAGCGCGCGGGAACGATCGAGGGGTTCGAGGTGTTCGCCGGCGAGTCCGGACGGGTGACGCGTCGTAAGACCTCGGAAGAGGTCTGGGCCGTGCCGGAGCCGGAGCTGGAGCCGGAGCCGGAGCCGGAGCCGGAGCTGGAGCCGGAGCCGGAGCTGGAGAAAACCGGGGCGAACCGTGCCGGATCTGCGCCCGTCTGATGAGCCCGCCCGCGGAGCGCGCCGGCGGCGGGCCGGGCGTCGCCCGCCCGGCCCGCGCCTCAGGACGGGCGGACCTCCCCTCGACGCCGGAGCAGTTCCTCGATCAGGTCGGCCGCGCGGACGGTGCCGCCCTCGCCCCGGACCTCGTCCCGGAGCTTCGCCAGCCGCGCCGCCACCTCCGGGTCGGAGGTGAGGTCGAGCAGGGCGGCGCGCAGTGCCTCGGGGGTGGCCTCCCCGGTGTCGATCCGGCGGCCGACCCCGAGCTCCACGAGCCTGTCGGCGTTGCCGAACTGGTCGGCGGCCTGCGGGACGGCGATCATCGGGACGCCGCAGTACAGGCCCTCCTGGGTGCCGCCCATGCCCGCGTGGGTGACGAACGCGTCGGCCTGCTCCAGGATCGAGAGCTGCGACACCCAGGAGTGCACCTCGACGTTGGCGGGGATCACCCCGAGTTCCGCCCGGTCCACGAACTTCCCGACCTGGAGGACGACGTGCCAGCCGGGCAGGTCGCCGAAGGCCGCCAGGCAGGAGCGGTAGAAGCCCGGCAGGTTGGTGAAGGCCGACCCCAGGGAGACGAGCAGCACCTTCTCCGCGCCCTCGGGGCGGATCCAGGGCTCCTGGTGGGAGCGGGTGGCGAAGCAGGGCCCGGTGAAGGTGATCCGGGCGGGATCGACCCGGTCGGCGTTGGGCTGCATGACCTTCGGGATGAGCGCCAGCGCCCGCGGCGGGCGGCCCCCGAAGTCGTCGGAGTCGATGCCGTGGATGCCGTTGTCGCGCAGCCACTCCTCGAACCGCCGGTAGTGCTCGGCCCCGCCCGGGGCCCTCCTCAGCTCCTCGAGCATCGGCGCCATGTCCTCCCGGTAACCCTCCCAGCCCACGTAGGTCGGCGAGAGCTGCATCAGGGGGATGTCCCAGTTCTCCGCGAGCACCCGGGCCGTGTAACCCCCGATGTCGTAGAGGAACAGATCAGGCCGGTCGTTCTCGTACGCGGCGCGGAGCTGCGGCAGCATCGAGATCGCGTCGCCGAGGAAGACGTTGAGCTGGGCGATCGGATCCTCCGGCCACTCGGCGGTGTCGCCCATGGGCAGGGTCGAGGTGTACGGGACGAGCTCGGCCCCGGCGCCGGTGATCACCTCGGCGAAGGAGGGGTCGTTGGCATAGGTCACCCGGTGCCCGCGCGCCACCAGCTCCCTGATCACCTCGATGCTCGGGTTCACGTGGCCCGGCGCGGGGATGCTGACCATCGCGATGTGCGCACGTCGGGACATGGTTTCTCCTCTGTCGAATCTTCGGGGCTCTTGAGAAACGATACGTTCCGTCTCGTCAATGGGTACAGCATCGCCCCTGTCGCGCACACTGTCAAGACGAGACGTTCCGACTCGCCTAGCGGGCGAGAGCCCGCGGGATCAGGCCGGGCGGGAGCGCCCGGGCCGCTTCGGCACCGCTTCGGGGCCCCTTCGACGCCCCTTCGGGGTCACCCGGAGTCGCCCCGGCGCCGGGGCGGGGCCTCTCCGGGCCGGCCCACGAACGGGAAAAGGCCCCGGGGACGGAAAAAGGCCCCGGGCGCAGGAAGCCCGGGGACGGGAGGCTCGGGAACGGGGAGGCTCAGGGCCAGGAGGAGTCCTGGTCGGGGTCGCCGCCCTCGGAGAGCAGCTTGACGTCCGACTCGACCATCATCGCCACGAGTTCCTCGAAGGTGACCGTGGGCTCCCAGCCGAGCTGGACGCGGGCCTTCTTCGGGTCGGCGCACAGCAGGTCGACCTCCGCCGGACGGTGCAGGTTCTGGTCGGTGACCACGTACCGCTCCCAGTCGAGCCCGGCGGCGGCGAAGGCGGCCTCCACGAGGTCGCGGACGGTGTGGGTGCGGCCGGTGCCGATCACGTAGTCCTCCGGCGTGTCCGCCTGGAGCATCAGGTGCATCGCGCGGACGTAGTCTCCGGCGAACCCCCAGTCGCGCCGTGCCTCCATGTTGCCCAGGCGCAGTTCGGAGGCGAGGCCGAGCTTGATCCTGGCCACGCCGAGCGTCACCTTCCTGGTGACGAACTCGGCTCCCCGGCGCGGGGACTCGTGGTTGAACAGGATCCCCGACACCGCGTACATGCCGTACGACTCGCGGTAGTTCTGCGTCAGGAAGTGCCCGTACGCCTTGGCCACCCCGTACGGCGAGCGGGGGTGAAAGGGGGTGATCTCGGTCTGCGGGGTCTCGCGGACCTGGCCGAACATCTCCGAGGAGGAGGCCTGGTAGAACCGGATCTGGCCCGAGCCCGCCGCCGTGCGCGAGGAGGAGATGCCCGAGCAGACCCGGATGGCCTCGAGCATGCGCAGCACGCCCATGCCGGTCACCTCCGCGGTGAGCTCGGCCTGCTCCCACGACATGGGGACGAAGGAGATGGCGCCCAGGTTGTAGACCTCGTCGGGCTGGACCTTCTCGACGGCGGAGATCAGCGAGCCCTGGTCGAGCAGGTCACCCCGGACGAGCTGGACGTCCTGGAGAAGCTTGCGAAGCCGCGATACGCGGGGGTTGGCCTGCCCTCGGGCGAGGCCGGAGACCTCGTAGCCCTGACTGAGCAGGCACTCGGCCAGATAGGAACCGTCCTGCCCGGTGATACCGGTGATCAGCGCGCGCCTGGCCAACGCGTCCTCCTCGCTTGCGGGGGCGGCGACCTATGCCTGGTCTTGTGCCGTTTGATGGCGAATGTACCCGCACACCCCCCGGCGGGCACCAGCACCCCACGGCACAGCATGCCTAGAACGCGTTACACCGAATCACGCTCGGTAAGGCTAACTTCCCAGTTCGCACCCCGTGAAGCACGATCTAGGAACAATTCCACATCAAGTGCAACAGAGCTCATGAATGGTAGGGTCCGAGGACTAAGGTCATCTTTCACGGTACCTGTCCCCTTTTCGGACAGGTTGAGAAGGGGGTTGCCGTGCCGGGTGCTGAATCACTGCGCGTCGCGCTGCTGTCGTACCGCAGCAAGCCGACCTGTGGTGGGCAGGGCGTCTACCTGCGTCATCTCAGCCGCGAGCTGGTCGCCCTCGGGCACAGCGTGGAGGTCTTCTCCGGCCAGCCCTACCCGGAGCTCGACGAGGGCGTCGTCCTCACCAAGATCCCCAGCCTGGATCTGTACCGCGACGAGGACCCCTTCCGCACCCCCGGGCTGCGGGAGTACCGCGACTGGATCGACCTGCTCGAAGTCGGCACCATGTGGACCGCAGGATTCCCCGAGCCGCTCACCTTCAGCCTGCGGGCGTACCGCGAGCTGAAGAAGCGCGTCGGCGACTTCGACGTCGTGCAGGACAACCAGACCCTCGGCTACGGCGTGCTCGGCATCCAGAAGCTGTTCCCGGTGGTCGGGACCATCCACCACCCGATCAGCGTGGACCGGCGCATCGAGCTGAAGGCCGCGACGCTGCGCAAGAAGATCCCCATGCGGCGCTGGTACGGCTTCGTGCGCATGCAGGCCAAGGTCGCGCCGCGGCTCAACCCGATCCTGACCGTCAGCGAGTCGTCCCTCGCCGACATCCACCGCGACTTCAACGTGCCGCAGAAGAACATGCGGCTCATCCCGCTGGGCGTCGACACCCGCTACTTCCACCCGCGCCCGGAGATGCCCAAGCGGCCCGGCTCCATCGTCGCGGTGGCCAGCGCCGACTCCCCGATGAAGGGCGTCGCGACGCTGCTGCGGGCGGTGGCGAAGCTCGCCACCGAGCGCGACGTCAACCTCACCGTGGTCAGCAGGCCCACCCCCGGCGGCCCGACCGAGAAGCTCGTCGCCGAGCTGGCGCTGCAGGACCGGGTCAGGTTCGTCCACGGCATCTCCGACACCGAGCTGGGCGAGCTGATCGCCACCTCGGAGATCTCGGTCGTCCCCTCCCTGTACGAGGGCTTCTCGCTCCCGGCCGTCGAGCACATGGCGTGCGGCACCCCGCTGGTCGCCAGCCGCACCGGGGCGCTGCCCGAGGTCGTCGGCGACGCCGCAGTGCAGGTGGCCCCGGGCGACCCCGAGGAGCTGGCCGCGGTGCTGCGCCGCCTGCACGACTCCCCCGAGGAGCGGGCGGCGGTGGGCCGCAAGGGCTACGACCGGGTGATGGAACGCTTCACCTGGAACGTCGTCGCCAAGCGGACCGTGGAGGCCTACCACGAGGCCATCCAGGCCCGCCGCGCGAAGTGAGCGACATCCCGAACGACCACCTGTGAAGAGGAGCGGCGAGTGCTGACTGTCGACTTCGACCGGCTGCCCGTGGGACCGGGGAACCGAGTCCTGGACCTGGGCTGTGGCGGCGGACGGCATGCTTTCGAGGTACTGCGGCGCGGTGCCGACGTGGTGGCCTTCGACATGGACGCCAAGGAGCTGGAGGGCGTGGCGAGCATGTTCGCCGCGATGGACAAGGCCGGGGAGGTGCCGCCCGAGGCGACGGCGGACACCGTGACGGGCGACGCGCTCGACATGCCGTTCGAGGACGGCAGCTTCGACCGGGTGATCGCGGCCGAGGTGCTGGAGCACATCCCCGACGACATGGCCGCGATGCGCGAGATCTTCCGGGTGCTCAAGCCGGGCGGCCAGGCGGCCGTCACCGTGCCGAGCTTCCTGCCCGAACGGATCTGCTGGGCACTCGACGAGGCGTACCACACCGCTCCCGGCGGGCACGTCCGCATCTACACGCTGGCCGAGCTGAGCGCGAAGCTCAAGTCGACGGGCTTCACCATCGGCCCGCACCACCACGCCCACGGCCTGCACGCGCCGTACTGGTGGATCAAGTGCGCGGTCGGCGTCGGCAACGACGACCACCCGCTCGCCAAGGCGTACCACGAGCTGCTGGTCTGGGACATCATGAAGCGTCCCGCCGCCACCAGGATCGCCGAGGCGGTGCTCAACCCGCTCATCGGCAAGAGCGTGGTGCTCTACGTCCGGAAGCCTGCGTGAGCTCTGAGGGAGAAGCGGTGAGCGGCTCCATGGGGTGGGAAATGCAGTGGGAACAGGTCGTCCGGACCGCGTGGAGCATCGCGGCGGTGCAGGAGCCCGACGGCGGCGTCCCGTGGCCCGAGGGGCACGTGGACGCCTGGAACCACATCGAGTGCCTGATGGCGATGAGCGTGGCGGGGCTCACCGACCCGGTCCGCCGGGGGTACGACTGGCTGGTCCGCACGCAGCGGGCCGACGGTTCCTGGCCGATGAAGCTGGTCGGC
The DNA here is from genome assembly GCF_051918885.1 of Streptosporangium sp. OZ121. Lineage (NCBI taxonomy): Bacteria > Bacillati > Actinomycetota > Actinomycetes > Streptosporangiales > Streptosporangiaceae > Streptosporangium > Streptosporangium sp. OZ121. Next base: position 264,259 of record NZ_JBPXMC010000010.1, read on the forward strand.
GGCGAGGCCGTCGAGCAGGGCGGGGAGTCCAACCACGCCGCGTACGTCGCGGTCGGCGTCTGGCACGAGCTGCTGGTGACCGGGGACGAGGAGTTCGCGCGGCGGATGTGGCCGGTCGTCCGGGCGGCGCTGGACTTCGTGGTCGGCCTGCAGACCACCCGGGGTGAGATCGTCTGGGAGCGCGCGGCCGACGGCAGGCCCGCCGGGTACGCCCTGCTGACCGGCTGCGCCTCCATCCACCAGGGCCTGCGCTGCGGCGTGCTGCTCGGCGAGCACCTGGGCGATCCGCAACCCGACTGGGAGCTCGCCGCCGACCAGCTCGGCCACGTGCTGGCCGCCCACCCCGAGGCGTTCGCCGACAAGAGCCGCTTCTCGATGGACTGGTACTACCCGATCCTGGGCGGCGCGGTACGCGGCCCGGCCGCGGAGGCGCGGCTGGCCGAGGAGTGGGACACGTTCGTGGAACCGGACCTCGGCATCCGCTGCGTCTCCGACCAGCCGTGGGTGACCGGCGCCGAGACGTGCGAGCTGGTGCTGGCCCTCGACGCCCTGGGCGACCGGGAGCGGGCGTCGAAACTCTTCTCGGACATGCAGCACCTGCGGCACGAGGACGGCTCGTACTGGACCGGCTGGCAGTTCGTGAACGAGAAGCACTTCCCGCACGAGCGCTCGGCCTACACCGCGGCCGCGGTCGTGCTCGCCGCCGACGCGCTGGCCGGGCACACCCCCGCCTCGGGCATCTTCCGCGACGCGGGCGCGTACGTGACCGACCGGCCCACCGCCGCCTGCGGCTGCAGCCACGCCCGTTCCAGAAGCTAGTCCCCGGTCCCGCGCCTCCCGTCACGACCCGTCCTCGACCCATCCACATCCACGGCCTCGACCACGGCCGCGGAGAGGTCGTGCGGAGCCCCGGCCGGCGGGCCCTGCGGGACTCCCGGCCGGGCCTGCGGCGTTTTCTTTGCACGGAATCAGAAACGCGGTGCTTGAAGGGCCGGAGGCGGCTCACTACGTTCGGGTCCGTGAGTAACGCGGAGGGCACTCGGACGGTGGCTCAGAGCGACGACGCCGAGACGGCCGACGCGAGAACCGGCACCGAGGCCGTCGATTCGCCGGACCTCCCCGCGACCTCCCGCACCCCGGCGCCTCCCGGCACGCCGGACCTCCCGATGCCCTCCCACATCCCGGACCTCCCGACGCCTTCCGGCACGCCGGGCGCTTCGGGTCCTCCCGATCACGCCTACCTCCCACCCCTGCCGGAGGCGCCGGAAGCGCCGGCTCCTCCCGCCCCTCCTGACCTCCAGGACTCCCCGGCCTCCCCTCCGTCCCACCGCGAACCCCCGCGTCCTTTCGAGCCCCCGCACCCGTCCGAAGCCTCGAACAACCCGCCCGAGCCCTCGGACCCGCCGCGAGCGCCGGATCCGTCCCCGCCTCCGGAGCCCCGGGAGTCCCTCACCCCGGCCAGGCCGAAGGGCATGGCCCGGCTGCTGTGGCAGGACCCGGCCCGGATGGGGTTCGGGGTGCGGCGGTTCCGGCTGGGGCCGGCGCGCGAGCTCCTGGAGGGCGCGGGCGGGGCGTTCGTCTCCGGCTTCAACGCGGTGGTCGCCGGGGAGACCGAGCGGATCGACGACCTCCGCGAGGACCTGCGCGGTTTCGCGTACGAGGGGGCGGGCATGGCCTGCGCCACCCTCGACGTGCTCACCCTCACCGGCGGGCGCCGGCTCAGGGAGCTGCTGAGCGGGCAGGGCCTGCGCCACCCGCACCTCATCCACATGGGCACCGGCCGGGCGTACGCCCGCATGCGGCTGCGGCCGATGTGGGGCGTCCACTCGGTGCATCCGCTGCTGCGCTGGCTGGCCCACGACGGCTTCGGTTTCCACCAGGGTTTCTTCTCCTCCGACCGGACGGTGGGACGCCAGCGCACGGCCGGGCTGATGGACCGGACGCGGCGGGCGATCTTCGACCAGGGGCTGGGGCGGATGCTCTGGTTCCACGAGTGCGCGGGGGCGGGCGACGTCGTGCTGCGCGTCGCCGAGTTCCCCGCGGGACGCCGCGCCGACCTGTGGAGCGGGGTGGGCCTGGCCGCCACGTACACCGGGGGCGCGAGCGGCGCGGACCTGGGGCGGCTGGCCGCGGCCGCGGCCGAGGACGGCTTCCGCGCCCACCTCGCCCAGGGCTGCGCCCTCGCCTGCGCCGCCCGGCTGATCTCGGCCGTCGTCCCCGAGCACACCGTCGCCGCCGCCCCCGTGCTGTGCGGGGCCGAGGTGGACGAGGCGGCGGGCTGGACCGACACCGCGCTCGTCGCGCTGGGCCACAACGCGCACAGCGACGACCACTACCAGGCCTGGCGGGCGGGGATCCGGAAGGCCTGGGCACGGCGCGACCGCGATTCATGACACTCATGACCACTCATGACCACTCATGACCACTCATGACCACGATGCGGAGGGCGGTGGGAACGGTGCCGGGGGTTCGCAGGTACGCGGCGGGAGTCCTGGCCCTGGTGGCCGCGACCGCCGGGTGGAGGCTGACCGCCCTGCCGGACACCTCGGCCGTGGAGGCGTCCGCCGGCTTCTCCTTCCACGCGAGGCGGCTGGGCCCGCCCGCGGAGCCCGGTGACCGCGTCCTGCGGCCGGTCGCGCCGGGGTACGCGAACCTCCGGAGCCGGGTGTCGTCGCTGGGTGCCGGGGTGGCCCTGTTCGACGTGGACGACGAGGTCGTCGCCGACGACCTGTGCCTGGTCGACCCCCGCCGCGACACGGTGACCGTCAGGCCGGCGCCGGGGACCTCCCGCGGCTACCGGCCGTTCACGCTGGTCCCCCCGCAGCGCGGGCGGCACGAGGCTCCGACCGGGTGCCTGCCCGCAGACCTCGACCAGGACGGCTGGGAGGACCTGGTCGTCTACTACTGGGGCCGCTCCCCCTCCCTGTTCCTGCGCGTGCCCGGGGCGCCCCCGTCCGGCGCGGCCTTCCGCCACCGCGCGCTGACCGGCGAACCGGAGATCTGGAACACCAGCGCCGCCACGGCCGGTGACTTCGACGGGGACGGCCGCCTCGACCTGGTCTTCGGCAACTACTTCCCCGACGGCGTCAGGGTGCTGGGCGGCGGCGCCGACCGCGGCGACGCCGTGATGCCCGACTCGCTGTCCGCCGCGGCCAACGGGGGCGGCGACCGGCTCTACCGGGCGACGGGACCCGCGGTGTTCACCGAGGCCGAGGGGGTGTTCGACGAGGTCGAGGGCGGTACGGGAGGCGGGGGCTGGACCCTCGCGCTGGGCGCCCAGGACCTGGACGGCGACGGGCGGCCCGAACTGTACGTGGCCAACGACTTCGGCCCCGACCACCTGCTGGTCAACGAGTCGGTGCCCGGCAGGATCCGGTTCACCGAGGCCCGGGGCACCCGGCACCTGACGACTCCCCACTCCCGGGTCCTCGGCCACGACTCGTTCACGGGGATGGGGGTGGCCTTCACCGACCTCAACGCCGACGGCAGGCCGGACATCCTGGTGAGCAACCTCACCGGGGACCACGCGTCGCACGAGAGCAACTTCGCCTTCGTCTCACGACCCGGCGGGCTCCACGAGGGTCACGCGCCGTACGACGACCTCGGCGAGGAGCTGGGGCTGAGCCGCAGCGGCTGGTCCTGGGACGTCAAGGCCGCCGACTTCGACAACGACGGCGTCGACGAGATCATGCACGCGACCGGGTTCGTCAGGGGCGAGGTCGACCGGTGGGCGCGGCTGCGGGAGGCGGCCTCGGCCAACGACCTGCTCCTGTCCCGCCCCTCGCTGTGGCCGGACCTGCGGGCCGGGGACGACCTGTCGGGCCGCGACACCAACACCTTCTTCACCAGGGGCCCGGACGGCCGCTACGTGGACGTGGCGCGGCGGGCCGGTGTCGGCGGCGACAGCGACGGTAACGGTGACGGTGACGGTGACGGTGACGGTGACGGTGACGGCGGCACGGTCAGCCGGGCGTTCGCCGTGGGCGACGTCGACGACGACGGGCGGCTGGACTTCGCGGTCGCCAACCAGTGGTCCGCGTCGGTGCTCTACCGCAACCACGGCCCGACGGCCCCGTTCGTGGGCCTGCGGCTCCGCCTCCCCGCGGGCGCCTGCGGCACGGCCACCGAGTCACCCCCCGCGCGGACGCTCACGGGGCGGGCGCGACCCGGGCCGACACGGCCCGCCATCGGAGCCGTCGCCACGGTGCGCCTGCCCGGCGGGGTCACGCGCAGCAGGCAGCTCTACCCCGCCAACGGCCACAACGGCGTCTCCGCGCCCGAGCTGCTGTTCGGCCTGGGCGACGACCTGCCGGGCGCCACCGTCCCCGTCGAGATCTCCTGGAGGGACGCCTGCGGCGGCGCCCGTACCGCGTCGCTGTCCCTGGAGCCCGGCTGGCACCGGATCCTGCTGGCCGGCGGCCACGCCGCGGAGGTCCGGCGGCCGTGAACGCCGACCGGAGGCGAGAAGGACGGAACCGGAACGACCGGAACCGGGACCACCGCGATCTGGACCACCGGAAGCGGGACGAGGCGTTCCGGCGGCTGGCGGAGTCCCTCACCCTGATCACCGTGCTCGGGCACACCGTGCTCGGGTTCGAGCAGTCCTGCCTGGCGCCGGTGGTCGGCGTGCTCACCGGCGTGACCGCCGAGTTCGCGCTGGAGACCGTGGAGGCGTGGTCGCGGCGGCGCCCGGCCCGCTACCTCGGGGTGCCCCGCGCCCGGGTCGCCGGCTTCTTCCTGCCCTCCTACGTCTGCGGCCTGCTCTGCGCGATGCTGCTGTACGGCAACGGGCACCTGATGCCGGTCGCGCTGGCCGTCCTCGTCGGCGTCGGCGGCACGTACGTCTTCCGCGTGCGGGCGCCGCGGACGCCGCGGGTCCCGAAGGCGCGGGAGACGCCGGAGACGGCGAGAGAGGCCGGCGGGGCGGGGCGGGGCGCCGAGGACGCGCCGGGCAGGCCGTTCCTGAACCCGGCGGCCTTCGGGGTCGTCGCCGTGCTGCTGCTGTTCCCGTGGGTCGGGCTCGCTCCGGCGTACCAGTTCACCGCGTGGGTCTCGGGGCCGTTCGACCTGGTCGTGCCGCTGGCCGTGCTGGTCTGGGGAACGGCGGTGAACGCCAGGCTCGCGGGGAGGCTGCCGCTGGTCCTCGGCTGGGTCGGCGGGTTCGCCCTGCAGGCGCTGGTCAGGGGAGGGCTGACAGACGTGTCGGCGGTCGGCGCCCTGCTGCCGATGACCGGGACGGCCTTCGCCCTCTACACCGGATACATGATCATCGACCCTGCCACGTCCCCGGCCAGGCCGCGCGACCAGGTCGTGTTCGGCCTGGCCACCGCGGCGGTCTACGGGCTGCTCGTCCAGTTCCACGTCGTCTTCGGGCTGTTCCTCGCCCCGGTGGTCGTCGGTGCGGGCCGGAGTCTCCGGGTGGCCCTTCACGACCGCCTCCACCCGCCCGGCGCCGGCGGTCCGGTGGCGGGCGGGTCGTCCGAGGAGCTCAGCCGATACCGGGACCGACCCGTTCGAGCACCCGCAGCGAGCCCTCCTGCCGGATCTCCTTGAACGCGCCGGAGGCGAGCACTCGCTGGTAGACGCGGTAGGGAGCCTGCCCGCCCTTGGCCGGGTCCGGGTAGATGTCGTGGAAGACCAGGGCACCGCCCGGCATGACGTGCGGCGCCCACCCCTCGTAGTCCTTGGTCACCGGATCCTCGGAGTGGCCGCCGTCGATGAAGAGCATCGCCAGCGGGGTGTTCCACAGCGCGGCGACGCGCTCGGACCTGCCGACGATCGCGACGACCTCGTCCTCCAGACCGGCGGAGGCGATGGTGGCCCGGAACGTGGGCAGCGAGTCCATCTTGCCGAAGCGGAGGTCCATCAGCGTGGGGTCGTGGTGGGCCCAGCCCGGCTGGATCTCCTCGGAGCCCCGGTGGTGGTCGACGGTGAAGACGACGGACCCGGCCTGCCGGGCCCCCGCCCCGAGGTAGACGGCGGACTTCCCGCAGTAACTGCCGATCTCGCAGATCGGGCCGCGCGGGCCGTACTCGGCCGCGATCTCGAACAGCGCGATCCCCTCCTGGTGTGGCATGAAACCCTTGGCGCGCTGGGCGGCGTACAGCAGGTCGGCCGGCATGGTGGCGATGCTCATCGCAGCAGACTACCGAGACCGAACAACATTCCGAATGCCCTTGCCCGACCTTGTGGAACGTGTTCTACTTTGCACCGTGAACCAGCGCGCCCGCATCGTGATGTCCGACGACGAGGTGACGGCTTTCGTCGGAGAGTCACGGAAGCTGCAACTCGGCACGATCAACCCTGACGGGACACCGCACATGGTGACCATGTTCTACGGGCTGACCGAGGGCAAAATCTCGTTCTGGACCTACGGCAAGGCGCAGAAGACACTCAACATCCAGCGCGACGCCCGGGTGAGCTGCCTGATCGAGGCCGGGGACGAATACTCCGACCTGCGCGGCGTCCTGGTCTACGGGGTCGCGCGGAGGATCGACGACCCCGAGGGCATCCTCGACGTCGGTATGAACGTGGCCAGACGGATGGCCGGGATGCCCGACGCGGAGGAACTCCTCGCGGAGTACGTGGCCTACACCGGCCGCAAAAGGGTCGCCTTCGTGGTCGAGCCGAGTCGAGTGATCTCCTGGGATCACCGTAAGCTCGCCATTCCCGGTTAGGAGGCCCGTATGAAAATCAACGTCGACTATCTGGTCTGCGAGGCCAATGCGATCTGCATGGGACTCGCCCCGGAGGTCTTCGAGCTCGACGACGACGACCAGCTGCACCTGCTGCTGCCTGAGCCGCCGCCGGAGATGATGGACCGCGTCCGGCACGCGGTCCGGTCCTGTCCCAAAGCCGCCCTCTCCCTTGAGGAGAACTAGGAGGACCCCCCATGCGTGGTGCGCTTCTGCATGCCGTCGGCGACGACAAGCTCGACATCCGCGACGACTTCACCCTCGCGCCGGTAGGCCCGACGGATGTCCGCGTCAAGATCAGGGCCACCGGTGTCTGCCATTCGGACCTGTCGGTGATCAGCGGCGTGCTGCCCATGCCGCTGCCGGTCATCCCCGGTCACGAGGGCGCGGGCGTGGTCGTCGAGGTCGGCGACCACGTGACCTCGGTCCAGCCCGGCGACCACGTCATCCTCAACTGGACCCCGGCATGCGGCAGCTGCGCGAACTGCCTGGTGAACCAGCCGTTCCTGTGCATGACGTACGTGATGGACAGCTTCGTCAACGCCCGCTTCCGCTACGGCGGCGACACCCCGGCGTTCGGCATGGCCGGGTGCGGCAGCTGGTCCGAGGAGGTCGTCGTGCCCTGGCAGGGCGCGATCAAGGTCGATCCCGACGTACCGTTCGAGGCGGCGGCCCTGATCGGCTGCGGGATCACCACCGGTGTGGGCGCGGCGCTGAACACGGCCAAGGTGCGGGCGGGCTCGACCGTCGCCGTGGTCGGCGCGGGCGGCATCGGCCTGTCGGTGATCCAGGGGGCCCGCATCTCCGGCGCCACCACGATCCTCGCGATCGACCCGCTGGAGTCCAAGCACGCCCTCGCCAAGAAGGTCGGCGCGACCCACGCCATCACCCCGGACCAGCTCATGGACGCGGTCGGCACGCTCACCGGCGGCGCCGGGTTCGACTACGGTTTCGAGGCCGTCGGCAAGTCCGCCGCCATCATGACGGCCTGGCAGGCCACCCGCCGGGGCGGCGACACGATCGTGGTGGGCGCGGGCGCGATGGACGACACCGTCCCGCTGAGCGCCTTCAACCTGCTGTTCGAGGGCAAGAACATCCTCAGCTCGCTGTACGGCGGCTCGGACGTCCGGCGCGACTTCCCGTTCTTCGCGAGGCTCTACAAGGCGGGCAAGCTCGACCTGGAGAGCATGATCAGCTCTCGTATCAAGCTCGCCGACCTCAACGACGCCGTGGCGGCGCTCAGGGGCGGCGAGGTGCTGCGCCAGATCGTCGTCATGGACTGAGGCACGTCCGATCCGATCCTCGGCCGGGTCACCGGGCCGCCCACCTGAGCGGGGCGGACCGGTGACCCGGCCGTGTTCACCGTGCGCGTCTCAGCCTTCGGCCGGGGGTTCAGTCCGAGGAGAAGGCGGCGTCGAAGGCGGTGGCGGGCGGGGTGATGGCGTTGAGCTTGCGGATCACGGCC
>NZ_JBPXMC010000011.1:0-248874 GCF_051918885.1 Streptosporangium sp. OZ121
GGTGAGGGGTCGTGCCGTTCGGACACCACGGACACTAGAAACAGTCGACGCTTCCTTCTGCGCAGGAATGCACACTCAGCCCCCAAAGTGCACTATTACGGACTCGCACCCATGGGAGGGGCGACTCGCCGTACGGCCGGGAGAGACGCCCGCGCCCCCTTCCAGCGCGGCGTCCGGCCCCGCCCGAGCGGAACGTCTCACGTCTCCGCGGCGAGGTCCACGAGCCAGTCGTTGCACCGTATGGCGTTTCCCGGCGGGTACTCGAAGTCGCACTCGGCGACGAACTGGAACCCGGCCTTCCGGCAGATCGCGTTCGACGCGGGATGGTCGACGGAGGGGTACGCGTGGACGTAGCGGTGCCTGCCCTCCTCCCTCGCCCTGGCGATGACGGCCAGGGCCGCCGCGACCGCTATGCCCCTGCCCTGGAACTCCGGCAGGACGCTCCAGCCGGTCTCGTACACGGTCTCGCCCCGCCAGGCCCGTTCCCAGTATCCGATGCTGCCGACCCGCTGGAGCCCGGGGAGCAGGACGACGCTGAACATCCGGCCGGTCTCCTTCCCCGCGATGTCGACATACCGTCTGTGCCGGTCGAGGAGTTTCTCCTCGGTCTCCGGGCCTCCCAGGTGATCGGTCATCTCCGGCGCGTTGATGCGCCGCAGCAGGTCGAGATCGGTCTCCGCCCACGGGTCGAGCCGTACCAGCGGCGCGTTCCCTCGATCTGACATCCGTCTCACTCCACCTTCGGCCACTCACGTTCGGAACACGCGGATTCTGCCAGGAGACACCGACAATCGGTCCCGGCACGTGCCCGGCGGGCGGTGGGGTCGCGGTGGAATCGGGGCCCCGGCCCGGCCAGGCCGTTCATCAGGTTCTTCCCGTAACCCATGAACGGCTCATCAGCGGGCAAAAGGGTGTGACGCCGTGTCCGGCCTGGCCGATCGTTGACAACCGGTCGGGTGGTTGACGACGGTGAACTACCGCGATCGAGCCGTGACGGGAGGGACGAGAGCTTGGGCGACGTCGAGCGAGAAGACCCGGCCTCCACCCCCAGGCAGGTCAGGGCCCTCTTCCAGAGGGCGGGTCGCCTCCGGTCCCACGCGCGCACGCTGCTCGCCGATGACGCGCGGGCGCGCGCCGACGCCCAGCGGGCGCTGGCCTCCGTGCGTACGCGCCTGGCACGCGAGGAGCTGGGGTCGATTCCCCTGACGCGCCTGAAGGACGTCACCGTGGGGCGGCTTCGGATCAAGGCCCTCGAACAGGCCGGCTACCAGACGATCCTCGACATCCTGGACACCACACCGTACGCGCTCCAACTGCTCCCCGGGGTCGGGGCGTGGAACGCGAGACAGGCGCACGCCGCCGCCGAGCAGATCGCCAAGGCGGTGGAGGAGACGGTGGCGCTGCGGATCGACGTCGACCGGCAGGACGACGAGACCACGGACCTGCTGATCGCGCTGAACCGGCTGGTGAACGCCGGCCCCGACCTGCCACGCGCGAGCGGCGCCGCGCGGAGGATCGAGCGGACGCTGGCCTCGCTCCTGCCCGCCGCGCAACCCGCTCGCGGGTGGCTGCGGATGCTGCTCGCGGGCCAGGGAGGTCGTCGCCGTGCGCAGGAGGCCGTCGCGCGGATCGAGGACGTGATCGCGGAGGCGAACGCGTCCGACACGGCGCTGCTCTTCGGCCAGGCCTCCGTGGACCTGCTGCGCCCGCCGGTCTCCGGCATCGAGGCGTGGGTCGACTTCGAGCTCCGCGCGTCCGAGTACTACAACCTGCTCGCCGAGCTCGCGGCCACGGAACCCGACCGTGTCGCCTCGGAGGGCTTCCTGCCCGACGACATCTCCGCGCGGGTCAAGGCCCAGGACCTCGACGACACCCACCGCCGGGTCTCCCTGCGCGGCTACCAGTCGTTCGGCGCCCGCTTCGCCCTCGCCCAGCGGCGGGTGATCCTGGGTGACGAGATGGGCCTGGGCAAGACCATCGAGGCCGTCGCCGCCCTCGCGCACCTCTGGGCGCGCGGCGAGAGGCACTTCCTGGTGGCCTGCCCGGCCAGCGTCCTGATCAACTGGGTACGCGAGATCGAGGCCCGCAGCACGCTGCGGGCCTACTCCCTGCGCGGCGGCGGCCGGACCGCCGCCCTGGCGGAATGGATCCGCACCGGTGGCGTCGCCGTGACCACCATCGACACCCTGCACCGGCTGGAGGTCCCCGGCGACGTCGCGCTCGGGATGCTCGTGGTCGACGAGGCGCACTACGTCAAGAACCCGGCCGCCCGGCGTTCCCAGGCCGTCGCCCGGTGGTGCGGCCGTACCGACCGGGTGCTCTTCATGACCGGGACCCCGATGGAGAACCGCGTCGAGGAGTTCCGCAACCTGATCGGCTACCTCAGGCCCGATCTGCTTCCGGGCATCCGGAACGGCGACACCGCGGCGCTGGCGACGGTGGCGGGGGCGGGGGCCGCGAGAGGGCAGGCCTTCCGCAGGGCCGTGGCACCGGTCTACCTGCGCCGCAACCAGGAAGACGTGCTCACCGAGCTGCCCGACCTCGTCCACGTGGACGAGTGGGAGGAGTTCAGCCCGGCGGACCTCGCCGCCTACCGGAAGGCGGTGGCCGACGGGAACTTCATGGCGATGCGCCGTGCCGCCTACGCCGTGCCGGAGACGTCGGCCAAGCTACAGAGGCTGCTGGAACTCGTCGACGAGGCGGCGGGCAACGATCTCAAGGTCGTGGTCTTCTCCTACTTCCGCGACGTCATGACCGCCGTCCACGAAGCTCTCGGGGGCACCGGCGCCCCGGGATCCCCCGGTGACCCCGGCGGCCGAATCCACGGGCCGATCTCGGGCGACCTCGGCACCGCCCGCCGGCAGCAGGTCATCGACGAGTTCACGGCGGCCCCCGGCCATGCCGTGCTGCTCAGCCAGATCCAGGCAGGCGGGATCGGCGTCAACCTGCAGGCCGCCTCAGTGGTGATCATCTGCGAGCCCCAGGTCAAACCGACCATGGAGAGCCAGGCCGTGGCCCGCGCCCACCGCATGGGGCAGGTCCGCAAGGTCCAGGTGCACCGCCTCCTGACGGCCGACAGCGTCGACCAGCGCATGCTCGACATCCTCCGCGGCAAGGTCGGGCTCTTCGACACCTACGCCCGCCGCAGCGACCTGGCCGAGTCCACCCCCGACGCGGTCGACATCTCGGAACAGACCCTGGCCCGTCAGATCGTCGAGGAGGAGCAGCGACGCCTCGCGACGTCACGTCCGTCGCAGCCCTCGCTGCCCTCGCGGCCCTCGCGGCCTTCGCACGCCTGAGGGGATCGCGGCCCCGCCGGACACCGGACATCGGAGCGGCCGGCCCCTGTGGCGCGGAACGGGAATCGTACGGCCCGAAAAGGGAACCGTACGGCGTGGAACGCGAACCGTACGGCATGAAAAGAGAATCGTGCGCTCCCGAACGATTTCGAACCTCGAACCTCGAACGTTCGCGAGCGTGGTCAGGCAGTGTCGCACCCGTCCTGGGCGGCGGTCTCGCCCGGGACGTCGAACCCCCGGACGTCGGACCGTCCGAGGGCCCGGATCCTCCCGGGAGCCGGATCCTCCCAGGAGCCGGACCGTCTCAGGACCTGGCGAAGGCCAGCAGGTCGGCGTTGAACTCGTCCCTGTAGGCGCCGACCAGGCCGTGCGGCCTGCCCGGGTAGACCTTCAGGGTGGCGCCCTTGACCAGTTCGGCCGACTTCGGGCCGGCGGCGACGATGGGCACGATCTGGTCGGCGTCGCCGTGCGCGATGAGGGTCGGGATGTCGAAGCGCCGGAGGTCCTCGGTGAAGTCGGTCTCGGAGAAGGCCTTGACGCAGTCGTACGCCCCCTTGAGGCCCACCTGCATGCTCCACATCCAGAAGGCGTCCCTCGCCCCCTCCGACACCTCCGCGCCGGGCCGGTTGAAGCCGTAGAAGGGCATGCTGAGGTCCCTGTAGAACTGCGAGCGGTCGCCCGCGACCCCCGCGCGGATGTCGTCGAACACCTCGATCGGCAGGCCCTCGGGATTGGCGTCGGTCTTCAGCATGAGCGGCGGGACCGCGCCCAGCAGGACGGCCTTGGCGACGCGGGAGGTGCCGTGCCGGCCGATGTAGCGGGTCACCTCGCCACCGCCGGTGGAGTGCCCGACCAGGATCACCTCGCGCAGGTCGAGGGTTTCGATCAGCCGGGCCAGGTCGTCGGCGTAGGTGTCCATGTCGTTGCCGTTCCAGGGCTGGCCGGAACGACCGTGCCCCCGGCGGTCGTGCGCGACGGCCCGGAAACCGTGGTCCGCGACCAGCTTCAGCTGGTCGTCCCAGATGTCGGCGTTGAGCGGCCAGCCGTGGCTGAAGACGACCGGCTGCCCGCTGCCCCAGTCCTTGTAGAAGATCTCGGTACCGTCAGCGGTGGTGACGAAGGCCATGTCAGTTCCTCATCGAGGTGGTGTGCGAGCTGGACATACCTCGACGTTAGGTCAGCGGGTGGCACCCGCCATCGGCCAGACGAACGCATCGCGCGAACTTCATGCTGCATTGACGAAACCATGGCTTCATGAGGGGATTCGGTGGTTTCCGGGATCTTTGAGCGCGTCGCACAGGGCCGAGCGCGAGGTGACGCCCGGCCGGGAAGGCACCCGGCAGAGCCGACCGCGGACCCGGCCGCCGTGCGAAACCGTCCCGGTGGCGTGATGACGGGCCTGCCGGGATCGCAGGCCACCGCGCAGGCGGACCCCCTGATCTCGACCCCGCACAGGTCCTAAGGCCTCGCGACGCCGTAGCGCAGGTGGGTGACGCTTCCGGTGACGGGTCTCCCCACCGGGACCAGCTCGGCCCGGTCCTCGGCGAACAGCGGCGTGCCCTCGCCCATCAGCAGGGGAACGAGGTGGATGCGCACCTCGTCGAGCAGGCCCGCCCTCAGCGCCTGCCGAGCGACGTACGCGCCCAGCACCAGGACGTCCCTGTCCCCCGCGGCCTCCCTCGCGCGCCGGACAGCGGCCTCCAGCCCGTCGAAGGCGAACGTCCCGCCGTTGTCGCCGATGAGATCATGCCTGGTCCGGTGGGTGACGACGAAGCTCGGGACGCCGGGCCACGGGGTGCCGCCCCACGGGCCCACACCGAGGTCGAACGTGCGCCGTCCGATGGCGGTGGCCCCCACCGCCGCGTCCACCTGCCGGCGGACGCCGAGGTCGATCTCGCCGTCCGGCCCCTCCCCTGCCATCCACTCGTGCAGCCGTTCGCCGCCGTCCCCATGCCCGCCTCCATCCTGACGTTCGGGCCGGCGACGAACCCGTCCAGGGACATCGACACATCCAGCACGACCTTGCTCATCGCGAGCCTCCTCCGCTCCGTCGACGCCGCGATCGGCGCCGTCACGAAGAAGTCGGAGCAGACCCGGCCGTCTCGACGTCGGCGGGTGCGGAAACCCCGACCACGAGGAACGCCCCGGTCGCCTACCGGTGGTCACGCAGGGATTCCAGGATGCGCGACAGGGCCGCGGTGACGGCGGGAAGGTCCTCGGGGTCCGTGGAGCGGGCCAGCCACAGGGCCGCCTCGTTCATCGCGCCGGACAGGAGGCGGGCGAGCGGCTCCACGGGCTGGCGGGTGACGATCCCCGCCTCGATCAGCGTGCCGAGCGCCTCGGTGAGGTGCCGCGCCGAGGACGCCTCGTCCATGGCCCGCCACTCGTTCCAGCCGAGCACGGCGGGGCCGTCGACGAGCATGATCCGCTGCACGTCGGGGTCGCGGCTCACCGCGAGGAAGGTCCGGCATCCCGCGACCAGTTGCTCCCACGGGTCGTCGTACGCGTCCGCCGCCGCCGCGACCCGCTCGCCGACCTCCTGCTGCACCTGCTCGACGACCACGTGGAAGAGGGCGGCCTTGCTCTCGAAGTGGTGGTAGAGCGCGCCCTTCGTGACGGCCGCCGCCCCGACGATCTGCGCCAGGCTCACCGCGGCGTACCCGTGCCGCGCGAACAGCGTCCTCGCCTCGGTCACCAGCGCCCGCCTGGTCTCCAGCCGTTGCCGTGCCCGGTCCACCGCGACCTCCCCAGTTGACATACCGGTGGTATGTTAGCCTCACATACCGATGGTATGTCCATTCGCCGAGCCGAAGGGAGAGGGCATGACCCTCACGAGCTTCTACCCGGTCGTCTGCACCGATCGAATCGCCGAGTCCCACGACTTCTACCGGCGGTTCTTCGGCTTCGAGACGACGTTCGAGACGGACTGGTACGTGAGCCTGCGACAGCCGGAGCCGCCGCACTACGAGCTGGCGCTCGTCGACCGCGACCATCCGACGGTGCCGGAGAAATACCGCTCGGCGGTGCGGGGGCTGATCCTCAACTTCGAGGTGGCCGACGTCGACGCCGAACACGACAGGCTCGTACGGGGGGCCGGGCTTCCGGTGGAGCTGACGCTGCGCACCGAGGAGTTCGGGCAGCGGCACTTCATCGTGGCCGCGCCCGACGGCGTGCTCATCGACGTGATCACCCCGACCGAGCCGTCCGCCGCCTACGCCGAGCGGTACGTGGCCCCCTGATCTACGCCACCTGGCGAGTCCTAGGATCCGCCCGGCGCGGACTCCCTTACCGAAGACCTGGCCAGCCGCCTGCCGAGACGTTGAGCGGGGGCCTCGAGCAGGCGGTGGGTCAGGTAGCAGAGCGGCACCAGGGCGAGGAAGAACAGCGGGAGGTTCGGGCTGATCCGCAGCAGGAGCGGGTGCAGCAGATAGAGGGAGAAGCTGATCACCCCGAGGTGGGCGAGCCATCGGGGAAACGACCTGCGCCGCAGCGCGAACCCGGCCGCGAAGAAACCCGCGGCCAACAGGATCGCCGGCGCCCAGCCGGGATCGTCCTTGGCGAGGACCCCGCAGGCCAGGACCGTCAGCACGGTGGCGACGGCGGTACGCCACCGGATGGTCCCCCGCTCGGCGCGGTACACGGCCGTACCGGCGAACATCATGGCCAGGATGATCAGGCCCTGCCAGGCGCCGATCCGGCTGCCCAGGACCACCAGCGCCAGCCCGAGGAGACCGCCCGCCACCGCGGCGGCCGTACGCGTCCCGCCCCCCGCCCGCGCCGACACCACCACGACCGCGACCACCGCGACCCCGAGAAGCGCCGCGACCAGGTCGGCGCGGCCACCGATGACCGGCCCCGGCAGCAGGAGGCCCAGGAGTACGGCCGACAGCGCCAGGACGATCGCGGTCGCGGCCGACCGGTGCGCCCGCCCCGTGGCGAACAGCCCGACCGCCAGCAGGTAGAACGCCATCTCGTACGAGAGCGTCCACATCACGTCGATGACGGCGGGCACGCCGAGCAGTTCCTGCAGCATCGTCACGTTCCCGAGGACGACCAGGGGCAGCGGACGCGTGCTCAGGCCCGGGTGGAGGACGAACGCCCCGGCGTACGCGAGAAGGAGCGCCAGGCCGAGCGCGGCGAGCAGCAGGGGGAGAAGGCGGAAGGCGCGGCCGATCCAGAAGACCCGCAGGTCACCGCGCCGCTCCAGGGATGCGGGGATGATATAGCCGCTGACCAGGAAGAACACGAAGACGCCCCAGGTGCCGACGTCGATCCTGCGGTCCACCTCCGCCCAAAGGTCCGGGATGAAGGTCCAGCCGGAGTGGTGCAGCGCGACGGCCAGCGCGGCGGGTCCGCGCAGGGCGTCCAACCAGGCCAGCCGCGAGGGGATCGGGGCCATTCGCCCGACTTTAGACGATGGGCATGGTTGCCCGGATATCACCTGGCCTGCGACCTCACCGCAACCCCGAGCCCGCCCGCCACCCGGCCCGCGACCTCACCACAGCCCCGAGCCCGCCCGCCACCCGGCCCGCGACCTCACCGCAACCGGGAGAGGACCAGCCGGGCGACGTCCTCAGCGCACCGGGTCGCGAGGGTTGGCGCGGGCGACGAAGAGCGGGTCGACCGGTGTGAAGGGGAACCGGGGGAGGTCACGCTCGGGCATGCCGAAGCTCGCGGCGAGAACCTCGCGGGAGAACGCCGACGCGCTGGCCCGGTAGCCGATGTCGGCGGGCATGGCCTGGTCGAAGAAGATGAGGAAGTGGATGTCGTCCTCGCCGAGGACCTCGATGTGATGCGGGAAGGCGCGCGGCACGAAGTACACGTCACCGGGGCCGAGCACGTACTCGTCGAGGGTGCCGTCGGGGTCCAGGACACGCATGCGGGCGTGCCCCTTCTCCACGTACCCCATCTCGGCGGTGACGGGATGCCAGTGCGGTTCGCGCATCCCGCTCTCCTTGACGCGCAGGGAGTACATGGAGATGTCCTCCAGGGCGGCCCAGTACTGGCTACGGGCGAGGCGGGCGCTGCCGTAGGCGTAGGACAGCGGCGGGTGCTGGCCCTCGAGGTCGAACAGGTGGGCGTTGGGCAGGCCGGCCGTGGCCGGGATGTCGGCGGCACCGGTACGGCGGACGATCTGCTGGGCCGGAGACCGGTCGAGGGCGGCGAACGCCGAGGCGGGCAGGTCGTAGGTGTTCCCGAGCACCGCGTCGGTCATGGCGCTGAAACTGTCGTGCAGCGAGAAGTGCCGGGGGCGCTCGTCGCGCAGCGCGAGAACGAACTCGGCGCGGTCGTCACCGACGTTCTCGATGTGGTAAATCGCGCCTGACTCGACGTGGTACATCTGACCTGCGGCGACGATGAACGAGGAGAAGGCGTCGGCGTTCCCCAGGATCGACACCAGCACCGTGCCGGAGAGGCAGTAACCGATCTGGTTGGCGTTGACGTTCCACTGCGGCTCGCGGATCGCGCCGGGTTCCAGGGTGACGTGCTTGATCGAGAGCCCGCTGAGGATGGGCATCGCGCCGGCGTCGACCAGGGTGACCGATCCGAGCTCGCTCTCGAACGCGGGGGACGCGGTCGCCAGGGATGTGACGTGGCGTGAGGTGCTGGTCATGACGTCCCCTTCGTTGTCGCGATCCGCGCGATCGCGGTCGTGGACGCACGCCGCCTTCACCGCCTGGATCCGCCGGTGGTGTACGCCTGTTTCTGCAGGTTAAGCAGCAGGTGCCCGCTGTGACGGGTCCTGTCGCGGCGTGTCGCCGACATCACCCACATATGACTTCCTACGTGTGGCGGCCGGCGTCGGGCGGCTCGCTGCCGGGCACGCCGCACGGCGACGTACCGCGAGATGTCTCCGCCGGAACCGCTCGCCGGTAGCGGTCGGCCAGCACGCGGATCTGCGAGACGAGTTCGGGCGGCTCGGTGACCTCGAAGTCGGCGTCGAGCATGCCGAGGTATCCGGCCAGCATCTGCGGCGTGTCCGAGCCGACCTCGGCCACGCAGGCGTCGTCGCCCAGAGGTTCCACCGGAACGCCGGGCGGCAGCCGGTCGCGCACGTGCTCGGCCGGCGCGCGCACCGTCACCCGCGCCCGGTACCGCCAGGGCGCGGTGGCCAGGCCGGCGGCGACGTGGCCGACGAGGTCACCGCCGGGATCCTCGCGCGGGGCGAACCGCGGGCCGTTCGGTGTCCGCAACCGCATCCGGTCCACCCGGAACGTGCGCCAGTCGGACCTCGCGACGTCCCACCCGACCAGGTACCAGCGGCCTCGGCTGTGCGCGAGCCGGTGCGGCTCGACCTCGCGGCGGCCGGCCGATCCGTCGTGGCCGGTGTAGTCGAACCGGAGCCGCTCGTGGTCGCGGGAGGCCGCCGTGATCGCGGTGAGCGTGGCGGCGTCCACGCTGGGGCCGGCGTGCGGAAGCGGGACGAGGTACGCGCGCAGGCCGTTGACACGACGGCGAAGCCGCGACGGCAGCACCTGTTCGAGCTTGGTCAGGGCACGCAGCGCCGCCTCCTCGATGCCGGTGACCGCGCCCTGCGTGGCGCCCACTCGGAGCCCGACGGCGACGGCGACCGCTTCCTCGTCGTCGAGCAGCAGCGGTGGCAACGTCGCGCCGGCCCCGAGCCGGTAACCGCCGGTGACGCCCCTGATCCCGTGCACCGGATAGCCGAGGTCGCGCAGGCGCTCCACGTCGTTGCGCACGGTCCGCGCGGTGACGTCGAGGCGCTCGGCCAGCTCCGGCCCGGTCCAGTCGCGTGGCGCCTGCAGCAGGGAGAGCAGCCGCAGTAGTCGTTGTGCCGTGTCCAGCATGTTTCAAGTCTGCCCGAATACAGGAACGGAGCTTTCCTGTATCGCTCCTACGTTTCTCGCCATGGACAACAACACCGGCATCCGCCCGTTCCACGTCGACATCCCGCAGGCCGAGCTGGACGACCTGCGCGATCGCCTCACCCGCGCCCGCTGGCCCCGGCAGATCTCCGGAACCGGTTGGGAGCGCGGCGTTCCCGTCGATTACCTCAGGGAATTGGCCGACTATTGGGCGAACGGCTTCGACTGGCGCGCGCAGGAGAAGACGCTGAACGAGCACCCGCAGTTCGTGACGACGATCGACGGCCAGGACATCCACTTCCTGCACGTCCGCTCGCCCGAGCCGGACGCGCTGCCGCTGATCCTGTGCCACGGCTGGCCGGGCTCGTTCGTGGACTTCCTGGACGTGATCGGGCCGCTGACCGACCCCCGCGCGCACGGCGGTGACCCGGCGGACGCCTTCCACGTCGTGATCCCTTCGCTGCCCGGCTTCGGGTTCTCCAACCCGGTGCGGGAACCGGGCTGGGGCAACCTGTTCCGGGTGGCCGCCGCGTTCGGGGAACTGATGAGCCGGCTCGGCTACCAGCGGTTCGCCGCGCAGGGCGGGGACGTCGGCGGCGGCGTGACCACGCTGCTGCCCATGGCCGCCCCCGGCCGCGTGGTCGCCACCCACCTCAACGGTCCGTCGCCGTACCCGTTCGGCCCGCCCGTCGAGCTGGACGGCCTGTCCGGCGCGGACCGATCGCGCGCCGAGCGATTCAACGCCGCCCGCCAGGACGGCCTCGGCTATCTGCACCTGCAGTCCACCCGGCCGCAGACCCTGGCCTACTCGCTGACCGACTCGCCGATCGGGCAGCTGGCGTGGATCGCGGAGAAGTTCAAGGAGTGGACCGACCCGGCCGCCGAACTGCCCGAGCACGCGGTGGACCGCGATCGGCTGCTCACCAACGTGAGCCTGTACTGGTTCACCGGCTCCGGCGCGTCCTCGGCCGACATCCTCTACGAAGGTATGCAGGCCTACCGCGAGATCGCCGCCGCGCAGTCCGGCGACGACCAGGCCGGGTGGCCGTCCGCGCCGGCGCCGCCGCAGGGGATCGCGGTGTTCGCGGCGGACATGACGATCCGCGCACTCACCGACCCGGCGAACACCGTCGGCCACTGGTCGGAGTTCGACCGGGGTGGCCACTTCCCGGCGATGGAGACACCCGACCTGCTCGTCGGCGACCTGCGTGAGTTCTTCCGCGTCGCGCGGTGATCCCGGCGGCGGGTCCACCGTTCGGCGGGAAGCGGGAAGCGGGAAGCGGGGAGCGGGGAGCGGGGAGCGGGGAGAATCGCGTCATGACTTTCACAGCACCGCCGAAGACCGCCGCCTGGCGACATCTCGACGCGCGGGAAGGGTTCGAGGTGGCCTACTTCCAGCCTTCGGGCGACGGCCTTCGCATCGAGGGGTGCACGACGGCGGTCGAGGAGGGCCGGACCTGGATCGTCGGCTATGCCATCGAGCTGGACGCCTCCTGGACCACGCGAAGCGCGCGGATCACGGGACGCTCGGCCTCGGGAACCCGGCAGACCGTGCTGGAGGCCGACGGCGCGGGCCACTGGCGCGTCGACGGCACACCGGCTCCCCACCTGGACGGCTGCCTGGACGTCGATCTGGAGTCCTCGGCGATGACCAACACCTTCCCCGTGCATCGGATGGGCCTCCGCGCCGGCGACCGGTCGACCGCCCCCGCCGCCTACGTACGCGCCACCGATCTCGCCGTCGAACGGCTCGAACAGGACTACGTCCGCGTCGCCGACGAGGACTCCCGGCAGCGCTACGACTACAGCGCCCCGGTCTTCGACTTCGCGTGCCGCCTGGTCTACGACGAGTCCGGCCTCGTGCTCGACTACCCCGGGATCGCCGTACGCGGGGCGTGACCTCCCCAAGCGTGGCGGCCCGGGAGGACGCTCCCGGGCCGCCGCGCCGTTTCAGCCGCCGGGCGGGTGACCGGCGTCCAGGCTGAGCGCGATCTGCACCTGGCGGACCAGTACCGTGACCAGCCGCTCGGGTGAGGCACGGATGAGCACGCATCTGATGCCCGCCTTCACCTCCCGATCGGTGAGCGGCCGACGCCGGAGGGCGGTCCAGCGGCGCAGGAGAGGGTCGTGGACGATGTTCCACTCGGGGAAGGTCTGCTCAAGCGCGGCACGCTGGCGTTCCTCGGGCGCACTCACGATGACGGCGACCTGGGCCGCTCTCATGGCGATCATCCCAGCACGCCTCGGTACGGATGAGGTGAGCGGCAGGGGGCGGGAACGGAGGTCAGGCCATCGTGGCACCGCCCGGAGGGGCGGGATCGGCGCCCGATCACGGCGTCACCCGCGTCGCCCGTGTCGCCCGCCCGGCCGCCTCTCGGGCGATGGCCTCGTGCCGATCGACCTCGGCGCGCAGATCGTCGAGAGTGTCGGCGTCGACCGTACGATCCGCGCCCGCGTCCGACTCGGCGTCGGTGAACGGAAGGACGCGGGAGGCCCACAGCCGTCCCCTGTCGCTGAGAATCACGCGCCAGCCGGAAATGGTCGATTCGGGCGTTGTGGATCTAGCATCTTCCATGGATCGGCCGTTCTAGGACCCGTCCGGACGTGTGCAGCGTCGGGCGGGTCCGCCCTATGAGGTGGGGAAGAAGAATTTGGTTCGCGCCGTACGGCGCCGAGCCTCCAGACGCGCGGCGATCAGCTCGCCCGACGGCTGCTCGTACTCGTGATCAGCGATGTGACCTGGGCAACCGTGGGCGTATGGCGCGTGCCCGCAGACGGCACAGCCCATCGGCATCGGCGCACTGTCGGCGAAGCAGCCGCAGCCGCTCGCCCTGGTCCGGTCGAGAACCGGAGCACTAGGGTTGTTCACGGATCGGGACTCACTTCCTGATCAAGGGCCCGTCCGGACGTCGCAAGCGCCGGGCGGGTCCGTTCGCGTTCGCGGGAAACAGCGGCCGGGATCGACGACTTTTGGGTGACCCGCACCTCTCCCATCGAGACATCCCAATAATGGATGGGAAATCCCATGATCACAATACGTAATATCAAAATGACTCAGCGTGAGACAGGTAAGAGAATCGCGTAGGGCAAACTGTCCCCATGCTGAACACCGTCCGCCAACGCCGACTGGCCCGGGAGATCCGCAGCCTTAGGGATGCCGCAGGCTGGACGACCACCGAGGCCGCCCAGCACCTTTCCTGGTCGAAGAGCAGGCTCAATCGGCTGGAGACGGGCGTGGCCAAGGCCACGGAACAGGACGTGGCAGAAATCTGCGACGTATACAAGGTCGCCGAGTCCGTGCGGGCCGCGCTTGTCCAGCTGGCGCGAGACGGGACCCGCCAAGGCTGGTGGACCGCCTACAGCGATGTGTTCGCCGGATCGTACGTCGGGCTGGAGGACGAGGCGTCACTCATCAAGGAGTGGGGCGTCCAGCTCGTTCCCGGCCTGCTTCAGACCGAGGATTACGCCCGAGAGATCATCAGCACGAGGCTCGGAAACGGTGACGCAGAGCAGGTGTACCGCCGGGTGATGGCCAGGATGGCGCGAAAGACGCTGCTCGGGCGACCGAACCCACCTGAGCTACATGCCGTACTGGACGAGGCGGTGCTTCACCGCCCGATCGGCGGGCCAGAAGTGATGCACGAGCAGCTACGGGCCCTGACCATCGCAGCTCGCCGACCCAACGTGACCATCCAGGTGTTGCCCTTCGGGGTCGGTGTCCACGCGGGCATGGACGGCTCGTTCATCCTCCTCGAGTACGCCGATCCGGCTGACGACGTCGCCTACGTGGCGGGGACGGCCGGGGATGTGTACGTCGAGAACCCGGAGCACGTAACGCTCTATAAAATGTCTTTTGAGCGCATTTGTAACGCAGCACTTACCCCCGACGCATCGCAAGCGATGATCGCCGCGGCCATGAAGGAGTAGCCATGTCCTCTGACCTGCTCGGCGCCGAGTTCCGCAAGTCCAGTTACAGCAACAGCGGGGACGCCTGCGTCGAAGTGGCGACGAACCTGCCGGGGCTCGTCGCCGTTCGCGACAGCAAGGACCCGTCCGGTCCCGCGCTGACCTTCACCCCGAAGGCCTGGCGCGACTTCCTGACGGGCGTCCGCGGCGGCGACTTCTGATCCGGCTCGTACGGTGGGCACGACCGGGCCCAGGCACCGTGTTCGGTGGTTCCCGGGCACCACGGGTCGCGAGGTGGGTGAAAGGTGTCAGGGCTTTCTCCGGGGGCCGTGGGGCGGTTCCCCGGCCTCCAGGCGTTCGACGTAGCCGGCGATCCTGCGCGCCCGTGTCTCGGGCTTCTTCGTCTTCTGGATGGTGAGCAGGATCTGGTAGCTGCTGCTCTTGCTGAGGGCGGCGAAGGCGGCCGCCGCGGCGGGAGAGGCGTCGAGCGCCGCTCTCAGGTCAGGGGGGACCTCAGCGGTGCTCGGCGGGGCGTAGGCCGCGGCCCAGCGGCCGTCGGACTTGGCCAGCTCGATCTGTTCGAGCCCGGCCGGCCGCATCCGGCCGGCGGCGATGAGCTTCTCGACCTTGGTGCAGTTGATCTTCGACCATGAGCTGCGAGCCCGGCGCGGCGAGAAGCGCTGGGCCCACCAGCCGTCCGGCGCGTTTCCCGAGAAGGCCTTGCCGTCGATCCAGCCGTAGCACAGGGCGACGTCCAGGGCCTGGGACCTGGTGACCGAGGGCACCTCCGTGCCCTTCTTCGGCAGGGCGACCCAGACCTCGTCGGCGGTCCGGTGGTTCGCCTCCAGCCAGGTCGCGAACTCGTCGACCGAGGTGAAGTGCAGGTTGTCGCCCGTCACCGGACACCTCCGGCGTGGAGACCCCCGGCCTCGGCCGCGGTGGGCCGGGCCCGCTGTTCGGCGGCGGCCTTGATGCGCTCCAGGGTCTTGTGGATGCCGTCGCGCAGCTCCTCGGTGTGCCCCTCGTAGCCGCCGAGCGCCAGGTTGGCGAAGGACGCGGTGCGCTTGCGCTGCCCGGCGCTCTGCCCGGAGACGTCCCACCGCTCGGTGAGAAGGGTGCCCCCGCCTTCCTGCTCCAGCCGGTAGCTCCAGCGCACGCCGTTGGTCCTGGTGCGGAACGCGAAGGACTTGCCCGGCTCCGCCCGCTCGACCTCGTTGGTGGTGACCCACACGACCCAGCCACGGCGGTTGACCCCGACGAAGCGCGCCCCGACCCCGCGCCTGCCGCCGATCCAGACGCATCGACGGCATTCGGGACTCCACTGCCCCATCCGCGTCACGTCGCTGACGAGCTCCCACACCACGTGGGGATCGGCGTCGATCCAGACCGACACCTCTTCCGGCTGGTAGCCGTCGGGGCGCCGGTTCGCGGCGGCCTTGGCCTCGGCCTTGGACGTCGCCAGCGCGAGCCGGGCTCCGTCGCGCCGCGCACGGTCCAGCTCGGCCAGGTAGGGATAGTGGTCCACCTGCATGGTGTGGCGCTTGGAGGCCACGTAGCGTTTGGCGAGCTTAGCCTTGTAGCGGGCGATCTCCCGGTGCATCTGCTCCGGCGAGGGCAGCGCGGCACTCCCGTCCAGCAGGTCGGCCACCCAGTGGGACTGGGCCTCGGACAGCACCGTGGTCGCCCCCAGGGGCTGGAAGAGCCCGACGAAGTACAGGCCGGGGTGGTTGGGATCGACCACGCGGTGGAACAGGGAGACGTCGTTGTCGGTGGGCGCGATCACGGTCTCGTCCAGGAACGGGAAGCTGACCTTGTAGCCGGTGCTGTAGATGACCGCGTCGATGGCCTCGCTGCTGCCGTCGGTGAAGTGCACCGTGTCACCCTCGAAGCGGGCGATGTTCGGCTTGACGGTGATGTCGCCGTGGCCGAGGCGGGCCAGCAGGGACTCGGAGACGGTCGGGTGGGCGTTGAACAGCTTGTGGCCCGGCTCCGGCAGCCCGTAGTCGGTGACCTTGCCGACCGTCAGGCGCAGCAGGCCCGCCATCACCCACCGCTGTGCCTCCCGCGGCAGCACCCTGGTCAGGAAGGGGCTGATGAGGTCGTCACTGGGCTTGCCGAACATGAACTTGGGAAAGACGTATCCCCCGCGGCGCATGGCCATGAACGTGCGCTCGGAGACGGTGGAGGTCTCCACCGCGATGTCGGACGCCGAGTTGCCGAGGCCGAGCACGAGCACCCGCTTGCCGACGTACTCGTCGGGGACCTTGTAGTAGTGCGAGTGGGTCTGGGTGCCGGTGAAGGTGTCCGCGCCGGGAAAGGGCGGTTCCGGATAGCGGGGGACCGAGTGGTGTCCGTTGGCCACCACCACCGCCCGGTAGTGACGGCTGGTCTCGACTCCGGTGTCGCGGTGGCGCACGGTCACGTTCCAGCCCCCGCCGTCGGCGGGCTCCACGTGGGTGACCTCCGTACGGAAGGAGATCGCGTCACGAAATCCGAAGTGGTCGACGAAGTCGTCGAAATACCGTGCCATCTGGAAGTGGGTGGGGTAGGCCGGATAGTCGTCGGGCATGGGATAGCTGCGGTATTCCGTCAGATGCCGAGAAGTGTTGATGTGCAGCGACCGGTAACCCGAGGACAGGCCGTTGTCGTTGAGATAACGCCAGTTTCCACCGACGTGGGAGCCGGCCTCATAACAGTC
This sequence comes from Streptosporangium sp. OZ121, assembly GCF_051918885.1. NCBI lineage: Bacteria > Bacillati > Actinomycetota > Actinomycetes > Streptosporangiales > Streptosporangiaceae > Streptosporangium > Streptosporangium sp. OZ121. The sequence continues at coordinate 16,731 of NZ_JBPXMC010000011.1, forward strand.
GAAGGCGATACCGCGCTCGTGCAGAACCTGGCAGGTGGCAATCCCCGACGAGCCTGCTCCGATAATGCAGACGTCCTCCATAATTACTTCCTCCTTGCGATCGGTTTCCCGACGTCGGTGGACGGAAGGTGCGGGGGCGTGCCCCGGGCCTCCCGTTTCCCCTTCGTTCCCTCCGACTACGTTTACCTGCCATCAAGTTATGCCGGTAACACCTTTAGGGACAACGAGCACGCCATAAGGATTACTTATTGAGCCGGGTAATAATTTCTTATTGAATCCGGAGAAGCCCCTGCTCGTCCTGGGCGGCGAATCCGGATCACCACCGGGCTTAATCGATACGAAAGACACCCCTTATTGCGACGTCATTGCCCGCCCGTCGTCGCGGTCGTAGCCTCGTGATCGGAACATCATTTTCCCGTCACCGCGGCCATGGTTTCGCGAGATCGAGATCATCCCTGTCCGCCCCCCGCACGGCAGAAAGGAAGAAACGATGTCCATCACTTACCCCGAGGCCAGACTGGACGTGCGTTACAGCGAACCGGGAGTGGAGCCCACCTCGTGGCGGGAGACCCTGGACCTGCTGGAGACGGCCGAGCTGTTCTGGCTGACGACCGTCCGCGCCGACGGCCGGCCCCACGTGACACCGGTGGTCGCGGTGTGGCACGACGACGCCATGTACTTCACCACCGCCTCGATCGAGCAGAAGATGCGCAACCTGGAGCACAGCGGGAAGGTCGCGGTGACGACGGGGAACAACCTGTGGACCAAGGGACTCGACATCGTCGTCGAGGGCACGGCCACCGAGATCACCGCCCCCGAGGCCCTGCCGGGCATCGTCGGCGCGTTCGACGCGAAGTACGGCGCCCACAACAGCTGGAGCCTGGAGCTCGTCGACGACGTCGCCCAGGTCGCGGGCCACCCCGCGGTCGTGTTCCGCATCGAGCCGGCCAAGGTGCTCGCGTTCGGGAAGGAGCCGCACGCGCAGACCGGCTACCGCTTCGCCGGAGCCTCGTCCTAGCGGCAGGCGCCGTGCGCCGGCGCGTGAGCCGCCCGGCGCCGGTCCCCGTCACCGATCCGGCATCGACGGGCGCAGGACGTCGGCGAGCGCGGTGTCGAAGTCGGTGTGCCGGAACGTGAACCCCGCGTCGCACAGCACCCGGGGAACCACGCGCAGGCTGATGAGCGCCAGCTCGTCGGCCGCCTCGCCGAGCACGGCCCTGACCACCGCCTTCGGCACGGGCAGGAGCACGGGCCGGCGGAGTGCCCGGCCGAGCGCCTTGGTGAACTCGCCGTTGGTCACGGGGTCCGGCGCGCACAGGTTGACCGGCCCCGAGATATCCGGGTTGTCCAGGAGGAACCGGATGGCGGCGATCTCGTCCGGCATGCTGATCCACGCCACGTACTGCCTGCCGTCGCCGAGCCGCCCGCCCAGTCCCCATTGGACCGGTGGTCTGAGCAGGCTGAGCAGGCCGCCGTCGGGCGACAGCACGAGGCCGGTGCGCAGCAGCACGACCCGGCTGCCCGCGTCACGCGCCACCACGGTCGCGGCCTCCCAGTCGACGACCATCTCGGCGAGAAAGCCGGAGCCTTCGCCCGATGTCTCGTCGGCGGCGACGTCGCCGGTGTTCCCGTAGAAGCTCAGGCTGGACGCGTTGATCAGGGTGGGGACGCCGTGCTTGGCGACGGCTTCGGCCAGCGTCCTGGCCGGCTCGATGCGGCTGGCACGGATGCGCCGCTTACGCGCCGCGTTCCACCGGCCCTGGAACGACGAGCCGCACAGGTTTATCACGGCGTCGGCCCCGTCGAGCGCGTCCCGCGCGATCGTGCCGGAGGCGGGATCCCACTCGTGCTCGTCCTCCGCCGCCGGTTCGCGCCGGACGAGCCTGCGCACCTCGTGACCCGCCTCGCGGAGCTCGGAGACCACTGTTCTGCCGATAAGACCGGTCGATCCCGCGACGACGATCAGCATGTGATTCACGTTACTTCGCCCGCGTCGTCCCGCGTCAAGACGACGAGAGGTTTTCCGGGCGGGAAAGAGCGGATTCACCGCCTGGCCGGCCCGCCACCGGTTCGAGGACCCGGCATCCGACGATCTCCACCGGCGCGACGGGCGGATAGCCTGATCCGTATGGATGAGCGCGACGGAGTGGAGATCATCGCCTTCGCGGACGCCGAGGCGTTCGAGAGCTGGCTCGCCGAGAACCACACGCGCCACGAGGGCTTGTGGATCAAACTGGCCAAGAAGAAGTCCGGCATCCCGACGGTCACCTCCGACGAACTGGTCGACGTCGGGCTGTGCTACGGCTGGATCTCCGGCCAGCGGCTTCCTCTCGACGAGCAGTACTACCTGCAGAAATACGTGCCGCGCCGGCCCAGGAGCCTGTGGTCGCAGGTGAACGTCGACAAGGTCGCCATGCTGACCGCCGCCGGGCGGATGCGCGAACCCGGGCTGGCCGAGGTGCGCAAGGCGCAGGAGGACGGGCGCTGGGCGGTGGCCTACGAGTCGCAGAAGACGGCGACGGTGCCCCCCGATCTCGCGGCGGCGCTCGACGCGAACCCGAAGGCCGAAAAGGCGTTCGAGGCGCTCGACAAGACCGGGCGTTACCTGGTGATGCTGCCGTTGCTCCAGGCGCTCACGCCGGAGAACAGGAAGGCCCGGCTCGACAAAGTCCTAGAAATGCTGTCCAAGAGCGAAAAATCGGGATAAAGGGTCAAGCGGTTCGACGGTGCCCCACTGACCGGCCGCCTGCCGTACCCCGGGTCGCGCTGACCGGGCAGCCGAGCTCGCGCAGCCGGTCGACGTCGCGGCGGAGGGTCCGCTCGGACACTTCGAGCCGGTCGGCCAATTCCACTCCGGGCCAGTGGCGGTGGGTCCGCAACAGCGAGAACAGCCTGAGGGTCCGTGAGCCGGTGTTCGCCATACCGACACCTCCACCCGAATTCCGGTCAGAAAGTGACCGGAAGCCTCCTTGGAGTCGGTCTCGAAGGCCGTACCGACGCAAGAAACCCAAAAATGATCACTCGTGAGATCCAGCTGGCCGCACAGATCGCCGGTGCGCCGGCACTTGCCCACTTCACCGTCGCCACGACCGAGGTGGACGGTGAGGTTCTGGTGCGCACCGATCGGGCGGCCTTGGAGCAGGAGGCGGAGCGCCTGCTGCCGTTCGTGGGGGGTGAGAACGTGTCCTGCGGCAGCCCGATCGCGATCGGGCCGTCCTGAGCACCCGCCCCGAGTGCCTGCTCCGCTGCCGGGGCGCTCCCGCGCCCGTCCGCGCGACCTCCAGGTCGGCCCGGGTGACCCTGGTCGCCGCCCGAACCCGTCCGTCCCTCGCCGCATCCTCCTCCTTATCCTCGAAGGTGATGCCGGCCGCGGTATGAGAGGTGAGATTCGTGACGGAACGCAAGCCACCGGGAGTCAGTTTCGAGACGTGGATCGACCGGCAGATTCGTGAGGCCACCGAACGCGGGGAGTTCGACAACCTGCCGGGCGCGGGCAAGCCCCTCCCCGGCGAGGGGAAGCCGCAGGACGAGATGTGGTGGATCAAGCAGAAGATGCTTGAGGAGAACCTGGCCTTCCCGCTGCCGGGAACGCTCGCGCTGCGCAAGGAGGCCGAGGAGTCCCGGGCGGCGGCGGTGGGAGCGCGCACGGAGGCCGAGGCTCGCGAGATCATCGACGGCATGAACGACAGGATCCGCGAGAGCTACGGAAAGCCCCTGTCCGGCCCGCCGCTCTTCCAGCCGCCCATCGACGTGGAGGAGGTCGTCGCCGACTGGCGGGCCCGCCATCCGGCCGAGGAGAAGCCCGCCCCCGCCCCCGAAGCGCCACGTGAGCGGCGCTCGTTCCTCTCGTTCCTCCGCCGGAACCGGAAAAGGCACGGCTGATCGCCATCGGCCCGGCACGCTTCGAACGCGTGGGGGCCGCCGTCCACCTGGACGCCTCCTTCTCCGCGGTTCGCCCTCTCCCGGTCCGGCATCCGGGCCGCGCGATCTTCCGGGCGCTCCTGCCCTACTCGGACTCCCTGCGGGTGTGCGTCGAGTCGCTGTGGTAGTCGGTGTAGGTGTACGGGTTGTCGAGGAGAGTGGTCTGGGGGATGTCGGGGTTCATTCCCTTCCGCCACTCCTCCTCTCCCATCGCGCTCCGCAGGTGCTCGACGGTCTGCTCGACCCTCCTGCGGGCGGCGGCCAGGTCGACGCCGAGCAGGCGGTGCTCGTGCTTGACGACGCGGCCGTTGACCAGGACGGTGTGCACGTCGCCGCGCTGTGCCTGGAACGCGACGTGGCCGTAGGGGTTGAGCAGCGGGAACGACACCGGTGAGCGCTCGTTCTGGATCAGGACGATGTCGGCCTTGCGGCCGGCCTCCAGGGCACCGAGCTCGCCGTCACGGCCGAGGGCGCGGGCGCCGCCGCGGGTGGCCCAGTCGACGACCTGGTCGGCGCGCAGGCCGCAGTGCGTGACGGTGTCACCCTTGGCGTGGGCCTCCATGTGCTCGCGGGAGCGGTCGGCGCCGAGCGTGGTGCGCATGGCGGAGAAGAGGTCGCCGCTCCACCAGACGCTGGTGTCCATCGAAAGCGAGACCGGGATCCCGTGGGCCCGGATGGCCCAGGTGGGCGGGTAGCCCTGGCCCGCGCTCTGCTCGCTCTCGGTGGAGATCGAGATGGAGCCACCGGTGGCCGCGATGCGGTGGTAGGAGTCCGCGGACAGCGAGGCGGCGTGGACGTACACCGTCCCGGGGTTCATGAAGCCGTGCTCGTGCATGAGCCGGATGCCGTCGTCGCCGGTGGCGCCCCACACTCCGGCGTGGGTGGTGACCGCGACGCCGAGGTCGCGGGCGACCTCGAAGGCGGGCCTCTCGGGGAAGGACGGGTCACCGGTGACGTCGAAGGCGAGCTGGAAGCCGAGCATGTCGTCCCCGGTGATCCGCCGCCGGACGAAGTCGCGGAACTCCGGAGCGGCGGTCCAGTCGGCGGGCGCCCGCTGGATGTTGCCGTAGGCCAGCACGAACCGGCCGGGCACCGACCGCAGCGCGTCCACGGCGGCGTCGGCGTGGTCGACCGTCTGGAGCCCGTGTGACCAGTCGACGACGGTCGTGACGCCGGCGTCGATCGCCTCGATGGCGGCCAGCACGTTGCCGGCGTGGACGTCCTCGGGCCGGAAGAGCCTGCCGTGTTCCAGGTAGTACCAGACGAAGTACTGCGTGAGGGTCCAGTCGGCGCCGTAGCCGCGCATGGCGGTCTGCCACATGTGCCGATGGGTGTCGATCATTCCGGGCATCACGATGCCGTCGGTCGCGTCGATCTCGGCGGTGCCGTCCGGCACGGGCAGTCCGGGCCCGACTGCCGCGATCCGGTCGCCGACGACCAGGACGTCGGTGTCGGTGAGCACCCGGCGCCCGTCGTCCATCGGCAGCACCGTGCCTCCGCGCAGCACCACCGGCCGGTCGGCCTCGAAACGAATCCGTTCGCTCATGACCAGAACTCCTCAACGGATACCGGATCACGTGACCGGACGTGTGTCCGCTTTACGGTCACCGTGCTTTTCCGTACTGTCACTCCTCGTTTCCTTGCTGTCAATAGATCTTTTTTACCCGGGCTTTCCTTGACGAGTGGCACATGTTTGCCAGAATCTACGGAGCGGACATATGTCCACTGAGCGGACCATCGAGGGAGTTGGATGTCGTGAGCGTTGCGTCACCGGACGGGGCCTCCGGGGGGCCGCTGTCGGGGGTGCTGGTCGCGGACTTCTCCCGGGTGCTGGCCGGGCCGTACGCCACCATGCTGCTGGCCGACCTGGGCGCCCAGGTGGTGAAGGTCGAGAGCCCGGGAGGCGACGAGACACGGTCGTGGACGCCACCGGTTCGCGGCGACGTGTCGACCTACTACCTGGGCGTCAACCGCGGCAAGCGCTCGATCGCGCTGAACCTGCGCGACGAGGCCGACGCCGGGCTCGCCCGCGAGCTGGCCCGCAGGGCGGACGTGGTGGTGGAGAACTTCAAGCCCGGCGGCCTGGCCAAGTACGGCCTCGACTATGACAGCGTCCGCGCGGCCAACCCCGGCGTGGTCTACGGCTCGATCAGCGGTTTCGGGTCGGGCAAGGGGCGCGACGTGCCGGGGTACGACCTGATGGTGCAGGCCATCTCCGGCCTGATGAGCCTGACCGGGGATCCGGAAGGACCGCCCTACCGCGCGGGGATGTCGGCGTTCGACGTGATGGCCGGCAACCACGTCGTGATCGGCATTCTCGCGGCGCTGCGCCACCGGGACGCGACCGGCCAGGGACAGCACGTCGAGGTGAACCTGCTGTCGTCGGCGCTGACCGGGCTGGTCAACCACAGTTCCGCCTACGTGGCCGGCGGGGTGGTGCCCTACCGGATGGGCAACGCGCACCCCAGCGTGTTCCCGTACGAGCCGCTGCCGACCGCCGACAACGACCTGATCGTCACCGCCGCCAACGACGGCCAGTTCCGCAGGTTGTGCGAGGTCCTGGGCATCCCGGAGATCGCCGACGACCCGCGGTTCGCCCGCAACGCCGACCGCACCGAGCGCCGTGACGAGTTGCGTCCGATCCTCGTCGAGCGGCTGGCCGAGCGGGGCGCGGTCGAGTGGTTCGAGCTGCTGGTGGCGGCCGGTGTGCCCAGCGGCCCGATCAACACCATCGACGGCGGGTTCGCGATGGCCGAGCGCTTCGAGCTGGAACCGATCGTGGAGGTGGGGGAGGACGATCGGGCGGTGCCGACGACGCGGCATCCGATCAGGTTCTCGCGGACCCCGGCCGGCTACCGGTTGCCGCCTCCCGAACTGGACGAGCACGGCGCCGAGCTGCGCGAATGGCTCACGGAGAGGACGACCGCGGCTGAACCGGACGAGCACCACGTGGAACCGCGCGGATGGCCCGCGAAGGAGGACGGCCGTGACTGAACCGGACGAGCACCACGTGGAACCGCGCGGATGGCCCGCGAAGGAGGACGGCCGTGACTGAACCGGACGAGCACCACGTGGAACCGCGCGGATGGCCCGCGAAGGAGGACGGCCGTGACTGAACCGGACGAGCACCACGTGGAACCGCGCGAACGGCTCACGAAGGGGGACGGCCGTGGCTGAGCGGATCGACCGTCCCGAGTACCCGACCGCGCTCGGCGCTTCCAGTCTCAAGAAGATCACTCTGCTCGGCCACGACCTGGCGGCGGACGTCATGGGCGAGGTCGGGTTCGGCGAGCTGGCGTTCTGGCTCGCGACCCAGCGGCGGCCGGAGCGCGGCGAGGTGCGGGTGTTCGAGGCCGTCCTGGCCGCGCTGGCCGACCACGGTTTCACCCCGACCGCGATCGTCACCCGCCTCACCTACCTGTCGGCGCCCGACTCGGTGCAGGGCGCGCTCGCGGCGGGCCTGCTGGGCGGCGGATCGAGGTTCCTGGGCGTCACCGAGGACACCGGCCGCTTCCTGCACGACGTGCTGGCCTCGGTGGACGGCGACCTGCCGGACGGCGACGACGGCTGGGACGCCCTCGCCCTCAAGACCGTCCAGGATCGGCGCGCGGCCGGGAGGTTCGTCCCCGGGCTGGGCCATCACGTCCACAAGGAGGGCGACCCGCGCACCCCCCGGTTGATGGAGATCGCCACCGAGGAGGGGCTGTTCGGGCCGCACCTGTCGCTGTTCGCCGCGATCGGCCGGGTGCACCCGCGGGTGCTGGGCCGGACGCTGCCGCTGAACGGCGCCGGGGTGTGCGGCGCCGCGCTGGCCGACCTGGGCCTGCCGCTGGAGCTGCTGCGCGGGTTCGCCCTGCTCGCCAGGACCGCCGGGCTGATCGGGCAGCTCGCCGAGGAGATCCGCAACCCGGTCGGCAACGACATCTTCCTCTCGGTGGACCTCAACAACCGTTCCGTCGGGCCCGTTCCGTACACCCCGGAAGACCGCCCCTAACCTCGCAGACCGTCTGACAAGGAGATCCGATGGCCGAACTGGTCGCGGTGGTCGCGTCCACGCACCACCCGTTCTACTACCGGGCGAGCACCGCGACGGGTGCGGACCGCCCGGAGTTCGCCGACGAGTGGGTGCGCAAGGTCGAGGCGTTCCGCGAGACCCTGACCAGGGCGCGCCCCGACGTGCTGGTGATGGTGGGCTCGGACCACTTCCACCAGCTGTGGCTGGACAACATGCCGCAGTTCCTCATCGGCAAGGCGCCGTTCTACGACGCCAACTTCTACAACGAGGAACGCGAGTTCGGGCTGCCGCGCATGCTGCTCAGGGGGCAGGAGGACCTGTCGGCCTACCTGCTGCGCGAGGGCATGGACGCGGGTTTCGACCTGGCGTTCTCCAACGAGCTGCGGATCGACCACTCGATCACGTGCCCGATCATCACGCTGCGCCCGCAGAACGACCTGCCGATCGTGCCGATCTACACCAACATCTTCGCCCCGCCGCTGCCGCGGCCCAAGCGCTTCGTGCAACTCGGGAAGACGATCCGCGAGCTGGTGGAGTCCTGGCCGCAGGACGTGCGGGTCGCCGTCATCGGCACCGGGCACCTGTCACTGGAGCTGGGCGGGCCCCGGCAGTTCGGCCCGCACGGCCCCGACCCGGAGTTCGACCGGCGCGCCGTGGAGTGGATCTCCACCGGCGACCTCGAGGGCTGCCTGTCGGAGGTGACGCTGGACAGCCTGCACGCGCCGGGCAACGCCACCCACGGCTTCATGGACTTCATGCTGATGATGGGCGTCGCGGGCGAGGGCATGAAGGCCGACTACGTCGACACCTACGACCTGTTCCACACCATGGAGGCCTACTTCACCTGGTACCCGAACGGAGCCGGCCAGTGAGCAAATACCTGCTGAACAAGTTCCTCTACACCGTCGACCGCGACCCCGAACTCGTCGAGCGCTACCGCGAGGACCCCAGGGGCACCGTGGAGTGGTGGGAGAGGGAGCAGGCCAACCGCATCCTCAACTGTGTCGACGGCGAGTCGAGCACCTGGCTGTCCTTCGACGACACCGAACGCGCCGCGCTCGCCGAGCACGACCACACCACGCTGTTCGAGCTCGGGGCGCATCCGTTCCTCACCCTCACCCTCTTCATCGCGATGTTCGAACGCGACCACGAAGAGCCGCTCGGCTTCCAGCGCCAGTACGCCGAAAGGCTCGCGCACTTCGCGCTGCCCTATCCCGACATCGCCACCTGATCCCGTGCGCGCGGCGGAGATCCAGGAACTCGGCCGTCCGCCCGTGATCGTCGAGCGGGACGCGCCCGCGTCCGTCCCCGGCGAGACGCTGGTCACGGTCACGGCCGCACCCGTCACCCCGCTGGACCTGCTGTGCGCGAGCGGCACGTCCTACTTCGGCAGGCCGCGGACCCCGTACGTGCCGGGCGTGCAGGGGGTCGGGACCGTCGGGGGCGAGCCGGTGTGGTTCGCGACCTCGGCGGGGATGGCGCCGGGGGACGGGAGCATGGCCGAGGTCGCCCGCGTACCGGCGGGCGACGTGGTGCGGCTTCCCGCCGGAGTCGATCCGGTGGCGATCGCCGCGCTGGGGCTGTCGGCCGTCGCCGCGCACCAGGCGCTGACCTGGCGCGGCGAGCTGGTCGCCGGGGAGCAGGTGCTGGTGCTCGGCGCCGGTGGCGTGGTCGGTCAGGCGGCCGTCCAGCTCGCCCGTATCGCCGGTGCCCGCAGGGTGATCGCGGGCGCGCGGTCCGCCGCCGCCCGCGAGCGGGCCGAGCGGGCCGGCGCCGACGCCGTCGTCGCGCTCGACACCGGGGACGTCGCCGAGCTGGCGGCGCGCTTCGCCGCCGTCGCCGACGGGCCGGTCGACCTGGTGCTGGACCCGCTGTTCGGCGTGCCGGCCGCGGCCGCCGCGCGCATCCTGCGTCCCGGCGGCAGGCTGGTCAACCTCGGCGGCTCGGCGGGCGAGACCTGCCCGATCGACTCGGCCACCCTGCGCGGCGGGTCGCTGCGCCTGCTCGGCTACACCAACAACGAGCTGAGCCCGGAGCGCCGCGCCGCCTCGCTCGCGTCGATCGCCGAACAGGCCCTGCTCGGCACCCTGTCCGTCACCCACGAGAGCATGCCGCTGCGGGATGCCGGGAAGGCGTGGAGGCGCCAGCACGAGGGCACCGCGACCGGCCGGATCGTCCTCACTCCTTGAACGGCCCGAACGGTCCGGGCGGCTCAGGTTGCCCGGACGGCCCGGACGGCTCAGGCGGCCCGGACCGTCCGGTCAGGACGCGGCCGGCCGGGTCACGTGGGGCACCGTCTCCAGCCGGGCGAAGTCCGCGCTGATCTCACCGGCGGTCCGGAGCAGCGGCGGAAGATGCTCCTCCAGCAGCCGCTGCAGAGAGGTCTCCGCGGCGTGGCTGTTGACGTTGACCCCGGCGATCACTCGCCCGGACCCGTCACGCAGCGGCGCGGCGACCGAACGGATGCCGGGCGCGAGCTGCTCGTCGGTGAACGCCCAGCCGCGCGCGCGGACCTCGCGCAGCTCGGCGGCCAGCTCCTCGCGGCCGATCCGCCGCGGTTCGATGCCGGAGCGGGACGGCTCGGCCAGCACGCGGTCCACCTCCTCGGGAGACAGCGCGGCCAGGCAGACCTTGCCCAGCGAGGTCGCCTGTGCCGGGAACCGGGTGCCGATCTGCACGGCCAGGCCCACGATCTTGGGCACCGCGACCCTGGCCACGTAGACGATGTCGGAACCGTCGAGCTGGGCGATCGAACACGACTCACCGGTACGGGCGACAAGCTTTTCCAGGTGCGGGCGGGCGACGTCCCACAACCCCATCGAGCGCACGTAGGCCACGCCCAGCTCCAGCACCCTGGGGGTCAGCGCGAACCCGCCCTCGCACGAGCGCACGTAGCCCAGCTCCTGGAGGGTGAGCAGGATGCGGCGGGTGGTCGGCCGGGCCAGACCGGTCGCCGTGGCCACCTGGGTCAGCGACATCACCGGCCGGCGCGGCTGGAAGGCGGTGACGACCTCCAGCCCCCGGGCCAGTGCCTCGATGAAATCCGGTCCGACGCCTTCCCTCGGCATTCACCGGCTCCTCACGGCAGGGGTGTCACGGGGCGGTCCGCTCCTGGGCGGACCGGCATCCGGACAGATCAATCGAGCATGGGACATATTCACCGCACAGCCTATATGCCCATGTGGCACGGCACGATGGAGATGCCGCCATGTCCTGCCGTACCCCCGCCCCGGCAGGCGGGTCGCCGCGACGACCCGTCTTCGCTCGCTGAGCGGACAAGTAGCCATTCTCCGGCGCGATCACCGGCCGCGAGGCCGGTCACGGGACGAGATCCGTCGGTCCTCATCGACCTGACCGCCGATCCGGTGGTGTCGTTCATCAAGCTCGTCCCGCTGGCCGGCGGCTGACATGATTCCCGAACATCTCTTGGATCCGCCGTACCGTTTCCGCTGCGAGAAGCACGCCGTGATCGGCGCCCTCCGCCGCGCCGACCGGCCGGCGTGAAAGTTTCACCGCCGGTTGACGGATGGGAGGCGACCGCTGACGATCATGTTGCCTCCGGGTCAGGGAGGGGGTGTCGAGTGAACGCCACTATCCGTTGCGAGGTACACCGATGCCGAGAACTCCGTTACGGGCAGCGTCCGCGCTTCTGCTGACGCTGGCCGTCCTCACCGTCCCCACGGCGCACGCCGACGAGGTCGCGCCGGTCGCGGTGACCGTCAACGCCCGCGCCGCGCTCGCCGCCGCCCCCGAGACCGGCATCGGCACCAACCACGCGATCTGGGACAGCCGTCTGGGCACCGACGAGACCACCGACCTGCTCAAGGACGCGGGCATGAAGGTGCTGCGCTACCCCGGCGGCTCGTACTCCGACATCTACCACTGGGCCGACCACACCGCCCCCGGCGGCTACGTCGCTCCCGACACCGACTTCGACACCTTCATGCGCGGCGTGCGGCGCACCGGCGCGCAGCCGATGGTGACCGCCAACTACGGCACCGGTACGGCGGCGGAGGCCGCGGCCTGGGTGCGGCACGCCAACGTCGTCAAGGGCTACGGCGTCAAGTACTGGGAGATCGGCAACGAGAACTACGGCAACGGCCACTACGGTGCCGCCTGGGAGGCGGACGACCACGCCGACAAGAGCCCTGCCGAGTACGCGCGCCATGTCGTGGCCTACTCCGACGCGATGAAGGCCGTCGACCCGACCATCAAGATCGGCGCGGTGCTGACCACGCCCGCCAACTGGCCCGACGGGATAGTCGCCGAGGGCGACGCCGGGACCTGGAACGACGTCGTCCTGTCGACCGCCGGGTCGAAGATCGATTTCGTGATCCTGCACTGGTACCCCGGCGCCTTCGACAGGACCGCGCACGTTCCCGACATCATCCACCTCACCCGCCGGCAGATCGCGGAGCACGTGGGGGCCGGTTCCGAACGGATCGGCATCGCGATGACCGAGTTCAACACCGGGTCGAGCAGCGGCGGCACGACGACCCAGCCCGGCGCGCTGGCCGCCGCCGACGCCTACGCGACGCTGCTGGCCAACGGGGTCTTCACGGTCGACTGGTGGAACGTCCACAACGGCATCGGCAGCGTCACGCAGGTCGAGGGACACACCGACTACGGCGACTTCGGACTGCTGTCGAGCGGGACGTGCACCTCCGACGGCAGCGTCTGCGAACCGTCGGCGAACACGCCCTTCGCGCCGTACTACGCCCTCCAGATGGTGAGCAGGTTCGCCCGCCCGGGCGACCGGTTCATCCGGGCCGCGACCGACCAGGAGAAGGTCGTCGCGCACGCCGCGCGCCGCCCCAACGGCGATCTGGCCGTCCTGCTGATCAACACCTCGTCCGACACGTCCTACCCCGTCACGATCGGCTACTCGGGCTTCAGCCCGGCGTCCGGGGCTCCCACCGTGCTGACCCACACCAACGGCGCCACGAGCATCGCCACGTCGACCGCGGGCAGCGCGACCGGCCAGACGCTGCCGCCGCTCTCGCTGACCACGATCGTCCTGCGTCCCGCCTCCGCCCCGGCCGGCCTGCCGGGCGCGCCGGGGCAGCCGACGGCTTCCGGCGTGACGGACAGGGCCGCCACCATCTCCTGGCCCGCCGCCTCCGCCGGCGCGCGCCCGGTCGTGAAGTACGAGGTCCACCGCCAGAACGGGGCCGTCAGCGAGCAGCTCGGCGAGACCACCGGGACCTCGTTGACCGTGGACAACCTGAACCCGGGCACGCGCCACACGGTCAACGTGATCGCCCGGGACGGCGGCGGCGGCGTCTCGTCGCCCTCCGCGCCGCTGACGTTCACGACCGGCACGCCCGCCTCCAGCTCGTGCTCGGTACGCCTGACCAAGCAGTCCGACTGGGCCAGCGGCTACGTCGGCGCCATCGACATCACCAACCACGGCGCGCCGATCGACGGCTGGACCCTGAACTTCAGCTGGCCGAGGACGTGGCAGAGCCTGGGAAGCGGCTGGGGCGCCGTCTGGACGCAGAACGGGCGGGACGTCAAGGTCGTCAACGACTCCGGCAACGGCTCGCTGCCCACGGGCGCGTCGGCCACGATCGGCTTCGTCGGCAACTACAGCGGCCCGAACACGCTGCCCGCGGTCTTCACCCTCAACGGGACCGTCTGCACGACCAGGTGACGGTTACGGCCGATGAACCGGGCGACGGCCCACGGACCGTCGCCCGGCGCGCGGGTACCGGAGACCGGGGCTCGGGGAAGCCGGACCCCGCGGATCCCTACCCCGGCGGGGTGAGGCACGGTTCGCCCGCGGTGCGCATACTTGGCTCCATGACCGAGCACGGGCACCTCGCCGACTTCCTCCAGGCACGCCGTGGCCTGCTGCGACCCGAAGACGTCGGGTTGCGGACCTACGGCGAGCGACGCCGGGTGCCCGGGCTGCGGCGGGAGGAGCTCGCGATGCTCGCGGGCATCAGCGCGCCCTATTACACCCGCCTGGAGCAGGGCCAGTCGCGCAACGCCTCGCGCGAGGTGCTCGACGCCATAGCGAACGCCCTGCGCCTGGACGAGCCCGAGCGTGCCCATCTGCACGCCCTGGCCGGCGCGCCGAGACGCGTCCGGCCCGCGAGCCGGCCGCGTCCCGAACGCGTCACCCCGGCGACCAGCGCCTTGCTGGCGGCCTTCGAGAGCACGCCCGCCATCGTGATCGGCCGCCGCAGCGACGTCCTGGCCTGGAACCGTCAGGGTCACGGCCTGTTCGCCGGCCATCTCGACCCGGACGGCCCCGGCGTCCCGGAGCGACGGCCGAACATGGCCAGGCTGGTGTTCCTGGACGCGCACACCCGCGACCTGTACACCGACTGGCCCGCCAAGGCCAGGGCCGTGGTGGGCAACCTGCGGCTCACGGCCGGGCGGCACCCGGACGATCCGCTGCTGGCCGGGCTGATCGGCGAGCTGACCATGCGCAGTCCGGAGTTCGCCTCGATGTGGGCCGATCATCGGGTCCTGGCCTGCGATGTCGCCGACTACGAGATGCGCCACCCCCTGGTCGGGACGCTGACGGTCACCCAGCAGACGCTGCAGAGCCCGCGGGGGAACGGCCCGGCCCTGGTGGTGGCCACGGCCGATCCCGGCTCCCCCTCCGCGACGGCCCTGACCCTGCTCTCCCACGTCACCGCGCCGCGGGAGGCGACCCGGCCGCGCCACGGCGCCGGAACCCGCACCACCTGACCCGAGGGGATCGCGACTCCCCCCTCGACACCCCCCTGACACCCCCACGACACCCCTCACCCCACGGCGCCGAACCGCGGCTGCCGCATGCCGGAAAACAGTGAAGGAATCATGCCCAAGCGAAGCATCAAGATCACTATGTCGGCCGCCCTGCTGGCCGCCGCCGTCCTGGCGCCGACCGCGCCGACCGCGATGGCCGGCGTGACGGCCGCCAGGGGACCGCTGACAGATGTGCGGATCGCCACCCACTTCGACCTGTCCGCGGGCCAGATGCCGGAGAACATCTCCCTGCTGCCCGACGGCACGGCGAACGTCACCTTCGCCGCCGGCCGCCAGGTGGCCCAGGTCACTCCCCAGGGCAGGACGCGCGTCCTGGCGACGCTGCCCGCGCCCGCCGACGGCGGAGTCAACACGCCGGTCCTCGGTTTCCCCCTGGCCACCGGTATCGCCCACACCTCGGACGGCACCGTGTACATGCTGTACGCGACGGGCACGGCCGACCTGACGGGACTGTGGCGGCTGCGCCCGGGGAAGGCCCCGCGGCGCATCGCCGCGCTGCCCGCGAACGGCCTGCCCAACGGGCTGGCACTGGACGGGCACGGCAAACGGCTCTACATCACCGACTCGGTGCTCGGCACCGTGTGGACCGTCCCCGTCACCGGCGGCACACCCGTCGCGTGGTCCACGGCTCCCGAGCTCGCCCCGGCCGGCTTCCTCGGCGCCAACGGCGCGAAAGTACACCGTGGCGCGCTGTGGGTGACCAACCTCGACCGGGGCACCCTCCTGCGCATTCCGATCCGCTCGGGAAACCGCGCGGGAGCACCGCAGGTCAGGGCGTCGGGCATGGTCGGTATCGACGATTTCGCCTTCACCGGACGCGGTGACGAGGTCCTCGCCGCCCTCAACGCCCCCAACAAGGTCGTGCGCATCCGGTCCGACGGCACCGGCACCACCGTTCTGGACGCCGCCGACGGCCTGCAGAACCCCACCTCCGTCGCGCTGCGCGGCGATGACGTGTACGTGCTCAGCGCCGCCTACACCACGGCCACCGACCCCAACCTGCTGCGCGCGCGCCTGCGCGACCACCCGTAGGTGAAGAGCGCCGAGAGCGGCCGGGACCGATGGAGGCCGATGCGCTCGTCCTCGGTGCCGGCCTTCTCGGTCCGATCCCGGACGCGGCGACGATCTGAGGGCGTCGTCGGCGCGACCGTCGCGGGTTCAAGCGCCGGGCCGGGACGCGGGATGCGACGCGGGATGCAGGGAACCCACCAGCGCCACGGCCTCGCCGAGGAGTCGTTTCTCCGCCTGGCTCAGCGTCGGGTTGGCGGCCCGGATGGCCAGAGCCCCTTCGAGGTCGATCGCATGGTCGGCCTCGCCGAGCAGGGAGACCAGGATCGCGCGGGCCATGGACGCCTCGGCCAGCGGGCCCACCGTCACCTCCGCCAGGATGAGGGCGGACATCCCCCAGTCCAGCGCGGGCGGGCCGTCCTTGGCGTTGGCCCAGTCGATCACCACCGGCCCCTCGGGCGTGAGCATCACGTTCTCCGGATGCAGGTCGAGGTGGAGGACGCGATCCGCCGGGTCGGCCGAGACCCGCGCCGGGAAAGCGTGCAGACGACGCAGCAGCCCCGCCAGGACCGTGCCGGCCTCCTCCAGAGTGATCGCGCCCCGCGTGAGCGCCTCGACCATGGTCGGGCCGGACAACCGCTCCATGATCAGATCCCCGCCCACGGCCGGCCCGACACGCGGCGCCGGATATCCCTGGCCGGAGACGTAGGACATCACGGCCACCTCGGCGGACGCGTCACCGCCGTCCCGGTATCGGCGCAGCACCCACGTGTCGTCGATCGCGAACACATCCGCGGTACGGCCGGAGCCGAGCAGAGGACCGATGCGCATGTGCAAGAGCGTCGCGTACGATCGCCCGTACGGCAACCGCCTCACGGTGACGCGGGCAGATCACTCCCCCACCCGCCGCCGCCCGGACGACGTGACGAAGCCGCCCGTCGCCGCCCGTCGCCGACCGTCGCCGAGCCGGAACCGCCGTTCCGCGAGCCCGGTCTCACCATGACGACTGGTCGGTGACGACGACGCCCGGCGGCTCGCCCAGCGGCTCCACCGTACGCTCGGCGGCGCGGTCGATCTGGACGCGAGGCTCCACGATGTGGCGGTCAGCCCGGATGCTGAAAGTGACAGGATCACGCCGAGCCCGTCGGAGGCACGCGGCAGGGGTCCGCTTCAGGCGTTGTAGCCGCCGTGGGCGTCCAGCACCGCGCCCGTGACGTACGAGGCGGCGGGGCTCGCCAGGAAGGCGATCGCCTCGGCGATCTCCTCGGGACGGCCCATGCGCTGCAGGGACAGCGAGCCGACCAGGGCCTTGAGGGTCTCGGGGTCCGGCGGCTCCATCCCGCTCTCCATGAGGCCGGCCTCCACGACGTTGGCCGTGATGCCCCGGTGTCCGAGGTCCCGCGCGACGCCCATGGTGTACCTCTCGACCCCCGACTTGGTCGCCGAGTAGTCGGCGAGGCCCGGCACGCCGACCCGGGAGCCCAGCCCGGAACTCACCGTGATGATGCGGCCGTCCGCGCGCAGCACCCTGGAGGCGGCCCGGATGACGGCGATCACGCCGAGGTAGTTGGTGGCGTGCATGCGGTCCAGCGCGGCGGTGTCGGCCTCCGGGTCGTCCACCCTGCGGCCCACCGAGACCGCCGCGTTGTTGACGAGGATGTCCAGGCCGCCGAAGGACGCGACCACCTCGTCGATCAGCGCCGGAGCCCCGCTCGTGTCCGCCTGGTCGGACTTGATGGCGACGGCCTTCACGCCCTTGCCTCGCACCTCCTCGACGACGGCCCGCGCCCGCTCGTCGGAGCTGACGTAGGTGAACGCGACGTCGGCGCCCTGCTCGGCCAGCAGCCGTACGGTCGCGGCTCCCAGTCCGCGGGAACCCCCGGTGACCAGGGCGACCTTGCCTGTGAGCGGCTTGTTCATTCTTCTCACCTCACTGATCGATCCGTCCGAACAGTCGTAACACTAATGGTTACGACGAAGTGGTCGCAACATTTGTTGTTACGACTAGGCGGTCGTACCATACGGTGTCGCGGCCGAGAGATGAGGGTTCATGAGCGCCAACAGCAAGTTGACCATCGCCGCCCACGCGCTGGCCTGGATCAGCCTCTACCAGCGCCAGGGCCACGAGGTCGCCACGTCCGAGCAGATCGCGAGCAGCGCGAACACCAATCCCGTGGTGATCAGGCGGCTGCTCGGCGAGCTGCGCAGGGCGGGGCTCGTGGAGTCCCGGCGGGGTGTGGGCGCGGGCTGGTCGCTGGCGCGCGACCTGGAGTCGATGACCCTGCTCGACGTGTACGAGGCGGTGGAACCCGGCCCGCTGTTCGGGATGCACCGTGCCACCCCGGACCAGGGGTGCACGGTGGGGTACGGCATCCAGCCGGCGATGCGGGGCATCTACGAGGGCATCGAGGAGACCCTGAGGCGCGAGCTGGCCCGGGTCACGCTGGAGGACGTCGTCCGGGACGTCCTCGCGGCACCTCGCTAGCTTCGCGCTTCGCAGGTGGTCGATTCGGGGAGTCCCGGTGTGCCGGCGCCCGATCGGGGACGGCCGCGTCGAGTGGCCGCACCGGGTTCGGCGAAGACCCCGGCCCGGCGAGGAGGGCCGGGCCGGAGCCGTGGTCGATCGCGCGCCGCCGGGGACTCGGCCCCCGGAGCCGCGGATGGGGAGTTCCTACTCCTCCTCGGTGAACACGACCTCGCGGCGCCTGCGGATCGCCGGGAGGACGGCGACGACGAGCGCCGCCACGGCCAGGGCGAGGAGCACCGCGGAGATCGGCCGGGTCAGGAAGACCGACGCGTCCCCACGGGAGATGATGAGCGCCCGCCGCAGGTTCTCCTCGAGCAGGGGGCCGAGGACGAAGCCGAGCAGCAGCGGCGCCGGCTCGCAGCCGCACTTGATCAGGATGTAGCCCAGGACCCCGAAGAACACGATCGCGTAGACGTCGTACGCGTTGAACTCCAGGGAGTACGTGCCGATCGCGGCGAACAGGATGATCATCGGGAACAGCACCTGGTACGGGATGCGCAGCATGCGCACCCACAGGCCGATCAGCGGCAGGTTCAGCAGCACGAGCAGCACGTTGCCGATCCACATCGACGCGATCAGCCCCCAGAACAGCGCCGGTTCGTCGACGATGACGTTCGGGCCGGGGGTTATGCCGTGGACGATGAACGCGCCGACCATCAGCGCCATCACCGGGTGGGCGGGCAGCCCCAGGGTGAGCAGCGGAATGAACGACGTCTGCGCGGCGGCGTTGTTCGCCGACTCGGGGCCGGCGACGCCCTCGATCGCGCCGCGCCCGAATTCCTGCCGCCGCTTCGAGATCCGCTTCTCGACGGCGTACGAGGTGAACGAGGCCAGCACGTGGCCACCGCCGGGCAGGACGCCGAGCGCGGAGCCGAGACCGGTGCCCCGCAGGATCGGGCCGACGATCCGGCGCCGGTCCTCGCGCGTCGGCCAGAGGTTCCTCACCTTGCCGACGATCGCCGTGCGGGTCTGCTCGTTCTCCAGGTTGCGCAGGATCTCGGCCAGCCCGAACATGCCGACGGCGACCGACACGAAGTCGATGCCGCCGTACAGCTCGCGCTGGCCGAACACGAACCGGGGCGTGCCGGTGTAGAGGTCCTGGCCGACCGTACCGAACAGGACGCCGAGCGCGATCATCGCCAGTGCCTTGAGCGCCGTGCCGCGCGCCAGCGCGATCGACACGATCAGGCCGAACAGCACCAGCGAGAAGTATTCGGCCGGGCCGAACCGCAGCGCGACGCGGGCCAGCGGCGGGGCCGCGACGGCCA
Organism: Streptosporangium sp. OZ121; assembly: GCF_051918885.1. NCBI lineage: Bacteria > Bacillati > Actinomycetota > Actinomycetes > Streptosporangiales > Streptosporangiaceae > Streptosporangium > Streptosporangium sp. OZ121. The sequence goes on from NZ_JBPXMC010000011.1 coordinate 36,232, forward strand.
GTACGACGGTGGCCACCGTACCCGCGACGAAGGACCCGATCGCGGCGGCGGCCAGGGCCGGGCCGGCCCGGCCCTGGCGGGCCATCTCGTGCCCGTCCAGCGCGGTGACCGCCGCCGACGACTCCCCGGGCAGGTTGATCAGGATGGCGGTCGTCGAGCCGCCGTACTGCGCGCCGTAGTAGATGCCGGCCAGCATGATCAGTGCCGTCACCGGCTCGAAGCTGAAGGTGATCGGCAGCAGCATCGCCACCGTCGCCGTCGGCCCGATGCCGGGCAGCACGCCGACCGCCGTCCCGAGCAGCACTCCCACGAAGCAGTAGAGGACGTTCTGGAGAAGGAGGGCGGTCGAGAAGCCCAGCGCGAGGTTGTCGAGAAGTTCCATGCCTCAATCCGGATGCCGCGTCAGAACCCCAGCCACGGGCCCAGGAGCGGGACCCGCAACTGAAGTCCGACGACGAAGATGAGCGTGGCGGCCACGGTGAGCCCGGCGGCCACGGCGACGGCCGTGAGCAGCCGTACGCGCGTGCTGGCCAGCGCGGTGAGCAGGGCGGTCACCGCCGACGTCGGCACGAACCCGAGGCCCCGGACGGTGAGCCCGAAGAACAGGACCGCGAGCACGATGAGGGCGACCGCGCGCCAGGGAATCGGCCCGAACGAGATCACCTCGCCCGCGACGAGCCCCTTGACGACGATCGCCAGGCCCAGGGCGGCCACGGTCGCGCCGGCCAGCAGCGGGAAGGCGCCGGGGCCCATCCGCAGCGGGGTGCCCAGCTCGTAGCCGAGCGCCCCCACCACGAACGCGCCACCGATCAGGACGAAGACTCCCCCGGCGAGGACGTCCGGGAGGGACCGGCGGCGCTCCACCTCAGGAGGCCTCGACGCCGGCGTCGGCGATGACCTTCGCCCAGGTGCCGAGCTGCTCTTCGAGCTTGGCCCGGTGCGCCTGCGGGGTCGCGTCCTCGGCCGCGACAGGCGCGGTGCCGAGCTTGGCCATCTGGTCGACGACCCCCTTGTCGGCGAGTGCCACCTTCAGCGCCTCGGACAGCTTCTGGACGACGTCCTGCGGCGTGCCCTTCGGGACGTAGAGACCGTGCCACACGCTGACCTGGAGCTGGGGCAGCCCGGCCTCGGTCGTGGTGGGCAGGTCGGGCAGGCTCTTCACCCGCTCCGGCGTGGTGACCGCGTACGCCTTCACCTCGCCCGCGGAGATCTGGCCGCTGGTGTTGGTCGTCTGGTCGCACATGAAGTCGACCTGGCCGCCGACGAGGTCGGTCAGCGCGGGGCCGGTGCCCTCGTACGGGACCTCCTGGAGCTTGACCCCGGCGGCGGACTGGAACAGCAGGCCGCACAGGTGGGACGCGGCGCCGATGCCGGCGTTGGCCAGCGTGACCTTGCCGGCGTTCGCCTTCACGTAGGTCACGAGGTCCTGGAGCGTCGCGGGCGCGAAGTCCTTGCGGGCGACGACCGTCATCGGCACCTCGGTGACGAGCCCGACCATCTCGAAGTTCTCCAGCGGCTTGTAGCCCAGGTCCTTGTACAGGGCGGGCGCCGTCGACATGCCGATGTGGTGCATGAGCACGGTGTAGCCGTCCGGATCGGCTCGCGCGACCTCGCCCGCGCCGACCGTGCCGCCCGCGCCCTCGGCGTTCTGGACGACGACCTTGGCGCCGAGCTTGGCGGCCATCGGCTCGGCGATCATGCGGGTGACGGTGTCCGTGGGGCCGCCCGCGCTGAACGGCACGACGAACGTGATGTTCTTGTCCGGGTAGCCCCCGGCGCCACTGGCGCCCGCGCCGGGGGCGCCCCCGTTTCCGGAACAGGCCGCGACGAGCGAGACGACGCCGATCGTGGCGACCATCCGCGCGACGGCCCGGTATCTGCTGGTCGTTCTCATATCGCGGCCTCCTCCTTGGCGCACGCGCGTTTGTCGGTAAGTGCGCGGCCTCAGTCTCGGCTGGCGGGGACGCGGATGGTGTCAGAGAAATCCCAAGAATGTGCCGGATGCCAGAGAAATTCCAAGAAGCGGAGGGCTGACCAAGTACCGATCCGGGCCGTACAATCCGCCGGTATGCGGATCACCATCATCGAGGATGACGACCGCGTGGCGCGGGCTCTGGTGACCGTCCTGGCCCAGGCGGGCTTCGAGGTCCACCGCGTCGCCACCGCCGCGGAGGCCGTGCGCGCCGCCCCGTCCGATGTGGTCCTCGTCGACCTGGGTCTGCCCGACGGCGACGGACTCGACGTGATCCGCAAGCTGCGTGACCGCCCGGAGACCGCCGTCATCGCCGTGACGGCGCGGTCGGAGGAGCACGAGCGGGTCCGTGGCCTGCGCGCCGGCGCGGACGACTACATCGTGAAGCCGTTCGGCATCCCGGAGTTGCTGGCCCGGATCGACGCCGTCCTGCGGCGCACCCGGGTGGCTCGTGCCCTGAGCCACCCGGACGAGCCGCTCGTCCTCGGCCCGATGCGGATCGGCGTCGGCACCCGCGAGGTCACCGTCGACGGCACGCTCGTGACCCTGACCCGCAAGGAGTTCGAGCTGCTCCTGCTGCTGGCCCGGCGGGCACCGAACGTGGTGAGCCGCGACGTCATCCTCGACCAGATCTGGGGAGCGACCTGGGAGTCCTCCAGCCGCACCCTGGACACCCACATCGCGGCGTTGCGGCACAAGCTCGGGCCTGTCGTGCTCATCCGCACGATCCACGGAGTCGGCTATCGGCTCCTGGCCGACCAGCCGGAGCTGATCGGCTGACACGCCGTGCACCGTCGCCTGCTCGCCGTCCTGGTGCCTCTCGCGGTGCTGCTCGTCGCGGCGCTCGGGGTGCCGCTCAGCGTCACCGTGGCCGAGCGGGAGATGCAGGAGACCTACGTCGACCGGCTCAACGACGTCGGCCGGTTCGCGTCGCTGGCCGAGACCGCGCTGTCGACCGGGCGGACCGAGGCGCTCCACCAGGAGCTGACGCACTACCACAGGCTGTACGGCATCCCGGTCGCGGTGATCGACATGTCGGGCACGGTGCTGCTCGGACCGGCCGGCGCGTACCGGGAGGCGGCGCGGGCCGAGCCGGCGTTGCCCCGGATCGTGACCGCGGCGCTGGCCGGGGCGAGGTCCGAACCGTCCTGGGAATGGGCGCCGTGGGACGACTCCGCGCTCGTGGTCGCGGAGCCGGTGGGCCGCGACAGCGAGGTCGTCGGCACCGTCGTGACGATCTCCGACCTGTCGAGGACGCGCCATCGCATCCTCGTGCGATGGGCCCAGCTCGCCGGGCTCGGGCTGCTGCCGTTGGTCGCGCTGGTGGCCGTCGCCTGGCCGGTGTCGGCGTGGGTGCTGCGGCCGGTGCGGGAGCTGGACGCGGCGAGCTCCCGGATCTCGCGGGGCGACCTCACCATCCGGGCGGACGCCGAGGCCGGCCCGGTCGAGCTGCGGCGGCTCGCGGAGTCGTTCAACACCATGATGGACGCGGTCGAGAACGCCGTGCAGCGGCAGCGGGCGTTCGTGTCCGACGCGTCGCACCAGTTGCGCAACCCGCTGACCAGCCTCCGGCTCGCCGTGGAGAGCCTGGAACCGCACCTGCGCGCCTCCGGCGACGGGCGGCAGGTCTACGACGTCGCCGTCGACGAGCTGAAGGCGATGCAGCGGATGCTGAACTCGCTGCAGGCCAGTGCGCGGATGGAGAGCATACGGACGGCGTCGCCGGTGGATCTCGACGCGGTGCTGGCGACCCGGGTGGACCGGTGGCAGGCGTTGACCGCGACGGCGGGGCAGACACTGGCGGTCGACGTGCCGCCGGGGCTGCGGTTGCTGGAGCCGCCGGGCGGGCTGGGCAGCGTCCTGGACGAGCTGATCAGCAACGCGTTACGGCTGTCGGACGCGCGGGTGGTGGAGGTGACCGCCCGGGTCACCCCCGGTCGCGCGGACGCCGGCCGGGTCGCCCCCGATGGCACGGGCGCCGGCCGGGTCGCCCCCGGTGGCGCGGGCGCCGGAACCGGCGACGCCTCCGCGGCCGGAGAGGTGGTCACGATCGCCGTCCGTGACGACGGCCAGGGGATCGACGCGTCCGAGCGAGCCCAGGCGCTACGGCGGTTCTGGCGGTCGCCGCGGCACCAGAACGTGCCCGGCACCGGCCTGGGGCTGGCGATCTGCGCCGACCTGGTCGGGGCGGCCGGGGGCGAGCTGCGGCTGGAGGAGGGCCTGCCGCGCCCGGACGGGTCCGGGCACGGATTCGCCGCGGTGATCGCGTTGCCGGTCGTTCCGCGGGTGGCGTCGCCGGCCGGCGACCCGGCTCCGTCACAGGTCTGAGTCACAGGTCTGAGAACCTGCGCCCGTCGCGTGCCCGAGGCCCCGGGCTCCCTCGCCGGTCCGAGGCCCCGGGCTCCCTCGCCGGTCCGAGGCCCCGGGCCCCGTCACCGACCCGTCGCCGTCACCTGCCCGTCGCTGTCCCGGGTCAGCGCTTGCGGTCGCGGAACCAGGCGGCCGCGCCCGGATGGAGCGGGATCGACGCGGTGGAGATCCCGGTACGCACGTTGATCTGCCACGTTTCCGGAACGGCCTCGGGAAGGGCCTCGGCGTCGCGACTGGCGGAGATGATCGTGCCGGTGTGCGTGAAGATCGTGTCGGTGATGGCGTGGACCAGGTCGTCGGGCAGGTCGTTGCGCACGAGAAGCACGTTCGGCACGGCGACGGTACGGGTGGCAGGGACGCCGGCGTAGGCGGTCGCGGGGATCATGGCCGGAGTGTAGGGACCGGGGAACGCCGCGAAGAGCGCGTCCGCCTGCGCGTCCAGCGGGATCAGCCGGATCGGGTGCCGCTGCGCCAGCTCCGTGACGGCGGGGGTCGGGACGCCGGTCAGGGAGAACATCGCGTCGATCTCGCCGTCGCGCAGCGCCGCCGCCGATTCGGCCTGGCTGAGGTACCGGCCGTCGGCGTTCACCCGGCCGAGCTCCAGAACCCGCAGCGACGTGAACTCGGTGCCCGAGTCGCGGGCGCCGAGGGACACGCGCCTGCCCTCCAGGCCCCGGAACCCGTCGATCGCCGAACCGGCCATGACCACGAGGTGCAGGTGACTGTCATAGAGCCGGCATATCGCCGAGAGTCCCTCGGGCGCGCTGCCGTCGGTCGTGATCAGCGCGTCCAGGCTCGTCAGCCCGAGGTGCACCTCGCCGGCCCGCAGCATCCGGATGTTGTCGGTGGACGCCCCGCTCGGCACGGTGACCAGGGTGGCACCCGGCACCTGCTCGGAGACGTGTTCGGCCAGCGCACCGCCGATGCGCCGGTACACCGCCCCCGCCGGCCCGGTGGCCAGTCGCAGGTGGACCTTGCCGACCTCCGGCTGCCGGGAGCAACCGGCGAGCAGTCCTCCGGCGGCCAGGAGCACCGCCCGCCGGCTGAGCCGTGGCTCCCGGTCCAGGACCGTGCCGGGACGGTACGGACGGCGACCACCGGTCGCCGACGACGTCGGCGTCTCGTCAACACACCGCATCCGCGCCACCCTCCGGCAAGGCCTCGTCGGCGTCAACCCCGCCCAAGCCGTCCATCGCGGTCTTCGGGGCCTGGCCGGACAGGCCCCGTGAGGTCTCTCGGTCCATGGTCGTCCAGACTCGTGCCCGGCGTCCGCGCCGGCAAGATCACGCAGAGGATGCCGGGTCAGGCCTGGGGCGGAGCGCGCGTCGCCGATCCGTCACCTGGGCTTTTACCATGAAAACATGACAGCACGCGACAACGAGCTCAGGAGTTTTCTTCGTGCGAGCCGGTCCCGGATCGAACCGGGTGACGTCGGCCTGGCCGGCGGCACCCTGGGCCGCCGGGTCCAGGGCCTGCGCAGGGAAGAGGTCGCGGTCCTCGCCGGCGTGAGCGCCGACTACTACGCCCGGCTCGAGCAGGGCCGGGAGCGCAACCCGTCGGCACAGGTCGTCGATGCCATCGGCCGCGCGCTGCGGCTGTCCGCCGAAGCCCTCGAACACATGTTCAGGCTCGCCGGCCTCAACCCGCGCCTCGTCAGGGAAAGCCCTCGGGACCTCGTACACCCCTCGCTGCTGGAGCTGCTGAACGCCTTCCCTTCCTCGGCGGCATACGTGCTCGGCCCGGCGTTCGACGTGCTCGCCACCAATCCGATCGCCGACGCCCTGCTCGCGCCCTTCGGGGAGGAGCGCAACATGCCGCGCGTCCTCTTCACGCACCCGGAGGCGAGGACCGTGTTCGTCGACTGTGAGCTGCTGCGCCGCAGCACCGTCCACGCGCTTCGGCTCAACGCCGGGCGCTTCCCTGGCGACGCCGCCATCGGAGGGCTGGTGGAGGAGCTGTCCGAGACGTCGCCCGAGTTCAGGGAACTCTGGAACGGTCACGAGGTCGGCAGGCTGACGCGGGCCTTCAAGGTCTTCGTGCACCCGGTGGCGGGCCGGATCGAGCTGACGTACCAGACCTTCGACGTGCATGACGCCGCCGGGCAGCAGCTCCTCGTCGGCACCCCGCGGCCGGGCTCCCGCAGCGAGGAAGCGCTGGTCCGCCTGGCCTCCCTCACCCCGGCGAGCTGATTCCTAGGAGCGCGGCACCCAGGCAGCGGCTGCCTTCCGGCCGGGGCGCCGGCCACGGAGCATCGGTACGACGGCGGGAGACCTCGCCGTGACCGGGTTCCCGAGGAGCAGACGCACATGTCAACCCCGACACAGACCGCAGCCGCGGCGTACTCGATGACCATCGACGGCGTGGCCGTCCCGGCGGCGTCGACCTACCCCGTGATCGATCCGGCCACGTCCCGGGTCGTCGGGGAGGCGCCGGACTGCACCCGCGAGCAACTGGACGCCGCCGTCGCCGCCGCCCGCCGTGCTCAGCCGGGCTGGGCGGCCCTCCCCGTGGCGGACCGCCGGCGGTACCTGCGCACGATCGCCGAGGTGATCGACGCGAACGCCGGGAAACTCGCCCGTCTCGTCACCCTGGAGCAGGGCAAGCCCCTGGCCGCCGCCACCGGCGAGGTCGCCGGGCTGGGTCACTGGCTCCGGGAGACCGCGGCTCTCGATCTTCCCGTGACGGTGAACCAGGACGACGCGGAGCGGCGTTCGATCACCCGCCACGTACCGCTGGGGGTGGTCGCGGCGATCACCCCGTGGAACTACCCGATGGGCCAGCTGTCGTTCAAGCTCGGCCCCGCCCTGCTGGCCGGCAACACCGTGATCGTGAAGCCGTCGACGTTCACCCCGTTGTCGGCGCTGCGACTGGGCGAGCTGCTGCGCGACGTGCTGCCGGCCGGGGTCGTCAACGTCGTCACCGGCGCGGACGGACTGGGCCCGTGGGTGACCCGGCATCCGGGCATCGACAAGATCAGCTTTACCGGGTCGACCAGGACCGGGCGCGACGTCATGGCAGGGGCCGGCGCCTCACTGACCCGCGTCACGCTGGAACTCGGCGGCAACGACCCGGCGATCGTGCTGCCGGACGTCGACGTCGACCAGGTCGCCGAGCAGCTGTTCTGGGGCGCGTTCGGCAACGCCGGCCAGATCTGCCTGGCCACCAAGCGCCTCTACCTGCACGCCGACGTGTACGACCGGATCGCCGCGCGGATGGTCGACCTCGCCGAGCGGGTGACGGTCGGCAACGGCCTGGACGAGGGCGTGCTGATCGGCCCGATCTCCAACCGCCGCCAGTACGACACCGTCGTCGACCTGCTCAGGGACTCCCGGGACCGTGGCCACGAGATCCTCACCGGCGGGCCGCCCGAGGACGAGCCGGACGGGCTGTTCCTCCGCCCCACCCTGATCGGCGACCCCCCGGAGAGCGCCAGGATCGTTCAGGAGGAGCAGTTCGGCCCGGTGCTGCCGCTGCTGAGATTCCACGACGTCGAGGACGCCGTCGCCCGCGCCAACGCGAGCGAGTACGGCCTGGGCGCCTCGGTGTGGTCCGCGGACCCGGACGCCGCCCTCGCCGTGGCCGAGCGGCTCCAGGCCGGCACCGTCTGGGTGAACGAGATCATGCACCTGTCGCCGCTCGTGCCCTTCGGCGGCCTCAAGCAGTCCGGCATCGGGGTCGAGAGCGGTCAGGCCAGCCTGCTCGAGTTCACCGAGCGGCAGACCCTCACGGTCAGGCGGTGACCACGATCGCCCTGCCGGCCACCCGGCGCGATCAGTGCGCGTGATCGTCGCCGATGCGTTCGGAGATCTCGAACATGTTCCCCCACGGGTCACGGAAGAAGGCGAGGCGTGCGCTGATGTCGTCGATCTCGAACGGCGGGGCGACGCGGCCGGCGCGATCGTACGGCTGAACCGGGCGGCCGCTCTGAGCCCGGAGCCGTCCGGCAGGGCGCGGCGGCTGGCCCTCGCGGCCTACCTCGGGGCCGAATCGGTCGGCGAGGCCGGCGCCGACCTGTTCCTCGAGGAGGCAGAACGTACCGGTGGCGCGCCGTTGCTCGCCGTCACCGCCTCGGCCGCCCTGCTGATCGACGGTGACGGCGACGTGCCGACGGCGCACGGCCTGCTGGCGTCGGCGATCGAGACCGGGGACCACGGCTACGACGGACGCGACGACGCGCTGACCCGGTCGATGCACACCCTGCTGCTGCTGACGCGGTACGCCGGCACGGCCGAGGCGCTGGAGCGCTATCTCGCGCTGTTCGACCGGCTGAAGCCGCCCGTCGATCCCGACCTCGAACTGCTCACCAGGATTTTCGCCGACACGGCCGACCCGGATCCGGCGGTCATCGCCGATCTGTCGGCCCAGCTGGCCCGCCTGCACCGGGAGGCGGACCCGAACCGCGTCGTCCGCATCGGCTCCGCGGTGCAGTACCTCGACCGGCTCGGCACGGTGCGGAACGACCTGTGGCGAGTGGTCAGGCAGGGCCGGGCCGGCGCGGCGCCGACCCGCCGCCAGATCACCGCCCTCGCGATGCTGGGCCGGGAGCTGTTCCACGCGGGACGGTGGGACGCGGTCGCCGAGATCGCCGACGAGGGCGACCGGCTGTGCGCGGAACGCGGATTCCCCTTCCCCCGCTGGATCTTCCGCAGCCAGCGGGGACTGATCGCCGCCGCCCGCGGCGAGGACGGATCCATCAACGACGAGCTCGTCCGATGGGCGATGGCCCGGCAGGCCGGCGGTGTCGAGATGTTCGCCCGGCACGGGCTGGCGCTGCACCACATCGGGCAGGCCGACTTCGAGGCGGCCTACCGGGAGGCGACGTCGATCGCACCGCCCGGCTCGCTGCCCGGCCATCTCCCGCAGGCGCTCTGGGTCGCCCTGGACCTGGTCGAGGCGGCCGTACGCACCGGCCGGCAGGCCGAGGCGGTCGCGCACGCCGCCGTACTGCGCGGGGCCGGAGCGACGCGGCTGTCCTCGCGGCTGGGCCTGATCGCGGCCGGCGCGACGGCGCTGGTGGCCGAGGACGACGAGGTACGCGCGGCGTTCGGCCGGGCGCTGTCGTCGCCGGACGCCGCGCGGTGGCCCTTCGACCAGGCGCGGGTGCGGCTGGCCTTCGGTGAGCGGCTCCGCCGGATGGGCGCGGTGGGGGAGTCGCGGGCGGAGTTGCTCGGTGCGGCGGACGTCCTCCGCCGGTTGGGGGCGGTGCCGTGGTCGAAGCGGGCGGAGAACGAGTTGCGCGCGACGGGGCTGTCGCGTCCGCGCGCGAACGGCCTGCCTCCGGCGTTGACGGCGCGGGAGCGGGAGATCGCGGAGCTGGCGGCGGCGGGGTTGACGAACAAGGAGATCGGTAAGCGGTTACACCTGTCGCATCGGACGGTGGGTTCGCATCTGTACCAGCTGTTCCCGAAGCTGGGCCTGCGCGGCCGCGCCGGCCTTCGCGACGCGCTGCTGGCACTGACCAAACCGGCGGCGGACCGGCTGTCCTCCGGTTCCTGAGCATCCGAGGCGCCCCGGGGGCGGGCCTCCACAAGGAGCATCCGAGGCGCCCCGAAGACGGGCGCCACGAGGGACCTCCCGCCGGGCCGGTGGGAGGTCCCTTCCGTACGGCTCAGGCGACGTGGTCGGTCGAGCGGGCCAGTTCCCGCCAGGTTTCGAGCTCCGCGCCGACGGCCGCGAGCTTGGCGCGGATGTCGGCCAGCGTCGAGGTGCCCAGCGGGATCCGGGCCGGCATCTCGTCGAGATCCGCGACGGCCAGGATCGCGGCCGCGGCTTTCACCGGGTCGCCCTCCTGCAGCCCGTGGTTCTCTCCGGCCCAGACGCGCGACGCCCCGCCGGTGACGGCATAGTCATCGATGATCCGCTCCACGTGCAGCAACGACGTCGAGCCGAGGAAATCGGTGCGCAACGGGCCGGGTTGCACCGAGGTCACCTGGATGCCGAGCGGGGCGAGCTCCAGGCCCAGCGCCTCCGTGAGGCCCTCGACCGCGAACTTCGTCGCGCTGTAGACACCCCAGCCGGCCCACGCGACCACGCCGCCGGTCGAGCTCACGTTGAGGATCCTGCCGTGACCGGCCGCGCGCATCACCGGCACGACCGCCCGGATGACCGTCAACAGGCCGAAGACGTTGATGTCGAAGACGCCGCGCGCCTCGGCGTCACTGGTCTCCTCGACCGCGCCGACCAGCCCGCGCCCGGCGTTGTTCACCAGGACGTCGATGCCGCCGAACCGGGACACCGCCGCTTTGACGGCCGCGTCCGCCTGTCCCTGGTCGGTGACGTCCAGCGGCACCACCAGCAGGTTGTCCGGACGGCCGGGCAGTGCTTTCTCGACCGCCCGCGGATCCCGCGCGGTCGCCACGACCGAGTCGCCGCGCTCCAGCGCGGCCTTCACGATCTCCAGGCCCAACCCACGCGACGCACCGGTGACGAACCAAACAGACACGATGTTCTCCCTTGCCGGATGTTGCTGACGCATCCCATTAGGGCCCCGCCGGGAGGCGAAACGAAGAGGCTGGCTGGTACCCGTCATCCTGGCTCTGACAGAGCCACGGAGCCGGCTACGCCGTCGTCGGGGGCGTGTTCTTCCTGATCTCCGCGCTGCGCCTGCGCGCGGAGGCCGGGCTGCCTGGCTCCGGCGGTACCACCCAGAGCCCGCTCCCCGGCGGCCTGGCCAGCCATACTGGTTCGCATGGCGACCGGTAACGAACTGCGCGATTTCCTCACCTCGCGACGCGCGGCGCTCTCCCCCGAGGACATGGGACTGCCCAGCCCCACCACGGCCCGCCGGGTCAAAGGGCTGCGCCGTGAGGAGGTCGCGATCCTCGCCGGGGTCAGCGTCGACTACTACGTCAAACTCGAGCAGGGCCGTGTCGGCAACGTCTCCGAGCAGGTGATCGACGCGGTCGGGCGGGCGCTGCGGCTCGACGAGGTCGAGGGCAGGTATCTTCGATCACTGCTGCACCCGGGCATCGAGCACGCCGCTCGCCGCGGGCCCGCCGTGGTCAAGGCGCGGCCCGCCCTGCTGTCCATGATCCACGCCATCGACGTGCCGGCCGTCGTCCACGGCCCGCACCTCGAGGTGCTCGGCATCAACCACGCCGGCAAGGCACTGCTGGACGACTTCGCCGCGATGCCGGTCGCGGAACGCAACACCGCCCGATGGATGTTCCTGAACCCGCGTGCCCGCGTCGTCTACCGCGACTGGGCGGAGATCGCCGCCGACATCGTCGCCGTCCTGCGGGCCGGCGCGGTGCCCGGCACCGACAACGAGACCCTGTCGAGAATCGTCGGTGAGCTCAGCACCCGGTCCGAGGAGTTCGCGAGCATGTGGGCCGACTACCGGCTCTCCGAACACCAGCACGGCGTCAAACGGTTCTTCCACGAGGCCGTCGGCGACATGCGGCTCAACTATCAGACGCTGCACCTGCCGGACAGCCACGGACAGACCATCGTCATCTACACCGCCGACACGGGATCACCGTCCGAGGAGAAGCTCCGGCTCCTGTCCAGCTGGACCGCCGAGGCGCGCTCGGAACCCGCGCGAAGGACCGGAAGGACCGCATGAGACGAGGCGCGGCCGGGCCTGAAGCGGGCCGTGCGGCCAGGTCGCCCGACCGTCGCCCGGGGCGATGCCGGGTGTTCGCGGGCGGGCCCCGTCACGTCGACCCCCTGCCGGCCGTCGGGACCAGCAGGGCGGCAGCGGCCTGCTCCGCCAGCCAGGCGGCGCCGTCGGCCCAGTCCCAGCCGAGCTCGCGGACCGTTTTCCACCCGCCCCGGCCGAAGTAGAACCAGAGAACCTGCTCGGTCCTGACCTGGTCGGTGCGAACGGCTTCGAGCGTCACCAGGTGTTCGGCGATGCGGGCCAGCCGGTTCCGGTAGCGCCGGACGGCGCGCTCGGCCACGGCCGCCACCGCGGGATCGGCGGTGGCGTTGTCGAACAGCAGGTTCAGGACGCTCTCGTGGCGCCGCGTCATGTCGCCCGTGCCCTCGGCCGTCCGGCGCAGGATGTCACGGCCGTCGGCCGAGCCGAGTGCGGCGTTCAGGGTGGCCTGGATCTGCTCGTCGCCGGCGCTCTCCGCGACCAGTGCCTCCATCAGCGCCGCCTTGCCGCCCACGCTCGTGTACACGGTGTTCAGGGCGACTCCCGCTCGTTCGGCGATCCCGGCCACCGTGGCTCTCGCGTACCCCTGCTCGGCGAAGAGCTGCTGCGCGGCTCGCAAGATCGCGGCGCGGGTCTCCCGAGCCGCGACGGCCCGGACCGTCGAGGTGTACGCACGCTTTGCCATGAAATCACTATGACAGCAGGACATTGATGGTAATGACTCTACATTCATAGTATATGGCCTACTATGAATATATGTTGATCGACCCGAACTCCCCCGTGGACAAGCCGGAGACCCAGCAGATGAAGGTCATCCACCGCGCGATGCGCCGCGAGTTCGCGCAACTCCCCGAGTTGATCGCCGCCGTGCCCGCCGGCGACGTCGCCCGCGCGCGCCTGCTCGGCGCCCATCTCGACCTGGCGCTCGTCATGCTGCACGAACACCACGAGGCCGAGGACGAGCTGCTCTGGCCGGTCCTCATCGAACGCGTCCCGCTCGAGAAAGACCTGATCGAGGTCATGCGGCGGCAGCATGACATGATCGCCCGAGCCGTCGGCGTCGTCGAGGCCGAGCTGCCGAGCTGGACCGCGGAGGCGAGTCCCACGGCCCGCGACCGCGTCGCCGGTGCCCTGCGCGACCTCGGCCCGGCCCTCACCGAGCACCTCGAACTGGAGGAGAGCGCGGTGCTCCCGCTCATCCACGAGCACCTCACCGTGCCGGAGTGGCTGGCGCCGCAGGAGCACGCGATGAAGCACGGCCCGAAGAGCCTCACCGGCAAGCTGACCATGGCCGGCATGGTCCTGGAGGACGCGACACCGCGCGAGCGGGCCTGGTTCCTCGGCGAGATGCCCGCTCCGGCCCGGTTCCTGTGGCGGGTGATGGGTGCCCGGCGGTATGAGACCCACGTGCGCGCGGTACGCGCCGGAGCGCTGGGCTAGGCACGGATCGGTCACCGACCGGCGAGGTTTCCACGGTTCGGCCCCCGCTGGGGTGGCTCACGTCGCCGGACCAGTCATTCGACCTACATCCCCGAAGACCCTCCGCCGCTCTACTGGTCACCAACGATGTTGATACGACGCGGATGAGGCGAACATCTGCCGACCGGCCACGACATGTTGTAGGACGTTCATGAAGCTTGAGATATACGCCGATGTGCTGTGCCCGTGGTGCTACATCGGTAAAAGACGCCTGGCGGCCGCTTTGGCGCAGCACGCCGACCGCGACAGCCTCGAAATCGTCTGGCGCGGCTACGAGCTCGCTCCGGAGGCGGGCCGGACCCCCGGCCCGACCGCCGCCGAGGCCATGGCCGGCTGGTTCGGCGAGCAGGCGCCCGCCCGCATCGCCCAGATCCAGTCGCTGGGCGCCGCGGAAGGCCTGGAGCTGAACCTGCGTCTGTCCCGCCCGGTGAGCACCTTCGACGCACACCGGCTGAGCAAGCTGGCCGCCGACCGCGACCGCGCCGACCGGATGATGGAGCTCCTGCTGCACGCGTACCACACCGAGGGCCTCAATGTGGCCGACCCGCGGGTCCTGCGGCGCCTGGGCGGCGAGGCCGGGCTGGACGGCGATGAGACGCGCGCGGTCCTGGCCGGTGACGACTACGCCGACCAGGTGCGCGCCGACCGGCGTCGCGCGGCCGAGCACGGTGTCACCGGCGTTCCCAGCCTGGTGATCGACGGCCGGCCACCGGTCTCCGGAATTCAGCCCATCGCCGACCTGCTGCGGCTGCTGTAGCGGGGAAGCGCTCCAGCCCGATTCCGGGCACGGCCCGAGCATGGAGACTGTGGCCGCAGAGGACAGGTCGGGTGTTGTTCACCGGACATCCGGCGAAGGTTCCGGGACGGAGACCGACGGCTTCGCTCCGCCTGTGATCGCTCACTCGGAGGAGAGGGCCCCCAGCCGGCCGCCTCTCCGAAGGGAACGAGCGGACCGACGGCGTCGTACGTGCCCGTGCTCATCGTCGACTGACAGTGATGATGTCCATGGTGAGGCCGCAGCGGGTCTGACCCACCGGCTCATGACTGTTCCCCGCCGTGCGTCGCACGGCGGGGAACCAGGGGCGGACGGTCTGCGGAGGTCAGGGGGTCAGAGCGATTCCCCGGTAGTAGTGCTTGAGGATCCTGGAGGAGCTCCAGCCCGCCCTGGCCTTGTCGCGGGAGCCGGTCTGCGACATCCAGTCACCGGTGACCCAGTGGCCGCACGCCGTGGTCGTGGAGCAGTACTGGGCCCGGAAGATACTCCCGTTGCGCGTCATCCGGGTGCCCCACGTCGCGTCCACCGCGGCGTTCGTCGCCGCCGTCGCGGAGCCGGGCCTGTACACCTGGCTGTTCGTGTTGTCGGAGACGTCGTAGCACTGGCCGCTCGGCGTCTTGCTCGCCGATCTCAGCGCCCAGTACCAGCCGAAGTTCTTGACGGCGATCGCCCCGGCCCTGAGGGACTCCTTGGGCCAGTACGACGGCCACTCGTTGGGCAGGACGTTCTTGATGTAGGTCTTGAACTCCACCCGGTCCACGCGATTGAGGGATTTCCGGTAGACGAGGATCGTCGTGGGCAGCCTGCTGTGCGTGCCGTCGGTCTTGCACCCGGTCGGCGATGTGGAGCCGCCCATGAACCGGTGCGAGGCGTTCTGGTTCTTGAGGGTGGGGTTCAGGTTGCCCCTGGTGCCTGCCTTGAAGTCCTGGTACGTGCCGGTGTGGCCGCTGTTGAAGTACACGCGGACGGTCTTGCCACTGCGGTTCCAGACCGAGGCGGCGGCGTTCTTGATGCACTTGCCCTTGCCGGCGCCGGCTCCCTTGAAGTCGTAGCAGGAGGGCTGCGTCGTGGCGTAGTCGCCCACCGATCCGGTGAAGTCGGAGACCGACCCCTGGTTGTTGCTGTTGAAGTAGTAGCAGAACTCACCGCTCTCACACACGCCGTTACGGCCGGCCGCCGAGGCGGGCGCCGCGGTGGCGAGCACCGCCCCGCCGAGCGCCATCGCGGCGGTCACCGCGGTGAGCCGCGAGATCAGCCGAACAGTTCGTGAAGGCACAGTTGTCTTCCTCGCTTCTCAGAGGTCTCGGCGCGTTATCGGATGCTGTAGCCCTGGGAGTTCCAGAACGAGGTCGGGTTCGGGTTCTCCAGGTGCGGGTCGCCGACGCTCTTGGCCGCGCGCGTGTGCCGTCCGGGGCGCATCTCGACGTGGGTGTGCGCGGACGAACTGCTCGACACCCCGCGCCACGCCTCGTCGGCGATGATCTGGTTGCGGCTGACCTGCTGGCCCACGCGCAGCGAGGACCGCGGAGCGGAGTGCAGATAGATCACCGTCTTGTTCAGCGAGGCGTTGTAGATGGCGATCGTGGAGAGTCCCGCCCTGCCGTTGTATCCGCGTACGACGTTGATGACCTGGCCGCCCACCAGGGCGTGGACATCCGCGCCCACCCCGCGGACGATGTCGATGCCCTCGTGCCGGCCGGAGGTGGAGGTGTAACCGTCGAAGCCGCAGCTGATCCTGCCGCTGGCCGTGTACAGCGAGAACGACATGTTGCTGCGCGATGACGATGACGGGCTGAACTGGTGCGAGGCGTTCTGGTTCTTGAGGGTGGGGTTCAGGTTGCCCCTGGCGCCTGCCTTGAAGTCCTGGTACGTGCCGGTGTGGCCGCTGTTGAAGTACACGCGGACGGTCTTGCCACTGCGGTTCCAGACCGAGGCGGCGGCGTTCTTGATGCACTTGCCCTTGCCGGCGCCGGCTCCCTTGAAGTCGTAGCAGGAGGGCTGCGTCGTGGCGTAGTCGCCCACCGATCCGGTGAAGTCGGAGACCGACCCCTGGTTGTTGCTGTTGAAGTAGTAGCAGAACTCACCGCTCTCACACACGCCGTTACGGCCGGCCGCCGAGGCGGGCGCCGCGGTGGCGAGTGCCGTCCCACCGAGCGTCATCATGGCGGTCGCCGCGGCGAGGATCCTGGTGAAAGTTCTCATGCTGTTCTCCTTCTGTCTGCTTCTGTCTGCTTCTGTCTGCTTCTGACTGCGGAGCCTGGGGTTCGGATGAGTCAGCGACGCCGGTACTCCTCCCAGGTGCGGATGGTCACCTTCGGACCGTCGTCCGGGCCACGGCCGGCGAGCCCGTTCAGGCCGAGGTAGTAGTCACCGACCTGGCGCTGGGCCTGGCTGGAGAGTCCGGTGTCGCTGATGGCGACGGCGTGGATGTGCCACGGCCAGTCGGCTTGATCGGGGCTGCGCACCCATGCCGCGAAGCCGACACGTCGCAACGCGCGGACGACCGCGGTGCGGGTGGCGGAACTCATCCCCTTGACCGAGATGTCGACGACGCCGCCGCCGTCGTGGGTGCCCGCGGACGTGGGGTCGCCGCCGGGGTTGTACGACCCCTGATCCAGCTTGAAGTCGCGGCCGAGCAGCCGCTTCGCCTCGGCCAGCATGCTTCGCGTGCGGGTGTTGACGACGAAACCGTCAATGGACACCCGGGTGCCCGGGTCGATGACGTGGGCGACCCTGAAGCGGCCGGCTCCGAGCCTGGTGAGCGACGCCTTGCCCGGCAGGCCGTTGGCGGCGAGACCGGTGAAGCCGAGCGACTTCTGGTACTTCGCGAAGGCGGTGACCGTGGTGGTGCCGAAGTAGCCGTCCACCCACTTCGCGTCGAGCAGGCGCCGGTCGCGCAGCGCCCGCTCGACGAGGAGCACACCGGCCTTGGCGCCCGGGGTCAGCGTGTCGTCAGGCCGCCGCGGGTCGATCTGGGCCGCCTTGACGGCGGCTTCCATGTTCACGCTCGGAAGGGCCCCGGCGTCGGCCGCCTGCGCCGCCGACATCCCGGACACTCCGGTCAGCGAAGCGAGCAGGGCGGCCGCCACGAGGGCAGCGGCGCGTGGAGGCAGCTTCATCGTTACTCCTGGTTTCGGGCGCTGGGGGCAATCCCTGTGCGGCCGAATCCAAGGTTTCGGTTTGCTCGCGTGTCCACAAGAAGATCGGTGTTGTCAGCCTGTTCGACAGACTCTCCGTACAGGCGTACGCGCCGTCTGACAGGTGATTCGACGGCGAATGAGACGCACAGCCCGCGACCGCGCAGGTTCCGGCGGGTGCAAGAACATGTCCGAGCTTCGCGACGGTGTGATGAAACGCGGCAGGACATGGTCGTACGTGATCCGCGTCGAGGACCCGTAGACCGCTGAGGGCAAGCCCGGGTGGGTGAGCGGCTTCGCCACGGAAGACGAGGCCGAAGCGGCTCGCGACGAGGCGCGTCAGCGCTCGGCGTGGCAAGCGCTCAGCGTGGCAAGCGCTCAGCGCATGGCGAACACTCAGCGTGGCAAGGGCTCGATGGGCGGGACGGCCGCTCCCGCCTCCACCCCAGCCGACGCGCACGATTGCGATCCACAGCTCGAGCCTGATCGGGACATACGGGTTCCGGAATCCAAAGAAGGTCGTTGAACAAGCGGACATCCAGCACCTGGCCGCCATGGCCGCCAGGTGCTGGATGTCCGCGTTCCCTTCGCCTGCTCCGGCCTTGAGCCGGGCCGTGCCGTTCTGTGCTGCACCATCATCAATGGCTTTTATAAGGATGCACCTGACGAACTTCCCGCAGGTGCTCGGACACGGCTGCTTCCGCAGTGGGTCGGCTTGGCCCCCGGCGGGTCCTGCGCAGGGCGGGCCGGGATCAGCCGGCGGTGCAGGTGACGGTGGCTCCGGCGCCGGTTCCGTTGCCCTGGAACCCGAAGTTGGTGCTCTGTCCGGCCGCCAGCCGCCCGTTGTAGCTCTGGTTGGTGACGGCCACGGTGCCGCTGGTGCCGGAGTTGACGCCGTTCCACAGGGAGGTGATCGTGGCTCCGCCGGGCAGGGTGAGGGCGACCCTCCAGCTGTTGATCGCGGCGCCGCCTGCGGTGACGTTGACGGCGGCGACGAACCCGCCGGCCCATTGGTCCTGCACCGAGTAGGTCGCCGAGCAGCCCTGGGGCCCGCCGCTGGGCGTCGGGGTGGGGGACGGGCTGACGGTGGGGGACGGGGAGGGGGTACCGCCGTCGAGCGTGAGGTTCTTCTGCTGGACCTGCCACTGGGTGTTGCACAGGCCGCAGTTGGGGCCGACGAAGTTGGCGCCGGCCGTCGTGTCGCCCTTCAGCCGCCACTTGAGGTACAGCACCGCCACGCGGCCGAACTCGCCGCCGTTGGGCTGGCCGTAGGTGCCGCCGTGCCCGACGTTCAGATTGCCCATGAACGCGGGCAGCCCCGCAGGCAACTTGCCCCAGTCGTCGATGGCGTTCGGGTAGGCGATGTCACTGGGCCCGCCGATGAAGTAGGCGATCGGCTTCGTCAGCCGCCTGAGCTGGTAGTCGTCGGCGTCGTTCAACAACCCGCTGCTGAAAATGGTGGTCGTGGTGATGCGTGGGTCGTTGGAGACGGCGTAGGCCTCCAGCCCCCCGCAGGAGAAGCCCCCTGCGGCGATCTTGCTGGTGTCGAGCCTGCCGTAGTACTTGCCGCCCTGGCGGCTGTTCTCCGCGACCGCCCAGTCGATGGACTGGGTGAGCATCTGGGACGTCGTCGAGCCGGAGCCGTTCGGGCCGCCGCTGGCGATGGCCAGGAATCCGTGCGAGGCGATCTCGCGGAGGAAGTTCAGCTGCGACGTCCCGTTGGCGGAGCAGCCCCCGTTGCCCCACACGAAAACGGGAAGTTTCTCGGACGGGAGGCTTTCTGGCCGGTAGATGGTGTGATTAGGCAGGCCGGTCGAGGTCTCGTAACCAGCCGGATAGGGACCCGAGTTGAGGGCCGCCGCGGCGCTCGGCGTCATGGTGAGCGCCACCATTCCGGCACCGACCGTGGCGACCACGGCCGCCAGTGCCGCGCTGATGATCGAGCGTTTTCTCATTTCGCCCTCCAAGGGTGTCAAGACAGCGCTCTACGTCCGATGTGGCATGCGCGGCGCACGCCGGCAGAGCCCGACGGAGCCCGACAGCGGCACGACCACTCCCACCGCGGCCAGGCCGGCCGGCGCCGACCGAATCCGGAGATCGATGTGGCGGGCCATCGACGACAGGTCGCGCTCGTGTCAGGCGGAACGAGCCGACGAGATCAACGTGCAGTTACTATCACTGCGGTAATAAAAAGTGTCAAGCAAGCGCACTCAGCCGGTTGAGCGGTACGCGTCCTGGCGGCCGGGCAGTCGTTCGAGTGAATGAAAGTTTCTTTCAGCCGTCCCTGCCGGCCGGGGCCGATACGGAGTTCTCCGATGCCTGGAAGTGGGTGATCCAGGACGCGGCGTCCGGCCAGTACGGTGTCGCGACCCGGATGAGCCGCGCCTCGGCGAGCGAGCCGAGAGCGGAATGGATCTCCAGCATCAGGTCCCTGGCTGCCTGGCGGGGCCACGGTGCCGGCAGGAGATGCTCGGGGAGGTCCGGGTCGATGTCGGGGAACTTCCGCCAGGAATCCATGACGGAGGTCCGGGCCACCAGCGCCCGGGTCGCGTCGACCTCCCCGTTGCGGACGGCCACCCGCAGGTCCGAATACCGCGCGATGAAGGCCTCGTAGGCCGAGGCGAGACCGGCCAGATCGTAGGCGGCGGCCGGACCGTGCGGGCCGGTCTCCTCGTCGAAACGGGCGTGCATCACCGACCATCTACTACCGTCGACGTCGTTCAGGATGTCGTGCAGCGCCTGAGTCACCGGACCGGAGCCGGAGCCGGGCCGGATCCACACGCTGTCGTACAACCGCGCGAAACCCAGCGACCCCAGAGCCTTGCGGACCGCGTGCCGTGGGGCCTGGCCGGACTGGGGGATCGAGAAGGAGACCGTCACCCAGTCGCCGGTCCACCGCGGCGGGCGTGCGCCGAAGCTCAGAAAGTGATCCATCCGGGAGCGATGCCTGGCGATCGCCTGAGGCGTGAGGTGGTACACGGGCGGCCGCCCGGATCCCCGCACGGCGATCAGTCCACGCTTGGTCAGCCGGGACAACGCGGCCCGCGCGCTGGACTCGCTGATGCCGAACTCCCTGAGCATCGCGACCACCGCCACCGACGGAAGGTCGGCGTCCGAGGAGTCGAGGTACTCACCGAGCAAAGTCGTCAGCAGGTGCTGCGGGTTGGGGCCGGCCTGTGACCGCGGGGCTCCGAGATCGTCCGAAGACACGTGGACACTCACGTCATCAGCTTGCCTCACGACAACGCCCAAGCCACTCTCCTCTCAACGAGTGGCACAAGAATCCAAGGACCCGCCTCCACAGGACCAGGGCACACCAGAACCTCCACCCAACCCGGATCGCTTCACTCATCCGGGCACCTCTGTGGCAAGTGTTCCGCGCCGCATTCAGGACCGGGCCGCCCGCTCCGGCGTTCGGAGCGTACACAGGCCGGTCGCTCTCCTCCTGCCGACGCCGGCGATCGGTCTGCACCGCCGCAGAAAGCAACCTCCCGCTCAGTCGACGGTCATCCGCTACCCTCGCTCAAGTTGATCGTTTCCGGGAGAGGGTGCCGTGACGCAGGAGCCCGGATCAGAAGCGCGATCATCAATGGCGGCGGTGCCGCGCTTCGGTGCGGTTCTGGCGGTGTCAGGGCCGGTGATCCTGATGACGTTCGGAGCCGGCAGACAGAGCGTCGGCTGGTTCTGTTCCGCGACGGGTTCCGCCCTCTACCCGCCGGGGGCTCCTTACGCGCTGGTGAGCGTGCCGGGAGAGTTGCTGTTCTGGGGTGTTCTCCTGCTGCCGGTCGTCGTGGCCGGTCTTCTCCTGCGCGGGTCACGTCGGGCCACGCTCACGGCGGTCGCAACGGTCGGCGCCGTGCTCGCGCTCGGACTCTTCATCGCGTTTCTTCTGCCGGGCCTTGACCCGTGCACCGGACAGGAGCGTACGGCCGTACCGCCCTGGCTCTTGATCGTCTGCTATTCGGTGGCCGTGGGGGCGCTGCTCCTGGCGGCCCGTTCACCGCTGCATCGGGGACCGCTACCCGCAAGGTGGCACGGGACCATCCTGTGGGCGGGAGCCGTCGGCGCCGCGGCGTGGGCTGCGGCATTCCACCGCTTCCCGGTCACGTTCGGCAGGTTTCTCACGGTCGTCTACACCGGCGCCGAGGCGTCGGAGTCGTTCTGGAACGACCTCGCATGGTGGTCCGGTTGTGCCGACATGATCGGCCTACCGGTCGTTCTCGTCGCGTTGGCGGCAACCGCGAGAGCGGCGGCCTCCGCCCGATGGGAACGACCGGCCGGCACCGTGGTCGCGGCGGTTCTTCTCCTCTTCCCGCTCCTCGACGTCGCGGAGTACGTCCGCTGGTACGGCGAGGACATCCAGATACCCCTCGTCGATTCGGTGCGGTGGCACCTGCTTCTCGCGGCCGTTCTCGTCGCGTCGGCCGTCTGGAGCCCCCGGCAGCGGATCTCCTGGGCCGGAACCGTTCGCCTGGCGCGGCACATGATCCGCGGGCAATCGAAGGACGTGATTCCCGGACGGGCGAAGAACGTCGCCGTCGCGGTCGTGATCGCGGCCACCGCCGTCTGGCTGGTCGTCTCGTCCTTCGCCCCGACACGGTAGGAGGAGCACAACGACACAGATCTCACACGGCACGAAGCAACATCTACTTCAAAGCACTTGGTCACGAGTGAACGACGCCACCCACGTCGGCGAGTCCGCGGCCTGGTCGGACAGTAGAGGCGGACTGATGGGATGTGACCGTGCAAGGCGGTGTCGCTGTACAAGCTGCCGTACATCGTTCAGCGTGACCGACCAACGGCGGCGGCTCGTATGCTGATCTTTCTTCGTCGGCGGAGACAATGGACACAGACACCGTTGATCGGTTACACATGCTGACGCGCGCTCTCACAGCGCGCGCAGATCTTGATCCCCGTCTGCCCGTCACCATCGGTGACCTGCATGTGGCGGCGACGATCGACGTCAGGTGGGCCTGGCCTCGTCCAACCGCGACAATCGTCGTTGACCGGACCACGGCCGAACTGAGGTTTCAGCAGGTACGGAGCATGTTGAGCAAGGCCACCTTCTCGTTGCGGGTCACGAAGAGCCGGTAATGACCCTTCACCGTGATCCACGAGGTCGCGTACCGGCACCAGTGGGCGCGACGTTGCGGGCGCCAGCTCTGCGGGCCTTTGCCGCCTTTGGCGATGTTGGCGGAGTGGCTGACGGTGAGCAGTTCGGGGCGGACCAGGTCGTTGGCGAAGGCGCGCCGCTTGGCCTGGCTCCATCGTTTGGCGCCCGAGCGCCAGGCGTAGGCGAGCGGCACCAAGTGGTCGACGTCCACGTACTTCTCGCTCTTCAGCCACTTGCCGTCGTACGGGCTGTACCAGCGCCCCTTGATCGGGTGGCAGGCCGCGTTGCGGCGTACGTTCCGCCCGTCTCGGGCCAGGACCATCTCCCGCGTGTTGCACCTGCTCTTGCGCTGCGCCGATCGGGACTGGAACCGCTCGCGGCCGTAGCCCCGGATGGACAGGGGCCTGGCGACCTTGAGCTGAGCCAGCATGCGCCGGGCGAGGGCCGCGGACTCCGTCTGTGATCGCTTGCGCGGTTCGGCCGCCGCCTGCGGGGTGGTGAGGACGGCGGTGATCGGGACGAGCACGAAGGTGAGTACGGCGGTGTGGGCTGCACGTCTCAGGAAGATCATGACTTTACCTATACCCGACGATATCCCTGACCCAGCAATCGGCAGGAGCGGCCAGGCCTGGTCGGGACGCTGACAACATCTGTCCGCGGGCGACCGGGCCCAACTACGCCGCCGAAATCAGCCGCCGCACCTCACCATAGGAGGACACCGGATGACCAGCCATGACCCCCTCGCGGACAGCGAGGTCTGGGATCCCTTCGGCACATTGCGCCGCGCATTGTGGATCGGCGGTGGCCAATGGGCCGGAAAGTCGACCGTGGCCCGGCTTTTGGCCTTCCAACATCGCATCACCGTCTATCACTACGACTACCACGACGCCCGCGGCCACAACGATCGCCGGATCGCCCGTCGCGTCGACCTCGGCGAGCCAGCCATCAAGCCCGACCCGGACAAGATGTGGGTCCACACCACCCCGGAGGAGATGGCCACCACGACCCTGGCCGGTTTTCCGGACCGGTTCGAGTGGGCTCTGGACGACCTGCGCGCGCTCGTCTCAGGCCACCCGATCATCGCCGAAGGCTGGGGACTTCGCCCCGAACTCGTCGCACCCATCATCGACTCACCGCGCCGGATGGTCGTCATGGTGCCCACGCCGGAGTTCCGCCAACACCAGCTCCAGGAACTACCGCGTGCCGCCTCGCTCGGGCACCGCGTCAGCGATCCGGCCCGCGCACAGGCCAACCGCCTCAACCGGGATCGCCTCGTCGCGGAGGACGCCGTCCGCACCGCCCACCAGTTCGGCATCCGTGTGATCGAAGTCGACGGTTCCCTCGACGCCGCCACGATCGCGGGGATCGTCGCCGACCATTTCAGCCCCTACCTCCCGGCGCGAGATCGCAGGTCTTGATCAATAGAGGTATTCAGGGGGTTCCGACTTGAGTACGTCGAACGCCTTCTTGATCGTGTTTCGGCTGATCGGGAACTCCTGCTCAAGCTCGGTCTGCGAGGGGAGGCGTCGGCCCGCCGGGATCTCACCCGAGGTGATCCGGAGCGGCGGTAGATCACCCTCCCAGGCGTACACTGCCGCGCTCGAAGCACACGCAAAAAAGCCGTACGCTCAGGCCTCTTCGGCGCCGTGGCCAATGGCGATCGCGTCAATATGGCGGGCGAGCTCGAAGTCCTTGGCTGTGAGGCGGTTTCCGGCGTCGTGAGTAGTGATCACGAATCGGATCCGCTGCCAGGTGATGTGAATATCAGGATGGTGGCCGATCTCGCGAGCCTTGGCCGCGACGTACATGGCCAGATGTACGCACTCGTGATAGGCGTGCTTGAACGTTCGGGCTATGGCCTGCCCCTCACGCTCCCACCCTGGCAGCTCGGCCAGATGGGCGACGATCTGCTCTTCGGACAACAGCTGAGGGGTCATCGATGTCTCCGCGTCATGCAGTCAGTTGAACTGAGAAATGATCTCATTCAGTTCTCTGCCAGACGAGGTGCTTGCCCAAGTGGTCGCACGGCGAGGGATTTCCCTCAGCTCCTGACGCAGCCGAGCCGATCCCGCGCCTTCCACGATCGCCGCAGCGGCTGACGCGATCTGGACAACCCGTTCCGGTTCAGGAACTGCGGCCAGAGCGCTTGCCTGACGCGCCCAGAACACCGCGTTGTCACGCCGCGCCGCGTCCGGGGCGTCACCAAGCACCTCATCCCAGAGTGCGACCGCCTCCCGGTAAACGCCTAGTCGGAGATAGGCGGTCGCCCGCTGAACTTCGATGTATCCGTGAGTACGACGACAGGCGTTGCCCCAGGGATGCTCGTCGTCGACTTGATCCACGAGCTCGGCTGCTCGATCAAGCAGCCGGTCGACCAGTTCCTTGTCCCCGACTGGCAGCATCGACTGGCCATGCGCCTGGTGTACCAAAGCAAGTATCCGCACCTTCGGACACAACTTGCTCTCATTGATCAAGGCGGCCTCGGCGTAGTCGACAACGGTGCGGCCGTCGCCCACATCGACCGCGAGCATCGCTTTGTTGGTGAGTGCGTAGCTGATGAGCTGAGGGTCCTGAGAGCGGTGGGCCATGTCCAAGGCGATGGTTCGCCAGAGCTCCGACCGATGGATGTCGCCAGCATCTTGGTGCAACCAGCCGAGCAGTGCCGCATATGCGACACCAGCGCCCAGCAAGCCACGACGTACCGGCGCGTCGGCAGCATGTGCGAGCTCCTTGATGAGTTGCGCTTGAGTCGTGACGGTCGGGATGAGATGGCGGGGGCCGAGCCACATGTCGGCCTTGTAGTGGCCGGGAAGCTGTTCGAGGAAGTACATGACGAGCTCCGGAGCTACGGGACCCTGATGAGGTGGATAAGTGGGGGTATCGATCGCGCTGATACTAATCTCCAATATGTCACGCCGCTTCGGTTCTCCCGCGCCGAAAAGTTCCCCTTCGGGGATACCAAAGACTGTGGAGTAGGCGGCGGTCCAGTCGCGGGGGAAATGCTTCCCTTTTTCCCAGTCGCGAATCTGTCGAGCCAGCGAGTCGACAGATCCATGGCCGTAGCCAGCAGCGCGAATGAGCTGGCGTGCCATTTCGCACTTGTTCCAGTGTTGAGCTTCCCGCTGAGTCTGTAGTTGTACGGCCCATGCTGGGCGCTGTTGCTGGGTCATCGCTGCACCACCTGACCGGAGTACCCGGAGACTTCAAGTCTCCGGGCTATTCTCCGCCATTCTCCGCCTCCCGCGACAGGATGCGCACGGCTTCACTAACAAGTGTGGCCCTCAAATAAGACGGACCCGCCCGGCGCTTGCGACGTCCGGACGGGCCCTTGATCGGGAAGGCTCTCCTGACCCGTGAACAACCTTAATGCCCCGGTTCTCGACCGGGTCGCGGTGGGTGGCTGTGCCTGTTTCGCCGACGCGCCGCCGCTGCCGATGGGATGCGCCGTCTGCGGACACGCCCCCTACGCCCACCACTGCCCCGGCCAGGCCGCCGACCACGAGTACGCGCAGCCGACCGGCACACTGATGGCCCAGCGTCTGGAGGCGCGCCGCCGCACCGGCCCGCAGCCCTTCCCTCTGGCCGAGCAGCCCATCATCGTGGCGCCCGCCGAGGTCATCCCCCTGATCCCCGCGCAGCGCCGCTCCGAGCCGCCCGCACCGGCCGCTCCCACCGCACCCACGCCACTGCCCAAGCGGATGCCCTCCCCCTTCCACCCGGCCCTACGGCCCGCCGCCACCGCACCGGCCCGACGCGACGACAGCCGACGCCCCGCACTCCGCCCGGTCGAGACGCGAGCCGACCGCGCGACACGCCTGGCGCTCGCCCGCGACACCCTCGCCCACCGCAGGGCCCGCATCGCGGCCCGCGCGCACGACCACAGTGCCTCATCTCCGAGCATCGGCTTGAAATCGGCCACCTGGCCGCTCACCCCCCAGACCCTCCGGCCGGGACCCGCCGTCGCCCCCGGCCGGGGCCGGCCCCCGGACGCCCCTCCGCCCCGACGGCACCAGCCCCACCGCTGGGAGGTCGCAGCATGAACGCGACCCCGCAGGGCAACCTCATGAGCAGACGCGGCGGTGGTCCAGCTTCCCAGGCGAACGCCGCCGCGCCGTCAACCGCAGCCGAGCAGCCGACCGCCGTCCAGCTCGCCGAGGACCTCGCCACCGTCCTGGGCAACGTCTACGGCATCTCGGCCGACGTCCACCCCCTCGCCTCCGGCAACGCCATCGTGTCCGTCTTCCTCGGTCTGCTGGCCTACACCGACGGCAAGAACTTCTGGTGGACCAGCCCCGAACTCAGCGACTCCGGCTCGCCCGTGCTCAGCTCCGCATTGACACTGCCCATGGCTGCGGCCCAGCTCGCCGAGCATTACGTGATCCTGCGCGCCCGCCCCGCCGCCGGCATCCTGGAAAGCGAACTTCCGCTGCTGGCCGACGTGATCCCGGCGCAGCATGTTGTCCCGCGCTGACGCCGACGCGGCACGCGCCGCCAAGCAGGTGCAACAGTACGCGCCGACCTGGCTGGTCATGTGGAGCCTGCGACACCGCCGGTTCGAGGCATGGCAGTGTGCCGACCCACGTGAGTGCCACATCATCCACGCCCAAAGCGCCGCCGAACTGTGGGACCTCATGCAGCAGGCCGAAGTCGAGCCGCAGCGGATCTCACCACCGCCGCTCCTGGCCCTGAGGCTCGTTCCCCACCCCCGCGTCCTGCCCATAGGACCCGACGAACGAGTCCCATTTCACCACTTCCCGCAGGAAAGAGGCCGGTCGTGATCCCGTTCCACGGCACCCCCGCAGGCGACCGGGTGGACGCGTCCATCCGGCGTCCCGGCGCGATCGCCGCCCTGAGGCGTCTGCGAACCGAACTGCACGAACACCGGATCTACCCGGAGATCTCCTACGACGAAGGCCCGCCCCGCCTCGTGGTCAGCTCGAAGCTGATCGTGTGGACCGACCACAACGGCGAGTTCTTCACGTGGGGCGCCACCTTCATGGAAGAACCCGCCGAGTCCGCTGCGGCCGATGACGTGCCGCAGGTCGCGACCCGGATCGCCGAACAACTCGGCGAGCACCACACTGAGCCGAGGACGGCTCCATGAGCAGCGCGGCGGCACGGCGAGTGGCCTCCCGTGCCGTCGCGCTCACGACTCCCCTCCAGTGGAGGTACACCATCAGGGGCCACCCGCGTGGGAAGTGAGATAGGGGCGTTCCTGGTCAAACCAGTCCAAACTCATCCTGGCTCCTGTGGTCAGCTCGATCGTCGCCAGCGCCGCGGCTCGCCAGTTCTTCCCGTTCCTCCATTTGAAGTGCGGCGCCATGGCCGCCAATTCGGGCCAGCGCGCCAGATTCGACTCCTGTGTCCACGCATCCGGGTACATGGCATCGACCATCAGGAGCAGCTCTCCATCGGCGGCGAAGGCGACGCGGTTGTTGGCGTTCACGTTCCAGTAGACGCTGTAGGCCCGGGCGCCGGCACTGAGACGTGGAAGCGTCGGCGGATAGACGCCGTGGCAGCCGTTGTACTCGAACAACACGGTCACCGGGCCGGATTGACCCACCAGCATCGCCCAGGCGGCCTCGTCGGAGTAGTCGTCCTCGAAGCGTGCCTTCTCGTGGATCTCATGGTTCGCGCCGCCGCTCACCCGTTCCCCGATCTCGGCGAGCGTGAGTGGTCCCCCGTCGTCAGAAACGACGACGGTCCAGCAGATGCCCGTCTCTAACCAGTTGTCCTTGAGAAGACGTCGGTAGTAGCGGTACATGTCGGCGCCTGCGGGCCGCTCATCGCTCATGTCGTGAGACTCCGTCACTTCGGGTACGCGGAGCTCAGGATCTTCGCAGACGGGTGAGACAGAACAGGGGCTCGTCAGCGGCCTCTCAGGAACCCTCTCCGGCACACCGTCAGGGGCGGCGACGGAGACGGTAGATCCCGTTACTGTATTTCGCTGCTGTACGGGTACGAAAAAGGCCCTCCGGGATCATCCCGGAGGGCCTTTGACCTGCTGTGCGGCCGGAGGTGCTCGAAACCCCAACCTTCTGATCCGTAGCCAGTTCGAGAACGTCCACAGGTGTCGGAAAGCCCTGTTCAAAGCCACCTCACACTTGATCGTCTTCTGTGGACGTCCACTCGCGTCCAGGGACGGTGTTAGCACTTCCGTTAGCAAGGTCACGCGTAGTCGTGCCAAGCGTCTGTGACGCAGGAAGCCTCGAAGTGCCACCAACCGTCTTCCTCGCCCCGTGTCAGTAGCGCCTTTATCCGGCCGAGTTCTGCGCGTGCCGGCACGTTGAAGGCGACCAGCGGCAGTTCCTCACTGAAGACCTCTCCCCTCAGGCCGAACGGCGCCAACTGCTCGTGCACGGCCTCGGCACTTGCTCCCAGTGGACCACTGGGAACAGGCAGGATCCGAACGGTGCAATTTCCCGACGCTTCCACGCGCTCCGTGGCCCAGTGGAGACCGTCGGCATTGGTAAGAAACCGCACGATATCTCCCTCGGCCACCCCCTCCTGCAGGAAGGGGATGTTCTCCAGACGCGCGGTGTCCTCGCTGATCCGCGTAGCCCAGAGCCCCTCGGTGCTGTAGGGAAGCCAGCC
This sequence comes from Streptosporangium sp. OZ121, assembly GCF_051918885.1. Classification (NCBI taxonomy): domain Bacteria; kingdom Bacillati; phylum Actinomycetota; class Actinomycetes; order Streptosporangiales; family Streptosporangiaceae; genus Streptosporangium; species Streptosporangium sp. OZ121. The sequence continues at coordinate 65,272 of NZ_JBPXMC010000011.1, forward strand.
TTCTCGCGGCACGAACTGGAACCACACCTTGATCCGGTTGTTCTCGGCGCTGTCGTGCTCCGGCGAAGTCATGGAGGCCATGACCAACATGATCGCGCACTCTCCTTGAGCCCGAGCACTGCCGAAACGCCCGAGAAAGTGGGCCGGATGCTCAGCCATGCCTGCGAAAAGCAACTTCATGTGTCGGCTGGCTCTGACCTCGCTCAGCGATCAGGAAGCCCAGAGATGTTGGTGGGTTCGAGCGCCACTGTGGGGCTTGCGAACAGATGGGGAGGTCGCTGTGCGCGGCTGATGATTTGTGGCCACGTCCATACGACTGCCGAGCAGAGGAGGCTGGAAATCCTCTACGTGCCTGTATGGCTTCCACATGACCAGCAGCGCGAAGGCCAGGAGGAGCGCGAGGCTCTGGGTCAGCACGATTTCCCTGCGGCGATGCTTCCAGGCGACTGCGGCGGTGAGCGTCAGAATCACGACCACGGCTGCCAGCAGCGGGTACGCGACAGTGTTGCGAAACTGCATCTCCGCCAACCACTCCGCACGGGTCGGGTCTCCTCCGGCGCAAAAGACGCTGTCCCCATCGCAGAGAACTCCGCGGTACCGGACACGCTCCAAGATCCAATCAACTGCGGCGAAGAGCACCCCATCTCCCAGCAGGACGGCAACAGTGATCATGGCCCGTCTGAGTACCGGGCTCGCCTCCACCTGTTGGTCGGTCACTCGTAGATCGTATGAGTTATCTGTCGAGAAGTACCCTGTTAATCGATTCTCTAGTGGTGTCCATCCCCTGAAAGCGTGGAGACTCGGCTGTGCGGCGATGGTCTTCTGAGACTTCGCCTTGGTGGCTGTTCGCATGGTCATGATCTGCTGCTCGTAGACGATCGGGGGTAGCCCGTCGACGGTCCCGCCGCGGGTGACCGCGGCCATCTGCAGCGAGGCGATGGTCAACGTCGCGTCGTGATGCTCGGACATGGCGTAGCCGAGCAGCCGGCGGGAGAACAGGTCTTCGACGGTGGCCGGGGAGAGCTTGCCCTCGTCGGTGACGATCTCGGTGACGTCGCCGCACCACAGCACGTCCGGCGCGACCGCGGTGAAGTTCCTGCGGACCAGGTCGGGGGCGGCGGGCCGCTTTCCCTGACGGGTCAGCGACCGGCGTTTCCTCACCGCCCGGCCGGCCAACCCGAGCTCGGACGGCAGGCTGGACCTCATGCGTCCAAGTCCGTATGGATCGGTCATAAAAAGAACTACGGTATTCAGCATGTCTCGTGCCGTCTTTGGGCTTTTCGTATTGCTGATCGTGGTCACCGGGTGCGCCAAGGCACCCGTAGCCGACACGGTTGTCGGAATAGAGGAGTCAGTTGCTCCGTTGCTCTCCCCCCACCCTTCCGGAGGCATTGTCTACCTCGACGACGGGACGAACGCGATGGAGGTGTGTGGGCTGGTGTCTTCGGAGCGGGTTGGCGATATCTTTGGCGTTTTCGGAGTCGAAGCAGGTGAAATCACACTGCCTGACAACGGAAACCATGTGGGTACATGCGATTACACGACGGGAACCTTCACCCTGAGGCTCTCGTTACACGCCAGGGACATCACCCTCACCGCAGCGGAGTTCGTCAAGGGCGCTACGTATGGCAAGGGACAGCCGATTGACGGGCTGGGTGAGGCCGCGGCCCTGGTCAAATTCGATGATGGCGTCGGGCGACTCGTAATGGTCCAGGACGAACTGACCCTCGTGCTCGCAGGTGCCAATGAGAACGCGGACGACTTCGCGGAGGTTGCCAAAGAAGCTCTACCAAGACTGGCATCACTTTGACAGTTCAGTTGGCGATCCATAGACCAAGATCGCGGAGCTTGATAGTCGGGAGCGTATACGGGGACTTGGATGGTCACTGGTTTGGCTAGATCAGGGACGATCGTTCACGCCCATCAGTGCCCTAGGTTGCACTCCAGCACGTACGCCTGTCATCCCGTATGCCGTCGACCCGCTCGAAGGGGAAGCGGACCAGGGTCGACAGCGGACGAGCTGCCAGGTCAAGGACGCGAGCGAGCGCATGAGGCCCGCTCTTTGGGGCGATGGCGACTAGGGCCTGTACGGACTTCAGATCTTCAGAGGGGTTGAAGGCTTCGGACCCGCAAAAGGGCTCCGCGGAGACGCAGACCCGCAAGGTAGCTTTCAGGGGTCTTGTCGAAACGGAAGGCCAGGCCGCGCCACTCCTTAATCCGGTTGATGCACCGTTCTGCCGTGTTGCGCTGCTTGTAGAGCTCTGGATCATGAGTGACCGGGCGGCCACCTCGGGAGCCGCGTTTCTTGCGGTTGGCCGCCTGATCGGTCTTTTCAGGGATGACGGCCGTGATGTGGCGGCTGCGCAGGTAGGTGCGGTTGGCGCGGGAGGAGTAGGCCTTATCGGCGGCCACCGCGTCTGGGCGGGTACGCGGCCGGCCGACGGGCAGGCGAATCGTGATGCGGGCCAGGACGGCGCGAAATTGCGGGCTGTCTCCGGCTTGGCCTGCGGTCAGCACGAACGACAGCGGACGGCAGCGCCGATCAGCCGACAGGTGGACCTTGCTGCTCAGCCCGCCCCGGGAGCGGCCCAGCCTGGCCGCTGTCAGCCGGAAGCGGCGCCGTCGTCGTAACCGCCGGCGTTCGCCTTCACCTTCGTCTCCGCCGGGTTCGCCGTTGTGGGAGTTTTGCCCCTTCGGCGTAGCCCCTTTTCCTGCTCGGCGGCCTTCTCCAGTGCCTTGACCAGCTCACCGTCCAAGGCCATTCCAGCGGCGTGGTGGTGGGCGCGGGCACTGGTGGAGTCCACACTGACCAGGTCAAGGGCGGCCTGCCCACACGCAGCGGCCTCAGCGATCATTGCCTGCATCAGCTGCTCGAAGACGCCGGCCATCGCCCAGGAGCGGAACCGGTCATAGACGGTGGACCACGGCCCGTACTCGACCGGCAGATCCCGCCACGGGCTGCCGGTACGAAACCGCCACATCACGGCGTTGAACTGCTGCCGCAGATCCGGGATCGGGCCGCGCTCACCCAAGGGCAGGTGAGGATCGATCAAGGACCATTCATCATCGGTGAGCTCTCCACGCGCCATGGCGATGACCTACCAGGACGGCAAGCCACCGCGCAGGCGAATCCCTCTGATCTCAACTCCGTACAGGCCCTAGGACGCATCGCTTCCGGCAGTCCGCCACCTGACCCAGTGATCAGGAGCTTCATCATGGTCGAGCACCGCGACCAGGTCCTCAAGGATTGCGGCGAGCTCCTTCTCCTGGAGTCTGGCCACAAAAACCGTTCTCGCATGCTCGGGATGCTCCAGTAGGTGCTCCTCACGTCGGAACTCCGACGTGATCACAGACTGGTCTCCATCGCGGAAGAGAAAAGCCGACACGTTGTCGGTGGTGGGTCCCCAGTCGTTGAAGATCCGAAACTGCTCATACTCCTCTACGAAGTCGCTGATCCCATCGACGAGCCGCCGATGAGCGGCCGCCGGAGACAGTCCGGCGAAGGGCAGAGACGGTCCCCCGTCAGAGCACACCCTCGCTGCAGTAGCCGCCACCGAACGACGGAAATGCGCGACGAAGACCGCGTTGTCATCACAGGTCAACCACTGGCCAGCAACCCACAGATCCACTCGACGCAGGGCCGGACCGACCCAGTCGCCGGCCTCCGCAGCCAACCCGTGTTTGTTGCCCAGAAGTACATCCATCCGAGCACCGTGGCAGACTCATCGGCTCACGCACAAACAGAACCCCGGCCCCTGCTTCGACAACGCCCTCATCGAGTCGTTCCGGGGACGGACGCAGACCGAGCTGCTCAACTGCAAGCGATGGAAGACCACAGAGGCTCTGCCGGACCCGATCGCTACTCTCCCGCCCATGGCAGTCCCCGAGATCATCCCCATCAGCTACGAACCCGACTACCGCACCGACACCATCGGCCTCTGGGAAGGCGGGCAGTTCCTCGGCTCCGTCGTCGCCGCCTTCCCCGAGGGCTACACGCACACCGACGACTGGCAGGCGCACAAACGCTGGTACGCCGTTCTGCACACCTTCGACGCCGCCGGCCACCACCTCGACTCCCGCATCGAGCGCACCGGAACCGACGACAACCACCGGGCCGCCGTCGACGCGGCGCAGGAGCGGCTGAAGCAGTGGCTCAATGCCCTCCCCGGTCTCCGCTACGGCGACATCGCCATCCGGCCCTTCCGCCACGAGGTCGACGGCGTGCTCTTCGGCCTCGTCGTCGAGACCTTCGAAGGCACCGAACACGCCGAGCTCTACCCGGAAACTCTCGGCTTCTACGAACCCTGGGACGGCTTGTACGACACCTGACCACCAGATCCGTGGGCAAGGGCGGTCGCCCTCGTCAGCGACGTCCCGGTCTGCTCAGGCGGTAGATACGATCCGGTGGCGCGTGATCGTGTAAGGCGGTGTTGCCGTACAAGCTGATGTACGTCATTTAACGTGACCGATCGATGGCAGCGGCTCGTATGCTGATCTTTGTTCGTAGGCGGAGGCAATGGACACAGACACCGTTGATCGGCTGCACATGCTGATGCGCGCTCTCACAGCGCGCGCAGATCTTGATCCCCGCCTGCCCGTCGCTGTCGGTGACCTGCATGTGGCGGCGACGATCGACGTCAAGTGGGCCTGGCCTCGCCCAACCGCGACACTCATCGTCGACCGGACCACAGCCGAACAGTGGCCACAGGATGCGCTGGCCGGTTTGGTCGCTCACCAACTCGGCTACATCGCGCTGGGACACATCAGTTTCGAGGTGTACGTCTTAGGGGCCGCTCAGCACATCTTGCCGATAGCGACCGCGGTGCTAGCCGTATGGGGACTGATCGAGTTCACGATGCTGCCGGTGTTGCTCCCTGTCAGCGCTGGCCTGCTATTGGCCTACCAGGCCGTACTGTGGACCTATCGTCGCCGGGTGTACGCGTCCGATCGGTTCGCAGTCGATCTGGTGGGCACCGCCCCAGTGCGGGCCATGCTGCATCTGCAACATGGGGGCGGAGGAGCGCGAAATGCCATCCGCCAGCATTGGGCGCCGCAGACTCATCCCACGATTGAGCAGCGTCTGCGCGCCCGGCCAGTCCGCTCATGACGACGCATCACGAAGCAGATGATCCGCACGATTTAACCGACGAAGGCCCTGCGAGATCATCCCGCAGGGCCTTCATGCATGTGTGCGGCCGGAGGTACTCGAAACCCCAACCTTCTGATCCGTAGGTCCCCAAACAAGGTCCAAAGGCGTTCACCACGCAGGTCCCACACGAGCCACCTGTCCGTCTCAGTCCAGCTCGGTACGAGGCCGTCCAGCTTGTTGGCTCCCAACTTGGCTCCCAGGACCAAACCGACCGAAGCCCGCGTCCTGACTGAGATCGGCGACGACCCCACCCGCTTCGCTGACGCCCTCGCGCTCAAGGCGTATCCGGATCGTGCCCATCACCCGCGCCTCTGGCAAAAGCCTGAGGGTCCACGGAACCGTTCTCCCTTCGACAGGAAAACCCCACGATCTTCAGTGACAAGTCCCGATCCGACTGGAGAACGGTATGGGAGTCTGGACATATGGCGATTGAGTGGTCCCGGCAGGAGGTCCTCAGAGCGGTCAGAACATGCTTGCTACGTGCGGGCGCCGTGACGGACGGGTGCTCCGCCGTCGATGTCGTGGCGGAGCCCGACAGCATGTTAGTGATCTTCCGCTGGCGGCGAGATCCGAACACGTACGCCATCAAGGTCGAGTTCCCGACGGCGCCGGAAAGTTCGTGGACCGGCTTGCCGGTGACCTCGGTGGATGAATGGGCCGCAGACGTCGCAGCTCGCCTCGCGGAGGAACTCGACACCGGGCTGATTCGTCGAAGCCGCCGGATGATCCGAGATGGCTACATCGTGTTGGACACCCACAATGCTCCCGATGTGTGCCCCGCCGGGTTCTTCATCAGTTCGGTTCCCCTCGACGACGTCGTGCTCTCCCCCGTGTCGCCGCCAAGGGGTTTCTGGAAGAGGGCCTACTTCACTTTCAGTCTCGGATCGCAGTCGGCGTCCGTTTCCCCGCTTGTGTCCGAGGCCGGCTACTGGTTGGCCAAGGCGGGGATGGACGTCACCATCCCCAGACAGCTGATCGTCGAGGCAAAGCTTGCCTGCTGGCTTCAGGTCTGCGTCGACAACGCCCGCGGGAGACCTGTTGTCGGCCATGCGGCCGCGTCCTGGGAGGACAAGTAGCACACCACCGCCCGTCTCGACCTGGTGCACATCCAGCCCGGCGTCCCATCGGAGGTACGCGATGCGCTGGTGCGTCTCACGGTCTGCGAGGCAGCCGAGGCCGGCGCCCTGCACGTGGTCACCGCGATCGACGATCCCGAACTCCATAGGCTGGGGTTCCGGCCCGTGAGCGGTGGCGGCCTTACGCTTCACACCAGCAGCGCCGAACCGCCATCGGATCCCACGGCCGGGGCCTGACCCGAAGCGCCTCCCGTCAAGGCTGAACCTCGACATGTGAAGCCTCCAACGCCGCCTCGGCGACCACGACCGTGTCGACGACGCGTGCCTCGACGGTCACAAGGACCTGGCGAACCAGCGGATCGGTGACGCGCTCACCGCATGACATGCCTGCCGTACGACCAGGACCTCGGAGACTCTCCGGGGCCCTTCTGCGTTTCAGGAAACCGGTTCTCAGCGCTGTGCCACCCTGGCGGTTCGAACGGCGGCGGGAACCTCCTGGAAATAGAGCCGGAATCCTTCCGCTTCCGGCTCGAAGCCCAGCGAGGTGTAAAGGCGATGGGCGCCATCGGCGGCATGGCGCTTGTGGGACAGGAGCTGGACTTTGTTACACCCCGCGGATCGCGCGTCGCCGAGAAGTCGCCGCATGATCGCGGTGGCCACGCCCGCGTGGCGATGACCGACGGCGACCACGACCGCTTCGACGAACGCGGTAGGGGAACAGCCGTAGGTCAGGTTCGGCATCGTCATCAACGTCGCCGTCCCGATCACCTGATCGTCGACCTCAGCGAGGTAGACGGTGAGATCGTCGGATCGCAGCATCCGTGCCCAGGTCCGCTGTTCAAGATCCGAAGCTATGTGGGGAGAGCCATCCTCGGGCTCCCGCTCGGCGGCATAGACCCGCAGGACCGCCAACAGATCCTCTGGACGGGCAGTTGAGGGAAGCACCAAGAGCGGCCGGAAGCGCATCGTCAGTCTCGACGACGGGACGGTCAAGGTCCTGAAGGCACAGCGAAGCAGGCAGGCCGCCGACAAGCTGGCGACCGGGCAGGAGTGGAAGGGAACGAGCGACCACGTGTTCACGACCGGCTGGGGTGAACCCATCCATCCCGACACGGTCAGCTCGCTCACCGCGACCATGATCCGCCGCTACAACGACCCGTCGAAGGGACCGAAGCCCAAGCATCCGCTCCCGCACGCCCGGCTTCACGACCTTCGGCACATCCACGCCACGACGCTGCTCCTGGCGGGCGTCCCCGTCCACGTCGTCGCCGCCCGACTCGGGCATGCCGACCCGTCCATCACACTTCGCGTCTACGCGCACGTGATCCGAGCGGCGGAAGCCTCCGCGGCCGACATCTTCGCCGAGGCCATCGGGGAATAAGAGGATCGAAACCCAAGCGCGATCCAGTAGGCCCGTGACGGCATTTCGCCTAGCGGGTCTACTGGTGTGTCGTCGCCTGCCGGCGTCTGGCGGATCCAGGCTGAATGGGGAAAAATTCCAAGATCAGACCTTGGAGGTTGTTCCTGTGGTGTCCACGGATGTGCCGTCTCAGCCACCGACGGTGGCTGCTGAACGCCCCCGGCCGTGGCGGCTTCAGTCGCAGGGATACGTGGCCCTCCTCGGCGGGGTTGCCGCTGTCACCGTCATCGCGCTGATGAACGCTGCTCGCCTCGATGTACCGAAGAGGGGCAGAGTACTCATTGCTGGCGCCGGTCTTCTCGGACTGATCGTGAATGTAGTCATGATCTGGGATGCCAGAGTGAGCCCCGACGCCTACACCGTGTTGTCAGTGTTGCTCGCACTGGTCACTCACATCGTTCAAGTGGGCGTACAGAGACCACACGATCGGGGAGCTCTGCTGCTGTCCAGAGGGAAAGATCATGCGCCGATGTGGCTAGCCGGTGCAGTCGCCATCCTGGCCGGTGGCGCACTCCAACACCTCATGGTGACGACGCTTGAAGGGTGATGGGAGCCAACCGGGAGCCACCTTGTTAGCAAAGGTGTTAGCAAGAGGCTCAAACGATCAAGAAACCAGGAAGGCCCCTGACGGCGTAATGCCTGTTCAGGGGCCTTCTTGCATGTGTGCGGCCGGAGGTACTCGAAACCCCAACCTTCTGATCCGTAGTCAGATGCTCTATCCATTGAGCTACGGCCGCTCGCTGCGTAAGCAAGCATAGCGGGTTTTGGGCGATGCCTCGAACCGGTTAAACGATCGCCCTCTGATCCGCACGTCGACGCCGGGTTACTCGGTGGGGACGGGGATCCGGACAGAGGGCCGGAGAGGCCGTCCCTCGGCGGGCGGGCTGGGCTGCCTGGAGGATCGCGGCGAGGACGCCGGGGAAACGGATCTCCATCTCGGCGAGTCGGAGCTCGTGGCGGCGGAAGCCGCCTTCCGGGGTGACGCGGAGGAGGCCGACCACGCTCCCGGTGTCAACGGCTCTTCTCGGGAGATTCCGCGGTACCCCTACCAGGCCCGGGGCATCGTCGGCGCTGATGAGGTGCCGAGGAGCCGGATACATCCTTGTGTGTACGGCTGACCCGTCCCGCGCCGGAGCCGCGGGCCGCGTCGGGGTGATGAGATGGGAGGCATGAGACGAGACGACGCGCTGTGGGCCGTGGCGTGCTTCGTCAGCGGTCTCCTCCTGCTCGCCGCGGGCGCCTACCAGCATCGATGGGCCTCCGCTCCGCTGTTCGCCGGGCCGCTGGCGATCGCGTGCGCGGGGGTCGCGGTACGGCGGAGCAGGCCGCTGCTCTCGCTGGGACTGGGGGTCGTGGCCTTCCTCGGCGACTTCGCCATGGGCCCGTCCCTGGGCACGGTGCTGATCATCACGGACAACCTCTACGCGGGGGTCAGGTACGGTCCTCGGGCGCTGGGCCGGTGGATGCTCGGCATCACCTCGGTGATCGCCGTCGTGGCGGGCGTGATCGCGGGGGCCCTCTTCAGGCACTGGTCGGCCGCCGCCATCTTCCTCGTCCAGGGCGGCCTGGTCGGGGTGACCCCCGTCTTCACCGCCATGCTCACGAGGCAACTGCAGGACCAGGCGCTGTCCGAGCGCGCGAGGGCCGAGCAGGTGGCACGGCTGGCGGAGCTGGACCGGGCGGCGGCGGTGCAGGCAGAGCGGACCCGGATGGCGCGGGAGCTGCACGACATGATCGCCAACCACTTCAGTGCGATCGCCATCCAGTCCACCGCCGTCCTCTCCCGCAGGGACCTGGACGCGCGAGCCGTACGGGAGGTGCTGGCGTCCATCAGGGAGAACAGCGTCGAGGGCATGAGCGAGATGCGCGCCATGATCGGGTTGCTCCGGCAGGACGGCGAGGAGCCGGAGGCGACCAGGCGGCGGTTGGCCGAGGCCGGAGAGCTGGCCGAGCGTGCGCGGGAGGCGGGACTCGACGTCCGGATGCGCGTGAACGGCGAGGCAAGGGAACTGCCGGCCTCGGTCGACCTGGCCGGTTACCGGATCGTCCAGGAGTCGCTGACCAACGCGCTCAAGCACGGCGGCAAGGCCGCCGACGTGGTGATCGGCTACCGGCCGGGGCTGGTCACGCTGACCGTGGACAACCCGATCGACGGCGCGGGGCGGGAGCTTCCCGGCGCGGGCGCGGGGATCATCGGCATGCGGGAGCGTACGGCCCTCGTCGGCGGGGTCTTCGAGGCCGGGCCGTACGACGACGGCTGGCGCGTCCGCGCCGAACTGCCCACCCGGGAGATCACATGACCACCCGACCGCCCACCCGGGAGACCGCATGGCGACCCGGCCGCCCGGGATATCGCATGACGACCCGACCACTCGGCCTGGGGATCGCGTGACCACCCGACCGCCCGCCCGGGAGATCGCATGACCATCCGAGTTCTCGTCGCCGACGACCACGCGGCGGTCCGTGCCGGGATCGTCCTCATCCTCGACGGCCACGAGGACGTCGAGGTCGTCGGCCAGGCGGCCAACGGGGAGCAGGCGGTCGCGATGGCCCTCGACCTCCGTCCCGATGTGGTCCTGATGGACATCCGGATGCCGAAGCTCGACGGGATCTCCGCGACGCGCGAGCTGAGCGGGATCACCGACGTGCTGATCCTGACCACGTTCGACCTCGACGAGTACGTCTTCGGGGCGCTGCGGGCCGGAGCCGCCGGGTTCCTGCTCAAGAACACCGACGCCGACGCCCTGGTGGACGCGGTACGGGTGGTGGCCAGGGGCGAGGGGCTCATCGCGCCCGCGGTCACCCGGCGGCTGATCTCCGCCTTCGGCGCGTCGGTGCCCGAGCGCAGGTCGTACGAGGTCGGCGGTCTCACCCCGCGCGAGCGCGAGGTGCTGGCCTGCATCGGGCGGGGCCTGTCGAACGCGGAGATCTCCGCGGAGCTGGACATGGCGGAGGCGACCACGAAGACCCATGTCAGCCGGTTGCTGAACAAGCTGGGTCTTCGCAGTCGCGTTCAGGCCGCGATCCTGGCCCAGGAGCTCTCCACCGAGAAGTGACCCGTCCCGGCCCGCAGGCGCTCCGCCGAGAGGTGACGCGCTCTGGCCGGGAACCCTCCGCTGGGACGCGACCCCTGGTCGGGGGCCCTTCGCCGAGAGGTGACGCGGCCGGGCCGGGAGCTCTCCGCGAAAACCCGGTCAGGAACCCTCCGTGGAAAGGCGATCCGGGAGAGCCCGGGTCAGGAGTCCCCCGCCGGGACGTACAGGGAGAGGGTCTCCGCGACGCAGGCCGGTTTCTTCCCGCCCTCGATCTCCACGGTCATGCGCACGTTCGACAGGTATCCCGAGGGGGTGCCCTTGAGGTCGACGAGCTCGGCTCCGGCGCGGATCCGCGCGCCGACCGGGACCGGCGCGGGGAATCGGACCTTGTTGAGCCCGTAGTTGATGCCCATGGCCAGGCCGCCCACCTGGATCAGTTCCGACATCAGGGAGGGCAGCAACGACAGGCTCAGGTATCCGTGGGCGATGGTGGCGCCGAACGGCCCCTGCTTCGCCCGTTCCACGTCCACGTGTATCCACTGGTGGTCGTCGGTCGCTTCGGCGAACAGGTTGACCTGCTCCTGGGTGATCTCGCGCCATCCGGTGTAGCCGAAATGTTCCCCGACGGCGGCCTTGAGCTCGGTGATGTTGGCGAAAGTTCTCATGTCCGGAACTTTATTTCGTTGAGGGTACGGCGAGAAGGTTCACCACCGTGAACTCCTTGCCGCCGCCCACTTCCCTCGTCGTGCACGCCCTGCCCTTCCCGGTGGGGGCGGGCGCGCCGGACGGGCGGGGAAAGCCACGGGCGTCGGCCGTCTCACAATCCTCGGCGGTCCTCTCCTCGGCGTCCCAGTAGAGGATCGAGCTGGGCGAGGAGGAGATTCCCGTCCCGTAGCCCCCGCCCCCCTCCCGGATCTGCGATATCCCGGCGGCGAGGCCGGTGGCCGCGTCGTACACCGTCACCAGGGGAACGTACGCGTCCGGCTTCTCGCTGAAGGAGGTCCCCATCACCCCGAACCTGTCGACGACTCCTCTCCCCACGCTGAACCCCGGCAGGAGCCTGCGGTCAGAACCGTCCGGCCTCTGCACCACCGCCGTGTCCCCCTTTTGCCCGAAACACCAGACGGGGCCGCACCGGAAGTCGCTCCCCCCTGCCGGGACGCTCACCTCGGTGGTCCGGCCCGTCTCCAGATTGACCGTCCTGGTCTGGTTCCCCGCCCCGCCCTCGCCCTCCCTCCCCCCGACGTCGACGGCCAGCGGCCAGGTCAGCAGGTGGAGTCCGTCGGTGTTCCCGAGCCTTTCCGGGGTTCCGCCGCCCACCGGCATGCGGTAGATCCCCCCTCCGCTCACCGACCACAGGAGGAAGTTCGAGTCGACGGCGATCCGCGTCACCTTCGAGAGGTCACCGGTGACCTCGCCGACCCGCTTCGCGACGCCGCCGGAGCGCGGGACGACCCAGAAGTCGGCCCATTCGTCGGAGTCGTTGGGCGTCTCCCCCCACCAGGCGATGTAGTCGGAGCCCACCTCGAAGTCCTGCACGAAATAGCCCTTCACCCCCGTGACGGGCATGGTCGTGAGCACGGTGCTGCTGCGGTCGGCCGTGTCGTACACCTCCAGGCGGCCCGATCTCTCGAACGACGACTCGGCCGAGAGCAGAAGCTTCGTGGCGCTCAGGCCGGTGACCGGGCGGTACCTGTGGCCGTCCGCGGTCCGGACGGGGATCGTGGAGACCGCCATGGGCCAGACCTCCGCGACGGGCCGGACGTCGATCGGCGCGGCCTCTTCCCTTTTCGCCGGTCCTCCCGCTCCGTTCTGGACCGGCAGCTCGGTGTCTTTGGCCGCGTCGCCCGGCGGCGGCGCCGCCTGGGTCAGGCTCGCACCCTCTCCGCCCCTGTTGGGGAGGGTGTCCCTGACCACCGCCATGCCACCGACCACCGCGATCATCCCGGCGACCGCGAGCACCGACTGCGCCCGCACGCGCCGGCGCCGCCTGCGCTGCCTGCCGATCGTCACCACCAGGTCCTCGACCGGCTCGGGCGCGGACCTCGCCGCCCTGGCCAGCGTACGGATCAGCGCCTCCTCGTCCCTGTCGCTCATCACACTCGCTCCCCCTCAAGCGCGGCCGCCCTGATCCTGAGCTTGTCCAACGCGCGGGCCGCCTGGCTGCGCACCGTGCCCCGCGAGACACCGAGGAGATCGGCGATCTCCTGGTCGGAGAGGTCCTCGTAGTAGCGCAGGACCAGTACCGCCCGCTGTTTGGGCGGCAGGCGTTTCAGCTCGTTCCACAGGCCGACGTCGTCTCCGAGACGGTCATCGGTGTAGGCGGCCTCAGGCACCGTCGCGACCAGCCGTTCCCTGTGCAGCCGCCGCCAGACGCTGATGTGCAGGCGGGCCATGGTCGTACGGACGTACCCTTCCGGGTCCTCCCTTCTCCTCACTCTCGGCCACGCGTCCCCCAGACGCATGAGGGCCTCCTGCGTCAGGTCGGCCGCGTCCTCGGCGTTCCCGGTGAGTACGTAGCCGTACCGGTACAGCGCCCTGCCCCGTGCGGCGACGAAATCGGCGAACTCCACGCATCCAGGGACGCTTCAGGGACACGTTCTGTTGCATTCCTTTTCATCTGTCTCCGGGATGCCGCTTTCCGGCTGGCTTCTGCCAGCTTTTCGTACGGTCCGCATCTTGTTTTCGCTGTACGGCCCGCGACGCAACACCGGCCGTTCACGCGGGTTCCCTAGCGTGCCGCCATGAGACGACGCATGACGATCACCATCGGCGCGGCCGTGCTGGCACTGGCGGTGTCCGCACCGGCGGTGGCCGACCCCGGGCAGCCCGGCTCCGGCCTTCCCACCTCCGGCGGCGCCGGTACCCAGCAGGCGGATTCACAGCAGTCGGGGTCCGGTCACCCCGGGTCCGGCCACCCCGGGTCCGGCCACTCTGGATTCGGGCGCGCCACGCTCACCGGGTTCGCGTCCCTGCCCGCGCTGACCTTCGTCCCCGGCAGCGAGCCGTCGGGGTCCCAGCTCGGCACGGCCCCCATCAACGGGGTGACCCCGCCGTTCGCCGGGCAGCCGGTGCAGGGCTTCAGCGGCATCGTGCGGCGGCACGACGGCACCTTCGACGTGCTGTCCGACAACGGCTTCGGTGCCAAGGACAACAGCGCCGACTTCCTGCTGCGGGTGCACCGGGTGAAGCCCGACTTCCGCCGCGAGAAGGTGTCGGTGCTGGGCGGGTTCGACCTGAGCGACCCCGACAGGCACGTCACCTGGCCGCTGACCCGGCCCGACCGGAAGCTGACCGGCGCGGACTTCGACGTGGAGTCGATCGTGCGGACCCTCGACGGCACCTACTGGATCGGGGACGAGTTCGGCCCGTTCCTGCTGCACTTCTCCTCCTCGGGCAGGCTGCTCGAGGCTCCGGTCCCGCTGCCCGGTGTGAAGGCCCCGGAGAACCCCTCCCTCAACGGCGAGCAGCCGAACCTGGGACGGAGCAAGGGCTTCGAGGGCATGGCCCGCTCGGTCGACGGCCGCACGCTGTACCCGCTGCTCGAAGGCACCGTGACCGGCGACGCCCCCGGGACGCTGCGGATGAACGAGTTCGACCTGCGCAGGCGGGCCTACACCGGCAAGCGCTGGACCTACAAGCTGGAGAGCCCCGACAACGCGATCGGCGACATGATCGCGGTCGACCAGTACCGGTTCCTCGTCATCGAGCGTGACAACCTCCAGGGGGACGCGGCCAAGACCAAGCGCATCTACATGGTGGACACCCGCCACGCGGACCTGCGCAAGACCCTCGTCGCCGACCTGCTCGACCTGGCCAACCCGCGCGGCCTGGGCGGGTTCGGGGAGACCTTCCGCTTCCCGTTCCAGACCATCGAGGACGTCGTGATCCTCAACGACCGGACCCTGGGCGTGCTGGACGACAACAACTTCCCGTCCTCCGCCGGCCGCACCCCGGGCAAGCCCGACGACAACGAGTTCATCACCGTGCGCCTGTCGCGCCCGCTCCAGGCTGACATCCGCGTCTATCTGTGACGCCCGCGAACCCTTTCTCCCCGCTCCGCGAGCCCTTCCTCCCTTCCGGGAGGGAGGGCTCGCCCCTTCGCGGGAGAAAGGGCCCGGCTCTTCCCGAGGGGTCCGGCGCTGAGCCGTCACGCTCCTGGCGTGATCCGACCCGGTGAACATTCCCGGCATTCCCGTTTCCCTCACCACGCGAACAATTACGACAAAACAGCAAATAGCAATAGATAAGATCTCATCAGTCTTCACAACGCCATTTATTTGCTCTGCCCCAACCGTTTCAATGCGCTATCTCATGGTCCGGGGGGTATCTCCTAGCTGCTGCCACTTATGGGGCAGTGAGGGATATCAGATGTTTTCGGAACCAGAAATGAGATGGGGAAATAACGTGCTTCCTCGAAAGAGCGGACGGACACCGGGGGCGAACTCCGGCAGGCAGGTGGGCGTCCTCGCCATCGCGGCAGTCGCCGGCATCCTCATGACGTCGAACCAGGTACCGGCCGGCGCCACCATCGGGCAGGCCCGGGTGCTCGGCTCGATCTCACAGCTGAATGCCGACAGCACTCCCGGCGACCGGTTCTCCGGCCGCCCCGACCCCTCCCGCCGCCAGCATCGCGGGCACGAGACGAGGCCTTCCGACAGGTGGCGGGGAAGGTCGCAGCGCCACCAGGATCGTCCCCACGACCGCTACCGCGGACGCAGGGGCGACAACGCGGCACCCGCCGGGCGCGAGCGCCTTACCCGTTCCGAGCGGATGATGCGGGAACTCCAGGAAGACCCGTCGTTCCCGGAGATCATCGTTCGCGAGAAATGAGCCCGATGGGCGACCGCCCGTACCGGCCGCGACAAGGCGTGAGAGGACGAGGCCGAGAGAACGAGGCGCCGAACCCCGAACGCCACCGAGGCGAGGACGGGGCACAGAGATCCGGCGGGTGACCGGTACGGCATGACGAAGAAGAGTGGCCGGCCGGCCCGGCACCGGATCGGGCGCCGCCGAGTCGCGGAAGGAACGCGTGTGCCGTACCGGCGCGTGTCGGTACGCATCGGTACGGCACACATCGCCTCGCCCCCTCCCGGCAACCCGGCTCCCGTCCCCGCGGCATCCTCTCCCCCGGGCAGCTGAAATCATCCATTGAACACCATGGATGAATAATCATTACAAATACGACTAAATCATAGATGAGGTGCAGGTTTTCCTTCACAACACTGTTTATTTGCTCTTCCCGAACTATGGCGGCGCGTTATCCACATAAGCCTCGGGTATCTCCTGTCCGTCGTCACTTCCGTGACCGCATGACAGATCCGAATGTTTTCGGAATTAGCAATGATATGGGGAAATAACGTGCTTCCTCGTAGTAGCAGATGGGCGCCAGCCCTTTCCGGTAAGCGCGCCGGCGCTTTGGCCGTCGCAGCGATGGCCAGCATCCTCATGATGTCGTCGAATCAGGCGCCGGCGAACGCCACCGGGGGGACGAACCTTCTCGACCTCGCCCCCTACAGCGACACCGGGGGCGCCGGCGGCAAAGCCCGTTCTCAACATTCCGCGCACCCTGGCGAGAAGCCCCTTCTTCGCCCGTGCCGGCCCTGCCGATGCCCCAAGGGTGCCCGTAACTGTGACTGCCCGGGCGGTCGCGGCGGGGACAGGTGCGGCAAGGACGACCGGGACCGGGACCGGGAGCGAGAGCGGGAGCGGGAGCGGGACGACGATGACGATGACGCAGTGATCGCCATCCCTGTCCCCATCCGCACACCTGCCAGGCCGGCCGGCACTCCCACTGGCACTCCCACTGGCACTCCCACCAGGTCCGACCCCGGGCCCCCGGGACCCGCAGGACCAGCGGGGCCCCCAGGACCGGCAGGACCGGCAGGACCGGCAGGACCGGCAGGACCGGCAGGACCGGTGGGACCAGCGGGGCCTCCAGGACCGGTGGGACCCGCAGGGCCGGCAGGACCGGCAGGACCCGCGGGAGCGGACGGACTGGCCGGACCCGCAGGACCAGCGGGACCAGCGGGACCCGCAGGACCGGCAGGACCCGCGGGAGCGGACGGACTGGCCGGACCCGCAGGACCGGCAGGACCGGCGGGACCAGCGGGACCAGCGGGACCGGAAGGACCGGCAGGCCCTCCGGGACCGGCGGTACTCGTGGAGTCGCCCCGTCCCACGGGGTGCGCGATGGCCAGTCCCCTGGTCGTTCTCCAATCCACGTGCGCGGTCGCTCCTGTCAGCCTTCCCGTCGTTCCCGTCAGCTTTCCCGGGCCTCTCTGCGTCCCCGCTCCTGTCAGCACCATCGGCGTTCTCCACACGTCGGGAAGCATCGGGTGCGTGTAGCTCGTGGTGAGGCGGCGCGCTTCCGTGACCCGCGCGGGACAGGACGCGAGCCGCTTCGACACGGGCACGACCTCACGGAATCCGTACGGCACCGGACCGCGTCGTCATCAAGCCCGATGACGACGCGGCCGTAGCCGACCGGCACGGCCACCGATGTGATCCATCCGGGATGGAAACCGAAGATCACGCGGTGGCCGTGCCGGCGCGCGTCCACGGCCCGGCAGCCGAGCGTCGCCCTTTCCAAGAGCACGGCAAGTCGGTTCCAAGGCTGTTCTCGCAGACTTGGTCCGCCGCCCTTGGCACAGGACGAAAGATGCTTGCGATGAATGCCACAGAACGCCCGTACACCCACGAAATGGTGGTAGTCCACCGCGTCTTCCGGCGAGAGTCCGGTTTGATGCCGAGATTCGTCCGGTCGGTGCCCGAAGGCGACACGGCTCGCGCGGCCGAGATCGCCGAGCACTACCTCGACTACGCCGAGGGGTTGCACCACCACCACAGCGCCGAGGACGAGCTGGTGTGGCCGCTGCTGCTGTCCCGGGTCCGTCTGGAGAGGGACATGGTGATACGGATGGAGGACCAGCACGACCGGATCACCGAGACCCTGACCCGGATCGCCGAGGTCCTGCCCGAGTGGCGGCGCACCGCCTCGAAGGGGGCCGGTGAGAAACTCGCGATCGCGATGGAGGAACACCGCGCCGCCCTGGTCGAGCATCTGAACGACGAGGAGCGGTACGTGCTGGCGCTCGTCGCCGAGCACATGTCGGTCGCGGAGTGGGAGGCCGTCGGCGCCCGCGCGGTGGAACAGATCCCCAAGAAGAAGCTGCTGCTCTCGATGGGCGCGATCCTGGAGGAGGCCACCGAGGAAGAGCGCGGGTTCTTCCTCGCCAAGTTGCCGGCCGTCGCCCGGCTGCTGTGGAGAACCGTCGGCCGTCGCCAGTACGCCAAGCAGGTGTCGCGTCTCCGAGGGCCGCTGGCGGCGTGAGCCCGGCCAGCGGGGGCCGCCCGATGAGCCCCCGGCCGGAGTCGAGGAACGCGCCTCACGCTGGAACCGGGTGCCCACCAGGGCCTCCGTCAGTCCCGGGCCGTTTCAGTCCCGGCTGGTTTCAGGCCCGGGTCGTTTCAGTCCCGGTTGGTTTCAGGCCCGGGTCGTTTCAGGTCGGCAGGGCAGCGCGGGCGGCCCTGAGGCGTTCCGCCTCGTCGCGGTCCGAGTCGTCGCCCGAGACCTCGTCGGCCCATGCGAGCAGGCGGTGCAGGTGGGAGTCGGTCATGGCCGTGACGACGCGGTGGCTGCCGACGAGGACCTCTCCGCCGGTCCCGTCGATGGTGATGAACGTGCCTTCCGGGACGGTGCGCCCCCGGGCTCGCACGCAGGCGGCGGCGACGTCGACCGTGAGGTCCGCGGCTCCCACGACGGCGGGCTTGCCCATCGCCCTCGCGACGACGGCGGCGTGGCTGGCCGGCCCGCCGCGGGCGGTGACGACCCCCACGGCGGCGGCCAGGCCGTGCATGTCGAGCGGGGAGGTGTGCGGGCGCACCAGGACGACCGGGCCGTCGGCGGCCATCCGCGCCGCCTTGTCGGCGGTGGTCACCACCCTGCCGACCGCGACCCCCGGGCAGGCGCCCAGCCCTCGGGTGAGGATGTCACTCGCGTCGGCCGCCTCGATCCGGGGCGTACGAGCGTGGCGAAGATGATGCGGAGAGATCCGGAGCAGCGCCTCGCGGCGGCTGATGACGCCCTCTTCGGCCAGCTCCACCGCGACGCGGACGGCGGCGCGTCCGACGAGGTTGCCGGGCCGCACCTGCAGGACCCACAGCTCACCCGCCTCGAAGGTGAACTCCAGGTAGCAGGTGTCGCGGTAGTGCTCCTCGATCCGGCTCATGGCTTCCAGGAGACCGGCCCACACCGCCGGTTCCCGTTCGGCCAGCTCGGACAGTGGCCGGGTCACCGACCTCCCGGAGACGACGTCCTCACCCTGGCGACCGAACAGGACCTCACCGAACGGAACGCTCTCGCCGGTGTTGGGGTCGCGGCTGAACGCGACACCGGTGCCACTGTGGTCGTCGCGGTTCCCGAACACCATGACCTGCACGACGACGGCCGTGCCGAGCTCGTGCGGGATGTCGTGCAGCTCGCGGTAGGTCTTGGCGCGCGGCGTGTCCCAGGACGAGAACACGGCCCTGACGGCCGGCTCCAGCTGCCTCGTCGCGTCGTCCGGCACCGGCCCGCCGGCTCGTTCGCGGATGAGGGCCTCGACTCCCCGGATCGCGTCGGCGAGGCGTGTCTCCTCGTTACCGGCCTCGTTACCGGCCTCGTTCCCCGCGCCGCGCTCGGCCGCCCCGCGCTCGGCCGCCCCGCGCGCGGCGGCTTCCAGGCTTTCCGGTTCCGTACCGAACACCGCCGAGGCGTAACCGGACAGGAAGCGCAGGCGTGAGTCGAGCGCGAACCGCGGATCACCGGTCTCGGCCGCCAGCCCCGCCGTGGCCTCGGCGGTGAGACCGAGGTTGAGGATCGTGTTCATCATGCCGGGCATCGACACGCTGCCGCCCGAGCGGACCGCCACCGCCAGTGGCCGGTCGGGCCCGCCGAGGCGCCGTCGCGTGGTGGCTTCGAGACCGGAGACGGCGGCCGCCAGTTCGGCGTCGAGTCCGCCGGGAAGCTCCCCGTCACGCAGGAAGGCGCGACACGCCGCGGTGCCGATGACGAACCCGGGGGGCACGGGCACGCCGAGACGTCGCAACACGACAAGGCCGTACCCCTTGCCGCCGAGGACGCTCGCTGTCTCCTCGACCTCGGCAGAAAGCGGGTGAATCCACACCATCGAGGTAGCATATCGACGTGTCGAACCCACCCCATGTGACCAGCGTCGACCTGCTGACGCTCCACGCGCTTCGCTGCATCGGGTTCGCCGGCCTCGCCCGCGTGGCACGGGCGACGGGGCTCCCCGAGCCCGACGTCGAATCCGAACTGATCGATCTCGCGGTGGCCGGCCTCGTCACGCATGCTTCGGGTGACTTCGGCGGGTGGGGGCTCACCGAGGCCGGTCTCGCCGCGGACGCCGAGCGGATCTCCGCCGAGCTGGACGCGGCGGGCACCCGGGCGACGGTGGCCAAGGCGTACGACGGCTTTCTCGTGCTCAACCCGGAGCTGCTCGATCTCTGCACGGCGTGGCAGATGCGATCCGTCGACGGTGTCGCGGTACCGAACGACCACACCGACCCCGCCTATGACTCACGGCTCCTGGAGCGGTTCGCGGACCTCGACCGGCGTGTCGACGGCGCCTGCGCGGACCTGTTCGCGGAGATGCTCCGGTTCCAGCGGTATCGGACCCGGCTCACCACCGCGCTCACGCGCGCCAGGTCCGGCGCGCTGGACTACGTGTCGGACGACCTCGAGTCCTATCACAGCGTGTGGTTCCAGCTTCACGAGGACCTGCTCGTCACCCTGGGCATCCCGCGGCACTGAACCGTCCCGGCCCGTCCAGAGGTCTCCTTCCCGGTCAGGTCCCGACGGCCCTGTTTCAGTACCGACGGTCCCGGCCAGGTCCCGGCACCGGTCTCCGGTCGGGTCCCGGCGGTCGTCCTCGAACCGTCCGACGGTGAGAACCCACCCTGTCCGACGGCGAGAACCCCGCCGCGTCCGGTTGGGCGCGGCGGGGTTCTCGGGGCTTACTCGATTCCGGGGCTTACTTGATCCCGTAGGCCCTGATGACGGTCTCGGCGAAGGCGTTGCCACCGGTGTCGGCGGCCTTGACGCGCAGCGAGGCGAACTTGCCGCGCGCGCCGGCCGGGTGCCAGGTCTCGGCGGCCCAGGTGCCCTTGCCGGTCGGATGCACCAGCGTGGGCCACCAGGTGCGGCCGTCGTCGTAGGAGATCTCCGCGGAGAGCGTGCTCACCTTCAGGTCGGGTGAACCCTCCTGGCGCTGGACCCGCAGCGGGATGCGCATGTGACCCGTACCGGCATAGTTTCGGTCGTCCAGCTCCGGGCTCATCCTGACGACCATCAGCGGCAGCACCTGCCGCCGGCCCGGCTCGGGGGTCTTGGACCTGAACCGCCACTCGGCACCGACCCGCGTGGAGAACTTGGTCATGACCGGATCGCGGTCGGCGGTCTTGGTGAGCCGGTACTCGCTCTCCTTCCCGTCGGCGGGCACCTCGATGTTGCCGGGCAGGTAGGTGTCGGTGAAGATCTCCTTGCCGTCGCGGTAGAGCTTGGCCTGCGGGGCGGTGTACTCGCCGTAGGAGTTGCGTTCGGGCACGCTGTCCTCGAACAGCCCGCCGGCGAACTGCAGCATGTTCTCCTCGCGCCAGGAGTAGTCACCGCCGGGCATGAGCCCGGCCGCGAAGACGCCGGCGTTCCAGCGGTCGGAGGTCTTCTGGCCGGCGCGGTAGACGGTGGTCTCACCGAAGAAGAACTGGTCGATGTTCTCCCAGACGTCCAGCGCCTTGTACTGGATGAAGGAGGGGTACCAGCCGGTGTCGCCGGGCGTGTAGTACTCGGTCCGCTGGAACGGGAGCGGGAAGTGGGACAGGCTGCCGTACGGCATCCAGGCCAGCTCCGTCCCGTACAGCACGGGCAGGGCGAAGTGCTCGCCGAACTTGGCGTCCTGCTGGGTGGCGTACGTGGAGGTGACCTTGGCGAGGTCGCGGCCGCGCGGGCGGTAGCCGGGGTCGGCGGGGATGCGCGGCTCGGCCTTCATCAGGTGGTAGAAGTAGGGGCTGTCGTTGTAGGTGCCGTCGCCCTTCGGCTTGGCCCACTGCGTCCAGCGGTAGTAGGCGAACTTCTTGCTCGCCGTGCGGGTCGTGGGGATGGCCTTGATGCCCTCGATCCGGTCCGCGCCCCACATGTCCGCCAGCTCGACGTCCACGCCCATCGGCTGGACGCCGTCGGCGAGCTGGAGCATGCCGAGCATGCCGATGGCCAGTCGCGCGGTCGGCTCCTCGGTGCGCACGTCCACCGGCTTGGCCTTGCGGGCGTCGGCGGTGACGGTGCGGTCGGCGTCGAGGGTGAACTCCGGCTCCGCGGACATCACCAGGGTGCCGTCGTGGTCGAGCATGAGGGAGACGATCGTGTAGCGGTGTCCCTTCAGCAGCCTGAGGTCCAGCGTGCCGCCGGAGATGTCGTAGTTGACCTGCTCCTTGGTGTCGAGGTCGATCACCCCGGCGAAGGCGTTCTGCACGGGCCGCCCGTCCGAGCCGGTGAAGGCCAGCTTGAGGCCGCGCTTCTCCGGCTCGACCCGCATGCCGATGCCGGTGCGCACGGAGACCTCGTCGCCGGTGGCGATGACCGTGCCGCTGTACATGCCGATCGCACCCGGCTCGGCGGTCACCTCGACCTGCGCGGTGCCGTGCGCGGGCACCTCCACCGTGGTGGCGCCGAGCTTGAACGGCGTCACCGTCTCACCGCGGCCGTCCTTGGCCTTCACGCTCAGGTCCAGTCGTACGGCGGCGTCGCCGTCGTTGCGGTAGGTGAGCGTGCTCTTCTTGGGCCCGGAGCTGGGCAGCTCGACCTCTCCCAGGCTCAGCGAGGCGGGCTCGGCCGTGACCCGCTGGTCGACGGCGCGGGCGACGTCCACGCGGCCGGAGCCCTGGACGTAGGCGCCGAGCTCCTCGCCGGGCGCGGTGGAGGCCATCAGCGCCGCCTTGATCTGGCCGGCCTTCCAGTCGGGGTGCAGTCCGGCGACGATCGCCGCCGCTCCCGCCACGTGCGGGGTGGCCATGGACGTGCCGCTCATCTCCGTGTGGAGGTCGTCCACCGGGAAGCCGCCCGAGGTGCCCGCGGCCCTGGCCGCGACGATGCCCACGCCGGGCGCGATCAGGTCGGGCTTGACCGCGGCGTCGCCGACGCGCGGGCCGGTGCTGCTGAACTGGGCGACCGTGTCGGCGTCACGGTAGGAGGCGCCGACCGACAGCGCGTGGTCGGCGCTGCTCGGCGAGCCGAGCGCCTGGGGGCCGTCGTTGCCCGACGCGATGACGAACAGCGTGCCGTACCGCTCCGACAGGGTGTTGACGGCCTGCTCCAGCGGGTCGACACCGGGGATGTCGGGGCCGCCGAGGCTGAGGTTGGCGATGCGGGCGCCGCTCTCCGCCGCCCAGGTCATGGCCTCGATGATGCCCGAGTCCGGGCAGTATCCACTCTGCTCGCAGACCTTGCCGATCAGCAGCTTCGCGCCGGGGGCGACGCCCTTGTGCTTGCCGCCGGAGGCGGCGCCGGATCCGGCGATCGTGGCGGCGACGTGGGTGCCGTGGCCGTTGAGGTCGCGGACGTCGGGCTCGGCGGTGAAGTTCTGCGTCTTGGTGACCAGGCCCCGCAGGTCGGGGTGATCGGGGTCGTAGCCGCTGTCGAGCACCGCGACGGTGACGTCCTTGCCGGTGTGGCCGGCCTCCCAGGCCTTGGGCGCGCCGATGTGCGGGACGCTGACGTCGAGGGACAGCTTGGCCTTGCCGTCCAGCCAGATCTTCTCGGGCGCGGACGCCGTTCTGGCCTGCCCGGACAGGGACTTCCAGAGCGTGCCGGCGGCGGCGCGGGGCTCGCTCCTGGCGATGCCGTTGATCGCGGGCAGCGGACGCCCGCCGGCGGCGCGCAGCGTGGCGGCGTCGGTCTGGCCGGAGTACGTCACGATCAGCGGGAGCGCCGGGCTGGCGGCGTCGTCGTAGCCGAGCTCGGCGAGCCGGGTGACGTTGAACAGCCGGGGGTCCAGCCTGCCTTCGGCCAGCAGGGGCATCGCGTCCACGGGGACGATGCTGAGCCCTTCCTTGGCCCGGCGGTGGACGAACTTGATCTTCTCCCTGCCGGGGCCCGGCTCGACGTCGAGCTGGGTCTGCTTGCCGGGGAGCACGCGGAGCGTGACCTTGTCCCCGGTGATGAGAGTGATCGTCTTGGGCGGTCCTGCCTTCGCGGCGGCCTGCCCGGCCTGGGGGGAGGCCGAGGTCTTGGGGGTGGGGGCGGGGGTGGGGGACGCCTGGACCGGCGTGGCGGCCGCCATCAGGGCCGTTACCACACTGCCGATAAGGACGGTTCTCTGAAGCACATCCCGATTTCTAACGGTATGCGAATTTTGGTGACAAGGTGGTTCATGTGGCCTATTGCGGCAACTGCCGAAAGTGGCCAAGCTCGTAGGCATGCTTGATGACGTTCCGGCACTGGCGGTCGTGGGGATCAGCGCGTTCGACGAGCGGATCTACCGTGAGGTGCTGGCCTGCCCCGGCATCACGGTGCAGGAGCTCGTCATGAGGAGCGGGGAGAGCTCGGGGCGCATCCAGACGTCGCTGACCAGGCTCCGCACCAAGGGCCTGGTCAGCCGCCTGTGGGGACGGTCGCCCCGCTGGACGGCGACGAACCCGGGAACCGCCATCCGCTCGCTGGTACGCGGCATGCAGAGCAACCTGGACCGGCTCACCGACACGGCCGACCAGCTGGAGGAGACCTTCCGCACCGTCGGCCAGGACCTGGAGGAGGGCGGCCAGTTCGAGGTCCTGGCGGGGCCCGAGGACCAGGCCAGGTCGTACGTCCGGCTGCAGCAGGAGGCCAAGGAGGAGGTGCTGACCTTCGACCGGCCCCCGTACGTGCTGGACTATCACAACCCGGTGCAGACCGGCCTGCTCCGCAAGGGCGTCCGCTACCGGACCATCTACGTGCCCGAGGCGTTCGACCACGCGGGGGCGCTCGACGAGGTGGGCAGCCTGGTCAAGGCGGGCGAGGAGGCACGGGTCCTGCCCGAGCTGCCGTTCAAGATGGCGATCGTCGACCGGTGGCAGGCGGTCGTGCCGCTGCACATGGACCTGCCGCTGACGCGCGGCGTGCTGATCAGGGGGACCACCATGGTGGTGGCCCTGGTCGAGCTGTTCGAACGCCTGTGGCAGGAGGCGCTTCCGATCTACCCGCAGCCCGCGCCCCGTGACGGCGCGCCGGAGCCGGCCGGCGAGCCCTGCCAGGACGAGGAGAAGGAGGGGGCGAAACTCGACGCGGAGGATCGCCGACTCCTGGCGCTGCTCTCGGCCGGGCTCAAGGACGACGCCATCGCCCGCCAGCTCGGCACCAGCCCGCGCAGCCTCCGCCGCCGCCTGCGCCACCTCCTGGACGAGCTGAACGCCGAGACCCGCTTCCAGGCGGGTGCCCAGGCCAGCCGTCGCGGCCTCGTGTGACCCCTGGAACGGAGGTTTGCGAGTCTCACGACTTCCCGGTTTCCCGACTTCCCGGTTTCCGGGTTCCCGGTTTCACGACTTCCGGGTTTCCGGGAGAGGGTCTTCGAATCGCGGAGGCCTCGAATCGCGGAGGCCTCGAATCGCGGGGGCCCGGAGGCCGGTCCGGCCGCCCGGCGCCCGTCCTTCGGGACCACCCGCCGGCCGTCCTGGTTTGGTCTACGCTTTGGCCCATGATCACCGCCTGAGTTTGGTCGCCGGCACAGCACTCGCCGATGGCGCGGTAGCCGTACCCGCGTGATCCCGGGCCGCCGACGCCGGGAGACGCCGTCGCGGCGGCCATCCGCGGCAGTGCCGTACGCGGCGCGCGGAAGGAACGTGATTGTGCATTTCAAGGTTCTGGGTCCGTTACATGTCCGGTCCGGCGACACCGCCCCGGCGCTGGGACCGCCCAAGCAACGACTCCTCCTCGCGGTGCTGCTCGGCCACCCGCACGGCTTCGTCTCCGTCGCCCACCTGGTCGACGCGCTGTGGGCCTCCGCGCCCCCGCCCTCCGCGGAGGCCAACATACGGCTCTACGCGCGTGGCCTGCGCCTGGTCCTGGGAACCGATCGGATCCTGCGCGAGGGCCGCGCCGGGTACCGGCTCGACGTCGACTGCGGCGAGGTCGACGCCTGCCGTTTCGTCGGGCTCGTCCATGACGGGCAGGCGGCCCTGGCGGCGGGCGACGCCGCCGGAGCCCGGCGGTCGCTCGGCGAGGCGCTGAAGCTGTGGCAGGGACCTCCGTTCTGTGACCTGCCCGCCGAGGCCGCCCTGCGCGAGGAGCGGTCCCGCCTGGAGGAATGGCGCATGGTGGCCCTCGAGCAACGGATAGAGGCGGACCTGCGCCTGGGGCAGGACGCCTCCCTGGTGGCCGAACTGACGGCGCTGGTGAACCGGAACGCCTTTCGCGAGCGGCTGTGGTCGCACCTGATGCTCGCGCTCTACCGGTCCGGCCGCCAGGCGGAGGCCCTGGAGACCTACCGGCGGGCACGCGGGATCCTCGCGGACGAGCTGGGACTGGAGCCCAGCCGGGAACTGCGCTCGATGGAGAGAGCCATCCTCACCGCCGACCCGCGGCTGTGGGACACGGCCGGGAACCGGCCGCTCCGGGTGGACGCCCGCGCCACTTCGGCGCGTCCTCCCGCACCCGGCCACCGGGCCGCGCCCGCCCAGCTACCGGCGAGGCCTCTCGGGTTCGTGGGGCGCGCCGGTGAGCTCGCGCGCCTGGACGAGATCGCGGCGGACACCGACGAGGAGGCCCGGGTCGTCGCCGTCGTGGGACCGCCGGGGGTGGGCAAGACGGCCCTGGTGGTCCGGTGGGCCCACCTCGCGCGCCACCTGTTCGGCGACGGGCAGTTGTTCGTGGACCTGAGCGGGTTCGGGATCGACGGGCCGCTGGACCCGGGCCTGGTGCTGGAGCGCTTCCTGCGTGCCCTGGACGTCCCGCCATGGCGGATCCCCGCCGACACCGAGGAGCGCGCCGCCGTGTTCCGGTCGCTGGTGGCCGACCGGCGGATGCTGATCGTGCTCGACAACGCCGCCTCGGCCGCGCAGGCGCGTGTGCTGCTCCCCGGAGCGGCGCCGAGCCTGACGCTGATCACCAGCAGGCTCCGCCTGGACGGGCTCGCCACCACGCACGGCGTCCCGCGGATCCCGCTCGGGCCGCTGCCGGTGGCCGACGCCGTCGCCCTGATCCGGGACCGGCTCGCCCAGACGGGCGGCGCCACGAACGGTGTCACGGGCGAGGTCGCAGGCAGCACCACAGGCGGCGTCACGGGCAGCGCCGCGAACGCCGTCCCGGACAATGCCCCAGGCGGTATCACAGGCGGGGTCGCAGGTGACATCACGGACGCGGAAGAGCTCGCCGAGCTGTGCGACCGGATCCCCCTCGCCCTCCGGATCGCGGCCTCCCGCCTGGAGATGTCGGCGTACGGTTCGGCCCTGCCCGCTCTGGTGGCGGAGATGACCGACGAGCGCGTGCGTCTGGACAGGCTCGCCGTCGACGGGAACGAGATATCGATCCGAGCGGTTCTGCGCGCCTCGCTCCGCCCGCTGAGCGAACCGGTCCGCGCCATGTTCCGGCTGCTCGGGCTGCATCCCGGCCCCGAACCGTCACTGGCCGTCGCCGCGGTCCTGTCGGGCATGGCGGCCGACGAGGCGCGAGAGCCGCTCGACCGGCTCGTGTCCGTCCACCTGCTCGCGCCCGTGTCCGGCGACCACTACGCGATGCACGACCTGGTGAGAATCTACGCCCGGGAGCGATGCCTGGCCGAGGAGAGCGCGGGCGAGCGCGAGCGGTGCGTGACCGCGCTGCTGACCTGGTACCGCGACGCCGCCAACGCGGCCGACCGGGTACTCCGGCCGAAGGAACGGCCCAACTTCGCCTCCCCGGCCCGGCCCGTGGAGTTCGCCGACGCGGCTTCCGCCCTGTCCTGGTTCGACGCGGAGGCCGCGAACCTCGACGCCGCGGTACGGCGAGCGGCGGAGTCGCATCCGGCGCTCGCCTGGCAGATCGCGGCGGCCATGTTCGGGTGGCTGAACCGGCGCCACCACACGAGGCAGTGGGCCGACCTCTACACCGTCGCGGCGGAGGCCGCCGCGACGGCCGGAGACCCCGCGGGCGAGGCCATGGTCACCGGCCGGCTCGCCATCGTTCACAGCCTGCTGGGCGACACGGAGCGCGCCGTCTCGGCGTGTCACCGCGCGCACCGGCTCCGCCTCCGGCTCGGAGACACCCTGGGAGCGGCCACGGCCCTGCTGAACCTCGCCGCCGTGTGCATCAACGCCCACCGCCCGGAAGAGGCGATCCGGTGGCTGGAGGAGGCCGGATCCCTGGGAGCGCGGCTGACGGACGCCCGCCACTTCACCGCCCTGCTGCACAGCAACCTGGGCGAGGCCCACCACCTCGCCGGACGCCTCCCCCAGGCCATGCGCCACTACCGGACCTCCCTGGAGATCAGCGAGACGAGCTGTGGCGATCGGGACATCGCCCAGATCCTGGTCAGCATGAGCACGCTCCATCACGACATGGGCGCGTACGAGGAGGCGATATCGTGCGGGGAGCGCGCCCTCTCGCTCGCCACCCGGACCGGTGACACCCTGCTGCGGGCGGAGGCGTACGAGGCACTCGGCCTCGCCCACGCCTCGCTGGAACGCGCCGCGGAGGCGGTGGCCCGCCTCGAGGCCGCCCTGGCGCTCTTCGAGGACCTCGGGCACCGCAAGGCCGGAGTGGTACGCGACCACCTCGACCGGCTCGGTGCCGCTCCGCCGGGTTGACCGTCCTCCCGGGGCGGGCACTCGACGTCGAGTGTGAACGCGACGATCCGATCTCGCGGCCGGCCGAATATACGTGGCGTATACGGCGCGTATCCGAGCCGATGGCACGATCTCGGTTAGCCGGTCTCCCCGACTCGGATCTCCGGGAGGAGCCATGATCATCATGTCGCCGCGGCGACCGGATGTTCAACCCTCTCCCGCCTGAGACCCCGACCACGGTGCCGTGACAAGGCGCGACCACCGGGGCGTCGCGCACCGTCGAGACGTACGGAACCGTGATGCCCAACCGGCGGTGACCTCCCCGCGGCGGTCGCCGCCGGCCCGGCCGTCGGGTGCGGACGGCGACCTCACCGCAGCGGTCGCCGTCCGCACGTGGCGGCCCGGCCGCCGTCTCGGGGCCGGAGAAACGAGATCCCTTTCTCGTGGGGCGGCCAGGGCCAGACCGCGGTCTCCGGTCCCGGCCGGCAGGGAGCGACCGGCCCGCGTGGACCTCAGGGTGAGCGCGGCCCGCCCGGCCCGCACGGCCCCGCCGGACCGAAGGGCGAAACCGGGACCCCGACGCGGACCAAGGCCCCGTAACCCGTACGCACGCCCGTAACCCGTACATCCGAGAGCACCCGTTCCCCTCGTGTGGGCTGGTGCTCTCTCGCGCGTCGGGACAGGAACGGCGGGGTAACAGCACGACCGGTACGCCGCCCGCAAGCGGTCGCCGCCGACCGGCAGGATGCCCGCGCGCACGGGTCCGCGCACCCAGATTCGGCCGGGCCGACCCGGTCGCCGGACGCCCTCCGAACAAGCAAGCGTGCGATTGGCGATCAGGGCGTACGCGATCTCTCAAGAAAACACGAGCCAGCCTCATAGAAATCTTGACGCCATTGGCGCAACATGTTGTGATCTAGGCAGTCGTTGTTCCATGGTCATTTAGTAGGAAATGGGGCAGTTGTGAGGGTTCTCCGGCGTGCGGCCGCGATGGTCGCGCTCCTGGTGGGCGCGGTCGGCGTCCAGGTCATCCAGGGCGGAGCGGCGCAGGCGGCCCTGCCCACCGCCGCCGTCGCTCTCGGCGACAGTTTCGTCAGCGGGGAGGGCGCGGGAGACTACCAACCCGTCGTCGACACCTCCGGAACGGCACAGGGCTTCCCCGGCTGGTCGGCGGCGAACAGCAACGCCTACTTCTGCCACCGGTCGGCGAACGCCTCGTTCTTCAAGGCGTCGTTCCCCGGCGTCCAGGACCGCTTCAACCTCGCGTGTTCCGGCGGCCGGCCCGCCGACATCGCGAACGCCTCCAGTGCCCGCCCCAACGGCCGCTCCGTCGCCTCGCAGCTCGACCAGCTGCGCGCCGTCGCCCAGACCCACGACATCGACGTCGTCCTCATCGGTCTCGGCTCCAACAACAGCCACTTCACCTTCGGCGACGTGGCCACGCTGTGCGCCAACCGCTTCATCGCCGACGCCTGGACGGGCTGGTGGGAGTTCTGGGCCTACCTGGGCGGCGACGTGCCGCAGGAGCCCTGCACCGTCTCGGACCTGGCCTCCGACGCCGAGGTGGCCGCCGCCACCACCGAGACCACCGCCGCCCTGCGCCAGATCCTCGACACCCTCGCCCAGGTCGACGCCGACGGCGTCCACCAGGTGGTCCTGCAGAACTACACCAACCCGCTGCCGCTCGACGTCGCCCCGCAGTACCGGGACGAGGACAACCGCACCGACACCCGCGACAAGTTCCGCGACCTCGGCGCCGAGCGGTACGCCGCCGGCTGCCCGATCCACCGCGCGAGCCTCGCCCCCGGGCACGTGTTCTCCCAGAACCTCGGCAACCTCGTCAGGAACGCCTACAACACGCTGGCGGCCGAGCGTCCGGCGGCCAACCTGCGCGTCCTGGACGTCCAGAAGGCCTTCGACGGGGCCCGGCTCTGCGAGAACCCCGGCAGCCCGGAGAACGCGCTCGCCACACCGGTCCGGATACAGGAGTCGCCGAACGGCAACTTCGTCACCAGCCTGTCCGGCTGGGACAAGATCCGTGTCCAGAAGGCGGCGAACACCTGTGGCACCTACTTCCAGACCTGCCAGGAGGCGTGGCACCCCAACGCCGCGGGCCACGTCGTCCTCGGCCAGTGCCTGACCGGCGCCCTCACCGCCGCACCCCGCACGGTCGTCACGTGCGCCCGCAACTCGAACGGCTCGCTGACCATCTCCTGACGTCTCCTCTCGGCACACGACGGCGCGCGCCCCGCCCCCGGGGCACGCGCCGTCCCGCGTACCGCGACGACCGGCTCGGCCGCTGCTTCCCCTAGTGTGATCCCGTGACCAGGAACTTCGCGATCTTCCAGGCTTCCGTCGACCATGGGGACGTGCTGGGCGAGATCCACGCGGAGTCCTGGAAGGCGGCCTACGCGGGCTTCTTCGCCCCGGAGTTCTGCGCCGAGGCTGTGAGACACCGGCGCGGGAAGTGGCACGACGTGCTCGCCAAGGGGCAGGACACCGTCCTGCTCGCCGCGCTGGACGGGCGTCCGCTGAACTTCTCCTACTTCGGTTCCTCCCCGACGCGGCCGGGAGCCGCCGAGATCTTCGGCTTCTACGGCCACCCGGACGGCTGGGGCACCGGCAGCGCGGGCGCCCTGATGACCGCGACCCTGCGCAGGCTGCGCGAGACCGGCTTCAGCCGGGTGCACCTGTGGACGCTACGCGATACGTCCCAGTCACGCCGTTTCTACGCCAAGAGCGGCTTCACCGAGTCGGGCGCGGTCCGCGGACACGACTTCGGTGACGGCAACCTGATCGACCAGGTCGAGTACGAGTTCGCCTTGACCGCGAGAAGGCGGGAATGACCCCGCGGTAACGAACCCGTTCTCCGCCGAGTCCGCCTCGGCACGCGCGTCGCTGGAGGAGGCCCGGCAAGGACACCGCGAGGTGCCGGAGGCCGGCGAGATGCCGAGCCGAACCCCCGGTCGACCAGGGCCACTCGCGGTTGTCCCGATCCCCGGTGGGCCGATGCCGAGCGACGAGGCGCCTGACCGTCGACCGCCTCCGACCCCGTACGGAAATCAGCCCGCCTCAGGTAATCATGAGACCGATCTCATGGCATAGCCTGCGAAGGCGGGCAAGTCCGACCGGAAAAGGGAGCGGCGCATGTATATGGGGACGACGGGCTGGCTCGCACTGGCGGTCTTCTGGCTGATCGTCGGCCTGATCCTGTTCTTCATCATCTATGGAGCCGTGAGGCTGGCTCTCAAGCATGACCGTCGAAGCCGAGGGCGCTGAAACGACGAAGAGCGGCACGGTTCGATCAGGAGGGGATGGACCAGGGCTCGACCGTCATGAGGGTGAGCACGCGGTGAGCGAGTTCCGAGTTCCCTGAATTCCCACCACCCGGGATGGGAACGCGGGGCTTCCTCGGTCCACGCCAGAGGATCTTGCTCGAAACGGGGTCGAACGGGGCTGGATCGCAACCGGAACCGCGATCAGAGAGCATTGAGGACGAGGGTCGTGTGACCTCACCTGGCGTGCGGTGGCGGCCGGTCGCTGGGAGTGACCACCGTCGGCGGAACCCCGGTGAGCGAAGTCATTCGTCGATGGGCTGCGGACCGGCCGTCTTGTACAGGCGCCGGACGCTCTCCCGCAGTGCTCCGCCGGCCTGCGCGGAGGTCATCCGGCCGGCGGCCACCTCGTCCCCGGCCGCATGTCCCAGGGCCATCGTGGCCGCCAGCAGCCAGGTCGGCGAGAGAGCGGGGTCGAACTCCCCGGTGTCCTGGCCGCGTCGGATCAGCCTCTGCAGCCGGTCGATGATCGGAACGTGCCTCTCGTAGGACTTCCGCGGGTCGGCCGTCGCCACCGACGGGTCCAGCAGTAACGGATATCGCTCCAAGAGGTGCCAGCTGGTGTCCAGCCATCGCAGGAGAGCCGCGGTCGCCGGGCCGGCGTCGAGGTCGGCGGCGTCGATCGCGGCGATCACGTCATCCGTGATCTGGTCGACCACCGCGCTCAGCAGCGCTTGCCGCGAGGGGTAGTGGGCGTAGACCGTTTGGCGGGCCACCCCCGCCGCGGCCGCGATCTCTTCCACGCTCGCGTCGGGCCGCTGTCCCAGCACCCTTACCGCCGCCCCGAGCACGGCGACGGCGCTGCGGTCGGCGTCGGAACGGCGACGACGCCTGGGCCTGTCGCTGTTTATCTCAGACACGATTGTCAAGGATAACTTATGGCGATAGCTTGGACATGACTGTCAGAGATAAACGAGGGGCGCGCTCGCATCGCGCCGACCACACTTCCGGAGGTACGCATGGCCGGCACGCACATGACGCCCGCGACTGATCTGGCCGGATACCTGACCCGCTACCCCCACGAGATCACCTTCGGCGACGAGGAGCCGGAAACGGTCATGGACCGGTATCACACATCCGACTACGAGCTCGTCAACGACGGGATTCTCCTTGACCGGAGGCGACTGCTCGACCACATCCGCCCCGCCCGCAAGCGGGCGGCCGCCGTCCAGGTGGAGGTGGACGAGGCGATCGTCGATGGCGACCGGGTCGCCGCGCGTTACCGGCTGATCGCGTCAATGCGCAAGGGGAACGTCATCACCACCGAGATCTACATGTTCGGCCGACTCGCCGATGACGGACGGCTGCGCCGAGTCACCCAACTGACCCGCACGAGCCCGGCCACGGAGGACCACGCCGTTCGGGGGTGACCTGCATGAGCGAGCCACAGCCGAGAGGACGACCCGGAAGCGCGAGTCGCCCTGGGACGACGGCGACGGGAAGATCCGGCCCCAACCGTCCACGAACCCGGCTCATGCTCCTGGCGGTCATCCCGGAGCCGGAGTGTCCCCGCCAAAGGCCGCGTCTCCCGTCGACGTGGTGGGCTACTTCGGTATCACCAGGGAGACGAACAACACGAGAGCGGTGAGGAGGGTGAGGGTGATGCCCAGGCTGAACAGGAAACCGTTTCTCCTGGAAGCTCTCCCGCTGGGGTCGCCAAGGTCGACCACGACGGTTTCGGCGATCACGTCGTGCAGGCATTGACGCTTCGGTCCGACGAATATCCACAGCGCGTCGATCAGATTGATCAGCGCCCCGGAATACGGCGTCGACACAAGCAGGATAGACAAGGGCACGAATTCCCGCATGGCGGATGCCCGGTGTTTCTCCGGTTGTGCTGGACACCACCTTCAAGCGGTAAATCCGCTTGCCGAGCGTCTGGCCCCACAGCGCGTGTTGCAGCCAGAAATAGATGGCGAACAGGACGGTGACCGCGACTTCGATCGGCCAGCCGGGATTCCCCGCGTACGGATTGAGATAACCGACGAAGGCCGTTTCTTCGGATACCTCGAAATCTTCCACGAGCAGGGGATAGATCGGCGAGATCGCTATGTGAAAGATCAGGCCGTCGACAAGGAGAGCTGCGAAACGGTAACGCCTCGCGGCGAGAGTTCGTGTCGCCGGATATCGGGAGGCGGTCCTCATGCCAGTCAGCGTGCCGGACAGAAAACACCTCTCGCGGATGCGGTCAACCTCGGACGGCACCTGATCGCGGTCTCAGCCGGGGCCGGCCGCGGCATCAGGAGTGGTCGAGCCGTCGCCGACTCGATCCAGCCACTCCGACAGCAGGGCGCGCTCGGCACCGGTGAGCATCGTCAGCTTCGGGGTGACGGTCCGGAACGCGACAGCGGCCGCGGTCGCGCTGTCCGTGGGAAGCATCGGCGCGTCGGTGAGAATCGATCGCGTCACCGCCTCGTACATCGCGTCGGCAAGGTCGAGGTCCCGGTGTTCGGGCGGGGTGGCGAGCAGGGTGAGCACGACGCCGGTGCCTGCGGCGTGGATGAGTTCGACGGCGTGCCTTTCCGGGACCCGAAGCCGGCCTGTCGCCGCGACGCGCCGCACCCGGCCGCGCAGAATTTCCAGCCCGGCGGCCGCCGCCGGTGAACGCGCCCCGCGTCCGGGGTCGGTGAGGAGACCGAACAACGCCGCGTTGGCGAGACCGAAGCCGATATGCGTGTCCCACCCCGCCCGCAGGTCCGCAACCGGGTCGCCGCTTTCCTTGGCGAAGGACTTCTCCGCGACGTAGGTGGCGAAGACGTGTTCGGCAACGGCGTCGAGCAGCGCGTCCTTGTCCTCGAAGAACCTGTAGATGGTCGGCGCCTGCATACCGGCCGCCTGCGCGACCGCGCGGGTGGTGACCGCGCTCGCGCCCTGCTCACGCAGGAGCCGCGCCGCGCACTCCATGATATTCGCCCGCGTCTTGTGCCTGCCGGCGCCGTCCGGCCTAGCCTCCGCCATACATCCGATGGTAACGCATTCTTGTTATCACTGTTGCTAACACTGATAGCATAAATATCATTACATCGTTAGCAGGAGAGGGTGAATCATGATCATCATTACCGGCGGTACCGGCCGGCTCGGCTCCCAGATCGTTGATCGGCTGCTCGACCGGGTCTCGGCGGACCGGGTCGGCGTGAGCGTCCGCGACAGTGACCGCGCCGGCGACCTGGCCGCACGCGGGGTACGCGTGCGACGCGGCGACTTCACCGACCCCGGCTCCCTCGCCGACGCGTTCGAGGGCGCGACGCAGGTGCTCATCGTCTCGACCAACCAGACGGGCGAGGCAGCGGTCGCCCAGCACACCGCGGCGATCGACGCCGCTCGCGATGCCGGCGCCAAGCGCATCCTCTACACCAGCCACCAGGGCGCCGCCGAGGATTCGGTCTTCGCGCCGATGCCCGACCACGCCCTCACCGAGCGCTACCTGTCGAAGACGGGCACACCGTTCACAGCACTGAGGAACGGGTTCTACGCCGACACCGTCCGGCACCTACTCGGCCGGGCGCTCGAAACCGGCGAACTCGTCGCACCGGCCGACGGACCCGTCTCCTGGACCGCGCACGCCGACCTCGCCGAGGCGGCCGCGATCATCCTCGCCGACGAGGGCCGGTTCGATGGTCCGACCCCGCCACTGACCGCACCGGACGCGCTCGACCTCGCGGACATCGCAGGCATCGTCACCGAACTCACCGGGCGCACCATCCGCCGCGTCGTCGCCGACGACGCGGCGTGGACGGCCACGATGATCGGCCACGGTGTGCCCGCGGACCAGGCGAACATGCTGCTCGGCATGTTCCACGCCACGCGCCGTGGGGAGTTCTCCACCACCGGACCGGAGCTCGAGAACCTCCTCCGGCGCCCGGCCACGCCGGTCCGTTCGACATTGGAGGAACTCACCGCCCAACCGTGAACTCTCCTCCGCGATGTGGCCGCCCCGCGAGGCTGCCACATCGCGCTCATCCCGGCATGAGCGAACGTGGCGGCTCCCTCCTGGACCTACGATCATGGACGACAAGGAGCCCGGTGCGGGACCGCGGAAAGCGGCGTGACTCCTGATCCAGGCATTCGCGGACATGGACCTGGAGGAGACCGCGGTGGCGCGGCGGGACAACCGTGAGGGTCGGGCCGATCACCCGGAAGCCGATCACCCGGAATCGGTGCTCCCCTGAATGGGGCGGGACTCGACCGGCCGGGGCCCCACGACCTGCGCCATGCCCGCGCCTCGTTCCCGCTCACCTCCGGTGCCTCGCCTCAGGTCGTGACGGAGGCGCCGGGTCACAGCCGGATCGAGCTGATCATGAACACGTACACGCATGTGCTCCAGGACATCAAAGGGGACCTACCAAGACTTGAATCAGTCAATATCTTAAATTGTTCATGTTCATGGGGGTATGTTGGAGTCATGACCGCATCCCAGCCCCCGACCACCGCCGAGGAGCTGCGAGGTGCCGGCCTACGGGTGACGGCGGCCCGTGTCGCGCTGCTCGAAACCGTCCGAACCGGTGACCATCTCGATGTCGAGGCGCTCACCTCGGGAGTGCGTGACCGTATCGGCCAGGTCTCCCTGCAAGCCGTGTACGAAGGCCTCCACGCGCTCACCACCGCGGGGCTCGTCCGCCGTATAGAACCGCCGGGCAGTCCCGCCCTGTTCGAAGGGCGGGTCGGCGACAATCACCACCACATCGTGTGCCGATCGTGCGGTGTCGTCGCCGACGTCGACTGTGCGATCGGTGAGGCGCCCTGCCTGACCGCGTCCAACGATCACGGCTTCGTGATCGACGAGGCCGAGATCATTTACTGGGGCGTGTGCCTCAACTGTTCCACCGCCAGCTGATCCGGAAGGATTTCCATGACCGAGAACCACGACGCGATCGTCAACGACACGAAGAGCGGGGGTGAGGCAGGCGGCTGTCCGATCGCGCACGACTCCGTGACCGCGCGTGGCAGCGAGAGCGAGAACCCGGCCATCGACTCGCCGACTCCGAAGACCGGCGGTCGTCCGCACACGAACCGGGACTGGTGGCCCAACCAGCTCGACCTCTCGCCATTGCGCGCGCACTCCTCCAGGAGCAACCCGCTGGCCGGGGACTTCAGCTACGCCAAGGAGCTCGAGCAGCTCGACGTCGAGGCACTCAAGCAGGACATCACCGAGGTGCTCACCACCTCGCAGGACTGGTGGCCGGCCGACTTCGGCCACTACGGCGGCCTGATGATCCGGATGAGCTGGCACGCCGCGGGCACCTACCGCATCCACGACGGTCGCGGCGGAGCCGGCGACGGCTCCCAGCGTTTCGCCCCGCTCAACAGCTGGCCCGACAACGCCAACCTCGACAAGGCCCGCCGGCTGCTGTGGCCGGTCAAGCAGAAGTACGGCCAGAAGATCTCGTGGGCCGACCTGCTCGTGCTCGCCGGCAACGTCGCCCTGGAGTCCATGGGGTTCAAGACCTTCGGCTTCGGTTTCGGCCGCGAGGACATCTGGGAGCCGGAGGAGATCTTCTGGGGTCCGGAGGACGCCTGGCTCGGCGACACGCGTTACGTCACCGAAAACGAGATGTCACCGAACGTCGGCGCGACCGAGATGGGTCTCATCTACGTCAACCCGGAGGGTCCCCGCGGCAACGCGGACCCGGCCGCGGCGGCGCACTTCATCCGCGAGACCTTCGGGCGAATGGCGATGAACGACGAGGAGACCGTCGCTCTCATCGCCGGCGGCCACACGTTCGGCAAGACCCACGGCGCCGGGATCGCGGACGACCACGTGGGGCCGGAGCCCGAGGGCGCGCCGCTGGAGTCGCAGGGGCTGGGCTGGCTGAGCACCTACGGCAGCGGCAAGGGCAAGGACACGATCACCAGCGGTCTCGAGGTGACGTGGACCGACGTGCCGACACAGTGGAGCAACCGTTTCTTCGAGATCCTCTTCGGCTACGAGTGGGAGCTCACCACGAGCCCCGGTGGCGCGAAGCAGTGGGTCGCGAAGGACGCCGAGGCGATCATCCCCGACGCCCACGACCCGTCGAAGAAGCACAGGCCGACGATGCTCACGACCGACCTGTCGCTGCGCGTCGACCCGGCGTACGAGAAGATCTCCCGCCGCTTCCTGGAGCACCCCGACGAGTTCGCGCTGGCCTTCGCCAAGGCCTGGTACAAGCTGCTGCACCGCGACATGGGTCCGGTCAGCCGCTTCCTCGGACCGTGGGTCGCCGAGCCCCAGCTGTGGCAGGACCCGGTGCCGGCCGTCGACCACGAACTGGTGGGTGACGGCGACATCGCCTCCCTGAAGGCCAAGGTCCTGGAGTCCGGCCTCACGACCGCCCAGCTGGTCTCCACCGCCTGGGCCTCCGCCGCGAGTTTCCGGTCCACCGACAAGCGCGGCGGCGCCAACGGCGCCAGGCTCCGTCTGGAGCCGCAGCGGAGCTGGGAGGTCAACCAGCCCGAGCAGCTCGCGACGGTCCTGGACACCCTCGAGGGCATCCAGCGTGAGTTCAACGAGGCCGGCGGCGCGAAGATCTCGCTTGCCGACCTGATCGTGCTGGCCGGCTCGGCCGCCGTCGAGAAGGCGGCACGCGAGGCCGGCGTGACGGTGACGGTACCGTTCCGCCCGGGCCGCACCGACGCCACCCAGGAGCAGACCGACGTCGAGTCCTTCCGGGTCCTCGAGCCCCGCGCCGACGGGTTCCGCAACTACCTGTCCTCCGGCGAGAAGACCCCGCCGGAGGTGCTGCTCGTCGACCGTGCCTACATGCTCAACCTGACCCCGCCCCAGATGACCGTCCTCGTCGGCGGCCTGCGCTCTCTCGGAGCCAACGTCGGCGGTACCCGGCACGGCGTCCTCACCGACCGGCCCGGCGTGCTCACCAACGACTTCTTCGCCAACCTGCTCTCCCCGGGCACCCGGTGGAAGGCGTCGGAGTCCGAGGAGCACGTGTACGAGATCCGCGACGTGAACACCGATGAGGTGAAGTGGACCGCCACCGCGGTCGACCTCGTCTTCGGCTCCAACTCCCAGCTGCGAGCCCTCGCGGAGGTCTACGCCAGCCAGGACGCCTCCGAGAGGTTCGTGACCGACTTCGTCGCGGCCTGGACGAAGGTCATGGAACTCGACCGGTTCGACCTCGCCTGATCCGTTCCCACCTGACGAGCCCGGTCGAGCCACCACGCTCGACCGGGCTCGTCCGCTGTCGGACCCGGCAAGGCCACGCGCGGGTCACGGGAGATGCGCGGCGAGCCGGTCCATGCGCATCCGGTCGTTCAGCGTGCAAGGGTTGATTCCCAGGTCCCGAGCGACCTGCGCGACGGGCTTGCCGGTCTCCTTGACGATGCGCACCGCGCCCGCCCGAAACTTCGGATCAAACCGGCGCCCCTTGCTTGCCACGACCCGGCCTTCTCTCAGGGCCGGCCTCAACGCCATGGGGGAAACCCAAAGGGAAGGCCAGTCCTGAGCGGCGCTGGACGGGTGTGGACGTGAGCCGTCGTGTGCCTCTGTTGCAGTACGCGCCCGCTGAGAACCCTCACTGCCCGAAGGAGAACCGGAGCTGGGCATTGATCAGGAAGTTCAGCCGGTGACGCAGGGCGTCGATCACAGCCTGTTCCGGAGCCTCCCCAGGTGTCGACAACGTCCAGCGCAGTGAGCAACTGCTCTCAGCCGGCCGGATGTCGAACCGGATCTCATCATTAGGCCTTTCCGGCCACAACGACGACCAGATCACGAGTTCCGGCTCCACCGCCCGAAGGATGCGTGGCTCGACCTCATCGGGGCGCAGGTCCAGCCATTGCCGTCCACCACGCCGCCGAGGGTCGGCCAAGCTCTCCCACACGACGTGAGGGGGCGGCGGCTGCGTACGCTCTCGCGACCCTAACTCGATCATCTCCGTAGTTTACGAATCAGCTGTCACACGGTTACTGCTCACCAGTTCGGAAGATCTCGGCACGCGACCCTGTGAGCTGCGGCACTGGTCAGAGGCGGTCTTCCCCTGTCCGTGAGTCCCCGTGATTCCCCCTTGTTCCCCTGCTTACCGGAACACGGAGGGCACGGCCTGAGAACCCCGTGGGACGCACACCTCGTCCGCTGGATCTCCCCGTCGCCGTCGTCCCGCCCTCCGGGAAGCGGGCCGGGGCCAGGGCGCCAAGGTGGAGCGCCCCACGGACGAACGACCTTGGCGCCCTGGCCCCGGTCTGCTCGGCTCGTCCTGGGATGAAGGCGACAGGAGGATCCGGCACCCGGCCACCTACGAACCCGGCTCTTGCTCCTGACGATCATCCCGGAGCTGCCCTGCCGGAGGTTGCGTCTTCTGTCGACATAGTCGACTACAAGGCCACCAGCACGGAGATGAGCACGAGGGCGGCGAAGAGGGCGATGACGATGCCCAGGCCGAACAGGAAGCCGGATCCTCCGAGCCCTTTCCTGTTATGGCCGCTAAGGTCGACCACTACGGTTTTGGCAATCACGTCATGTAGGCATCGACGCTTCGGGTCGCCGAATATCCACAACATATCGACCAGGTTGAGCAGAATCCCAAAATACGGCACTGACATCATAATAGGGTAAACAAGAGCGCGGATTCCCGCATGACGGAGGCTCGGCGGTTCTCCGGTTGCGCTGGACACCACCTTCAAGCGGCAGAGTCGCTTACCAAGCGTCTGACCCCATAGCGCGTGCTGTACCCAGAAGTAGGTGGCGAGAAGGACGGTGATCGCGACTTCGATCGGCCAGTTGGGATTTCCCGCGTAGGGGTTGAGATAACTGACGAGGATCGATTCTTCAGGCACCTCGACATCTTCAAGCAGCAGGTAGACCGGTGAGACTGCTATGAAACAGATCAGGCCGTCGATAAGGGAAGCCGCGAAACGGTGACGTCTCGCGGCGAGAGTTTCTGGCCTCAGGATTTGGGGGGCGGTTGTCATGCAAGTCAGTGTGCCGGATGATCTTGACGCGTGAAACCAGGGTGGCGGGAGATCTGAGGGCGGCCCGGCGCCGGGGTCGGCGAGTGGGCTGGGTACGCGGGTGCGCTGGGTTGGGTACGGCAGGTGCGCGGGTTGGTGGACGGCCCGGGTCTCCGCCGGTTGGGACCGGCCCCCAGGCCGCATGCCAGGGCCGTAGGGCTGAAGCGGTAACGGAAGCGCAGACGTCGGTGACGATCGGGTGCAGGGTCCGCGCGGAGGCATCGCTCCTCCCTCGGTCGTACCGATAGGCGGGCGGCACAGCTCGATCAAGAAGGGACAGACCAAGGCTGACCCGTGCCCAGATTCGTCGCTCTTCGCCTCGATCGCGCTCCCGCGCGTAGAGCAGGTTGGCCTGCCGGGCTCACCGGTCTTCCCGAACAGGGTTGCGTAGAGCTGAATTGCAACCAGGCTCTGACAATTCCATGTGCCGAAGCCGCGCGGCAGCAGGCTGGTCACGGTCGCGCCGGAGCTGCCGCCGTGCCTTCTGAGTGGGCGCCGAGATTCCTGCGGATATTGGGATGCTGACGGATAGATGGAAATGCTACCGTCAGTCTCATGCCTGGTCCGGAGTTCCCGATTCTCGGGACGGAACCTCTCGCGGTGGAGCTGGCCAACACGCTCTACGGCAGCGGGGACGAACAGATCGACTTCCTGCGGACTGTTCAATGGATCAACGAGTGGTTCGCATTGGTTTCCGTGGAGCACGGGGTGACGGCTCCAGCCGCGATGGGACGTGACGCCGAGCGCGTCCGGATGCTGCGCGACTGTGTGCACTCCCTGCTTTCCGCGGCCATCGACGAGCGAACGCCCGACGCGGTGTCCGTCGAACGGGTCAACGGCTTCGCGGCGGCGGCGCCGACACGTCTGCGGCTGGATTGGGCCGGTACCGGGGGACCGGTTTCGCGGTGGCGCGACACCACCACAGGCAGTACCGCGGTGCTCGGCCGGATCGCCACCTGCTGCATCGAGTTGCTGACCGGGCCTGAGGCGGGAAAAGTACGGCGATGCCAAGGCCCCGGCTGCTCGCTGATCTTCGTAAAGAGCCACCCGCGTCGCCGCTGGTGCCATCCCTCGTGTGGCCACAGGGATCGGCAGGCCCGGTACTACCGTCGGCACCTCACCCCCGGAGCGTCCCAATGATCACATGGCGTCGGCTCAAGAAGCAGGATTTCCCGCTGCTGAGGGAGTGGCTGGAGCAGCCGCATGTGGCCCGCTGGTGGAATCACGAAACCTCGGCGGAGGCGGTGGCACGCGACTTCGGCCCCGCCGTCAAGGGAGAGGAGCCGTCCGAGGATCTGCTCGTCTTCCTCGACGGCCGGCCGCTCGGCCTGGTCCAGCGGATGATGCTGGCCGACTACCCCGAGTACGTGGCCGAGTTGACGCCCATCGTCGCCGTTCCCGAGGGCGCGATGAGCATCGACTATCTGATCGGCGATCCGCAACAGGTCGGTCGCGGCCTCGGGCCGAGAATGATCCGCGACATCATCCAGCGAACCTGGGTGGAGGTCCCGACCGCCACCTGCGTTCTGGTTCCCGTGTCAGCGGCCAACCGCGCGTCCTGGAGAGCACTGGAGAAGGCCGGGCTAGGCCGAGTCGCGGAAGGCGACCTGGAGCCGGACAACCCGATCGACGACCGCGCCCACTACGTGTACCGAATCGACCGGTCGACGCGGCCGGACTAGAACCACAACCGGGCCGTCCCTCCGACATGGGATCCGCAGGTCCCCCAAATGGTCTCCGAGGGCGTCCAGACCGATTCGCCGCGCGGATCGCACACGAGCAGCACCCTGTTCACATCC
Source organism: Streptosporangium sp. OZ121 (assembly GCF_051918885.1). Taxonomy (NCBI): domain Bacteria; kingdom Bacillati; phylum Actinomycetota; class Actinomycetes; order Streptosporangiales; family Streptosporangiaceae; genus Streptosporangium; species Streptosporangium sp. OZ121. The sequence goes on from NZ_JBPXMC010000011.1 coordinate 107,813, forward strand.
ATCCGACTCGGTGCCAGGCCATACGGCCCTTCGGCTCCCACCTTGGCTCCCAGGGAAACGGAGTGCCGACGGGGCCAAAGCGGAGCTGAACATCCGGGTCGTTCGGGAGGTCCTGGGCCACACGAGGGTGACCACGACCGAGCGTCATGCACATGTGTCCACACCGCTCATGCGCGACGCCGGCGAGCGCCTGGCCTCGGCACTCTGGGGAGAGTCCTGAGCCCTCGTTGCAACTAGGACTGCAACCATGACGCTCTTAGAGATCAAAAAGGCCCTCTCCCCGTATCCCGGGAGAGGGCCTCTGATCTGCGGAGGCTCGGGGATTTGAACCCCGGATGGGCGGTAAACCCAAACCGCATTAGCAGCTCGGGTCTTGGTCGTCCTGATCGGTTCAACCTGGACCAACAGGCGCAGCCGGTCCGTTTTGAACGGGGCTGCACGGCGGTGAACTGCAACCCAAACTGCAACCCGCGCAGGGTTCGAGCTGCGCGCCGCGCATACCTCCGCCTGCCTGATCATCCCGTCTGCCTCGACCCACTACGAAGCAGCAGCGGGCTGGCGGCGGAGGGGCAAGCCCGTCTTCGGGTGCCGTTCACCGGCGGATGTTCCTCCAGGTCGAAGTTCTGGGCCACCTGGCCGACCGAGCGGTCGCCCCGTTGGCACAACTCGACGATCTCAGCTGTGAACTCCGGTGTGAACGAGCGGCGAGGACGACGCTTCTTCGTCCCCATGCTCTCTATGATGGACATCCTTCCGGGGATGAACCCCTGATCTCAGATGTCCATCAAACCGAGTCAAGCCCAGCTTGATGAACTCAGCGCGCACGCACTACGGCATGACTGTGAGTTGACTCCCGACTAGGCGACCATCATGATCACTTCGTGTCCGACATACCTAGCATCGAGAGCAGCATCACAGCCAGAAGTTCTTTACTACACGCAACGATAACCGTATCCGGCATCCTGGCTGCGTGCGCGGCCACAGCGGCAGTTGTTAACGCGAGGTTCCTGCTGTTCTTCTGGGGTTACATCGACGAGATCACGTACTTTAGTTCCCTTATCCTGATCACTCCTGCGCTCCTGCGCATCCTCCGCCCCCCTGCGCGTTGGCAGCGATGTGTTCTCGCGTCAGGAGCACTTTGGCCGGTAGCCGCCCTCGTCTGTCTACAGCTCTATGGCTCGGTTGTCTATATCGACTCCTGGTCGCCGAGAGCGATGGTCTCTGACAGCATGGGCGTCTGGTTCGTCGTCATCGGCGGCATGACCTGGCGTCATTCTAAGATCGCCGCATTAGCCATCCTGATGACCGGCTCCTGGCTCCTTCTGAGCATCCTTCTCTACACGGGCACCGTATGGGGCGACGCTGGCCCATCGGATGCTCTCATCACAGTTCTCACCGGACTCAACGAGATCAGCCTGCTTGCGTTCGTCTTCTGGGCTGCCTGGATCGCCTATCGCCTGCTGATCCACGGCAGACGTGATCCGGCGGCCCGGGCCAAGATCGCTTCTGCTCGGCCATGAAGGCGGCCAACCCTGCGGTTGACCTGGAGGTATACAGCTCGGGTGACCGTCAGTCCCCGTAATTCCCCTACTGTTCCCCGGCCTTACTGGCACGCGAATAGAGTGGCCCTATTCTCGGCGACCGCTTCCTTATCAGGACCATCCCGGCCGTGATCAGAGGCTCCTGACCCGCCCTCGGATGGTGATGGACGGGTGTGATCGTGAGCTGTTGTGAGGGGCTGTTGCAGTACTCGTTGCAGTAGAGAGCCTCGAACGTCGCGCATCTCGAATCATGATCCTGCGGATTAAAAGATCGACCCCGGGCTATTCCAGGCGGTTCAATGCAGGTCAGGGGGCCTGTGCGGTCCATCCTGAACGGTTCTGAACGCTCCTGTATTGCAACCCGAAGTGCAACGGTACCCGGCGGCACCCTACGGCGAGAACCACCCCCAGCGCTTGGGAACCACGACTATGTAACCGTCCGGAAGCTCGGCCTTATTGAGCTCGTCGGCAAGCTCTGAGCCTTGATCGCCGACCTCGCTCCAATAAGAGTGAAAGTGCTTCTTGTCCATCGTGGTGATCTCGATTCTCCGCTCAGCCTCGATGATCTTGGCGGCCGAGACCTTGCCCGAACGGAGCTGGTTGAGCACGGTGGACATGTCTGTCCGCTGAGAATCGTCACGATTAAGCAAGAACAGGCCGCCGATGAGCACCAAGCTTGCAGTGATGGAGCACACGATGAACGTCTTGAACCGCGAAGCTTTCTTCTGGTACTGGTGGGGTGGCGCGGACTGCTTCTCGATCATGCCTACAGCATGTCAGTCCAGGCGCTGCGCTTGAAGGTCTTGGGTTCATTTCCATAATAGACACAGCCGACATGAGAGCAAGTTCAGTTGTAGCGGCACATCACCAGTTTGGAAGATTTCGGTACACGGCTCCTCGAACTGCTGCGATGCAGGTGAGAGAGGTCTTCCCCAATCCGTGAGTCCCCGTGATTCCCCTCTGTTCCCCGGCCGTACTGGCACGCGAGTGGCACGGCCTGAGAACCCCGTGCGGACGCACACACCCCGCCCGCCGGATCTTCCCGTCTGCCTCGTCCCACCCCGGAGGGGCAACAGCTCGGGGACGGAGGATCAAGGCCGTCTTCGCGTGTACGTCGGCCGGTAGGCGTTCCTCGGCCATGGGACGCCAACGGTCACAGACGGCCTTGATCCGGAGGAGTCGAGATGTTGGGCTTGCCTGGGACGTGGCAGACGGGAAGATCCGGCTTCCACCTCAACCACCTACGGTCTTCGTGGCACAACGTCGATCATCCCGGAGCCGAGTCCCCCGCCGGAGGGCAGGGGTTCACCCGCTTTTTTCAGGCCCTGAGATGGCTCATTCGGAGGGTTGTGACCTACGGTGATCGTCGTGGGCGAGTATGAGTATGACTGGTTCGAATGTGACGAAGAGCTGGACGAGGCTCAACACGCCTTTGTCATTGCGTTACGGGCACGTGCACTGACATGGGCGGCAGATCCGGTCGACAGTCGCTTAGTGCCACCCGAGCGCGACTATCCATTCGTCGCGTGCCTTAATATCGATGCACCTCAGGAGAACTTTGCCCTTCTGACTGTTGGCGTGCATCTGGACGGCCATCATCTTCGTGGCGACAGACTCCACAATCAGGACTTCACTTTGCCTGAGGTACCTACCAGCCTGGCGATGGAAGCATCGGGTTCTCCCGAAGAGCTGGCAGAGCAGGCGGCAGGCTGGTTTGAGGCCATCATCAGACGTCCCGTTGTGCGCTACGAATGGTTACACGCTGGGCAGGTCTACGCGTCTCGCTACCTTTTCCCCGACACCAGGGAGGGGTTATCGCAAATGTATAACCGCGAGCTCGCGCCGCCTGGTCAGCAGGATCGCCTGCTGGCCGCCGGACATTTCACCGGCCGGGGCTGGATCGACACCCGAGGGCTCGGAGAGCCAGACCGCGTCACTCACGTCCGGGGGGCGTCATGACCCCTCCCAGCGAGCCTTGGCACGCAAACAGGGGCGCTTGACCTATGTGTGGCGGCGCGTCGCTGAGGTCGGCGAGTGGGTTGGGTACGGCGGGTGCGCGGGTCGGTGGACGGCCCGGGGCGCCGCCGGCCGGGACCGGCGCCCACGCCGCACGCCCGGTCGGCGGGCGGCAGAGGGCCGGGTACGGCGGCGCGGCGCGCCGCCGCTTGATACCCCATGAGAACAATTCGGCAGTGACTCAGATCGTGATCGGCTGGTGTGCTGTTGCTCAGGACTTCGTGAAAATGTCGAGCACGTCGCTGAAGCCGGTGGTGAGGCTGTCGAGGAGAGCTTTGCCTTTTTCGGCAGTGGCCAGGGATGGGCGGCCGATGACCCCGCTGTCCGTGTAAGCCTGCATGCCCTTGGTCAGGAGATGGCGGCGGTCGTCGGCGATCCAGTCGGCGGAGTGGTAGCCGGGGCGGATCACCTCGGGACAGGCGTGCAGCAGGAGGGAGGTTTCCAGCTCTCCGGCGTGCATGTCCTCATGCATAGAGCTGGTGAGGTGAGCGGCGGCTCGGGCCTCATTCCAGCCCTCGCGTGAAGGAAACAGCGCCATACGGCGGCCTTCGGCGTTGGCCTCCTGGACGACGTTGCTCAGCACGTAGTTGCCGCCGTGGCCGTTGACGACGACCAGGGCGGTGGGGCCGGAGCGGGTGACGGAGGCGTAGACGTCAGTGATGATCGCGTGCAGGGTCCGCGCGGAGATGCTGACGGTTCCCGGCCAGGCGCTGTGCTCGTGTGAGCAGGAGATCGTCACGGGCGGGAGCAGCAGGACGGGGTGAGCGTCGGCGATCCGGCGGGCTATCAAGGTAGCCACGATGGTGTCGGTGCTGAGGGGCAGGTGGTCACCGTGCTGTTCGAAGCTGCCGACGGGGAGGATCGCGACCTGGGCGTTGCGGTCTCGTTCCTGGGTGCTGGTCGCGGTGGGCAGCAAGGTGGTCACCGGTCTCCTTGTGGCTGGGGTGCTGGCAGGGAGAAGCACTCCGAGAGGATGTCGAGCCTGGTAAGCAAGTCTGCCACGGAGCGGTCTGCCGTCCATCGGGCCAGGTGAGCGCGTAGTGCTGTGAGCTGAGCGGTGACGCGACTGGAGCGAAGGGCCTGCATGCGGGAGAGGGCGTCTTCGGTCACCGCGCAGGCGTGCTCTCGTTCACCCGCGATGGCGTAGGCGGTCGCCATACGCGTCAGGAACAGAACGTGATCGCGGGCTTGGCTGGATTCGGGCCACTGGGAGCGGCTGGCCTCGAATATCGGGATGGCCGCAGTGGCCTGGCCCAGCAGGACGCGGGTCGCGCCGATCTCCATGGCGATGTAGGCGGGAGTGCAGTACGGAGCACGGTCGCTCTCGCTCTGCGCCATCCCCGCAGTGGCTTCGACGAGGGCCATCTCCGAATCGCGGTCGGAGTCCGTTGCCTCTCCGAGGTGAGCGTTCGCTGTCGCACGGGTTCTGAGGATGACCGCTCTGAGTCGAGGTGTGAGGGCAGCGGAGTTGGCCAGGGCCGTGTTCGCCAGCCCAAGGCCGTGGCCGTGGTCGCCGGACTCGGTGGCGATGATGCTTTTGCGCATGAGGATGTAGGAGATGACGCGCTGGTCGCCCACCTCCATCGCGTAGTCCAGGGCCTTGTTGGTCCACATCGTGGCATGGAGGAAATCGCCCAGGTCCTGGTGGAGCCACCCGCAGAATTCCAGCAGTTCGCTGGCGAAGTTCAGGGCTTCGACGCGGTCGGCTCCTCGGGTCACCTGACAGAGCTGCCCTACTACGGGCACCTGGCCTTGAACAGCGCTGATCAAAAGGAGCGGTCCCATGATGGCCTCGGCTTGAATGTGGCCGGTGAGGACGTGCCGGAGTCCGGAGATGACGGAGTGGCTGGATGCGCTGGTCAGGCTAGTCAGGTATCGAGTCGGCAGGCCCGCTCTCGACGCCGGCTGATCGGACGGTGGTGAGGTCGGCGTGTACTGAGGTTGTGAGATGGCTGCGGGAAGGCCTCGCGGTGCCAGCCCGAGAGCCAGCCGGGCGGGGTCGGGCATGTCCAGGCCGTCGGCGATGCGCTCGATCACGTCGAATGAGGTGACCTGAACGGCTCCTTTCATGATCTCGCTGATCTTGCCCTGGCTGAGATTGACCGCGATGCCGATGCGGGTCTGGCTGAAGCCGGTGTGCTGACGGATCAGCCGGAAGAGCTGTCCGATATCGCGGTCGCGGAGAGCTGCCAGCGTTCCCGGGCGCCGCCATAACTCCGGCGGGATAACGACGGGTTCAGTCGCATCTGCGGGCATGTGCGCCTCCCCTCTTTCGCGACTCGGCTTCCGGATATCCAACGCTTGTCACCGAGGGTTATCCCGTCAAGGGATATCGGTTATTCAGCCGGAGTATTGCGGCTCAGGATGGGGCGCGTAAGGCCAGGTGGCGACCCTTGATCCATGAGTGAGCCGACGATGAGGGTCGTGGGGCCCGCCACGGTCGTGGTGAATCCACCGAAGTCGTGCCGCTGTCGAGTTCCGCTGGAGGCGGCGTGATGAGCGGAGATGAGATTCCGGCCATCAGCCGACAGAAAGCGATCACCCCGGTACGGGCGGCGCGGCGGCTGCGCGATGAGCTGGCCGCGTTGAACATCGCCTCGGATGTTCACGACGGGTACGGGCTGGCGCTGGTGTCGGTCTGGTTCGGACTGGTCGTATGGACCGACGGCCAGGTGTTCCGCTGGTGGGCCGGACAGGAGGCGGGACGGGCTCGCCTTCGGCGCTACGCCTTCTGCCCTGTGAGCGATCCGGTGACAGCCGCTCGCCGGGTCGCCAATCGTTGCGTCGAGCTTCGCGAGCGGGGGCCGGTTCCGGTTCCCGGCCTGAACGGGTGTGCTCCGCAGTGATCGAGCTGACGGGCTGCCTGAGTCCTCACGTCTCCACGCCGCAGCCTGGTCACACACGACTGGTCTGGCTGACCCCTGACAGAGGGACCGCACGCCTGCGGGTGATCAGCTGGACCTGCCGGTGCCGGGCCACCTTGTACGAGTTGTGCCAGGCCGGAGGACAGGGCTTCATCCGGCGCACACTCCAGCTGGAAGGCAGTCCGGAAGTACACGAGACCTATCGATGGCCGATCCGGCAGGCCAGCGATATATGGAGGGCGTTGCTCTCCGGGGAGGCCCGATAGGCGGATGCGGCGGCATGGTCGATCTTGCTCCTCCGTGTCGCCGCATCCCGGGTCGGCGCCCAACTGCAACTCGAACTGCAACCATGACGCCCCTAGAGATCAAAAAGGCCCTCTCCCAAGACTCGGGAGAGGGCCTCTGACCTGCGGAGGCTCGGGGATTTGAACCCCGGATGGGCGGTAAACCCAAACCGCATTAGCAGTGCGGCGCCATAGACCTGACTAGGCGAAGCCTCCTGGTTGCCGTTCGGCTCAGCACAGCGTACCGGCCATCAGGCAAGGCGGCAAAGCGGTTGACGATCGCGTCTCGGGCAAGAGTTGGGGGAGAGTTATCCACAAGTAGTGGATAACTCTCCCCGCCCCTGTGGACAAACTGAGGAGTCCGCAGCTGAACGCGGTGAAAATCCTGTGGATTCCCAGTTCGCGAGACGCTACATCTCAACAAGTGAACACCATTGAGGCCTCCCACCGCCTGTCGGGACGGGAGAGACCTCGGGTGGTCACGGAGATCAGGCGGCCGGGTTGGCCTCGCCCTCGATCTCAATCTTGATCTTCTTACCGACCAGGACGCCGCCGGTCTCCAGCGCCTGGTTCCAGGTCAGGCCGAACTCCTCGCGGTCGATCTCGGTCTTGATCGAGAAGCCCCAGACGTCCTGGCCCCACGGGTTGGTGCCGGCGCCGCCGTACTCGACGGTGAGCTCGACCTGCTTGGTGACGTCGCGGATGGTGAGGTCGCCGACGAGGGTGAACTCGTCACCGGAGTGGCCGAGGACGCGGGTGCTGCGGAAGGTCAGCTCCGGGAACTTGTCGACGGAGAGGAAGTCGTCGCTGCGCAGGTGGTTGTCACGGTCGGGAGCGCCGGTGGTGATGCTCGCCGCCTTGATCGAGAGCTGCGCGGAGGAGTCCAGGGGGTTCTCGGCGATGGTGACGGTGCCGGCGAACTCGTTGAACTGACCGCGAACCTTGCTCACCATCATGTGCTTGACGACGAAGCCGATCTGGGTGTGGGCGACGTCCAGAGCGTAGGTGCCCGGGGCGGGGATCTGAAGGTTCTCCCAGGTCCGAGTGGTCATTTTTCTGCTCCCGAAGAGATGCTTACTGAGTGGATGCTTGCGTCAACAGATTTCTACACGAGGAATATTCCTCTCGTCAACTACTGTCGGGTAGGGTGGGGAGCGTGAACCACTTCGACGACTCCCGGCTGACGGCGATGGGCCTTCTCGCCGAGGTCTACGCCGGCATCTCAGCGAAGACGCATGAGTCCTTCGTCGCCGCGAAGCTCTCAGAGATCGACTTCGAGACGTTGATCAGGCTGGCGCGCTCGCCACAGCGGCGGCTGCGCATGAGCGACCTGGCGGCGCAGACGGGGTTGTCCACGAGCGGGACGACCCGGGTCGTCGACCGGCTGGAGCGCGAGGGCCTGGTCACGAGACAGGCGTGCTCCAGCGACCGGCGGGCCTCCTACGCGGCCATCACCGAGGCCGGCGCCGACCGGCTCGGCGGCGTCCTCCCGCAACACCTGATCGACATCGACACCTGGTTCACCGGGCTTCTCCCTCCCGCGCAGCTCGACACCTTCCTCGACACCCTGCGGACCATTCGCGACGCCGTACGACCGTGCGCCACCGCGGGAGCGGAAGGCCTCCGGCCGGAAGCGGAGGAGACCACGCTCGTCTCGTCCGAGTGACGCGCCCATCCGATACGAAGTCCCGCGAGTTCCACACGGGTTCCGTGCGAGTCCCCCGCCGGGTGCGCGAGTCCTTACGAGACCCGTGGGCGACCGGCAGAGATTCCGTACGGGCGAACCGGCGGGGATTCCCGTACAAGGTGCGCCGGTGAAGGTTCACAGGACGAACCGGCGAGGAGACGGTGACGGGCGAGGGGCGTGCCGGCCGCCTCAGATCTGCGGTTCCAGATGCCGCGGTTCGGAGGTGAGGTCGCCCCGGAGCTTGGCCATCCCCCGGGAGACCGTGCTCTTGACCGTCCCGACGCTGATGCCCAGGGCCTTGGCGATCTCCGGCTCGGTCATGTCCTCGTAGTAGCGCAGGACGACGGCGGTCCGCATTCGGGTGGGCAATCGGTCGAGGGCCTGCTCGACGCGCTCGGGCAGGTGCTGGGCGCTCGCGACGACCGGCTCGGGGAGTTCGCTCGACGGATACTCCTCCAGCTTGCGCCGCCGCCACCAGGAGATGTTGATGTTGACCATCGCCCGGCGCACGTAGCCGTCCAGGGCGCTACGGTCCTGGATGCGGTCCCAGGCGAGGTAGGTCTTCACCAGCGCCGCCTGCAACAGGTCCTCGGCGTCGCTCGGGTGCCCGGTGAGCCGGTGGGCGGCACGCAGCAGCGCCGGGCCGCGAGCAACGACGTACTCGCGGAACTCCTCGTCGGTCCCGCCGGCCACCGCGATCACCAGCCTGTGCTCCAGGTGCGTATGGTGGCCAGAATCGCAGCCAGATCCCATACTGCGGCTGAACCGAAATCTATATTTCATCCCGTCAACGGTAAAGATCAGCTTCGATGGGCGATGGAGCCTACAAGAAGCCTTAGATAGCGGTTTGTCATCGGGCGGACACCAATGCGTTCTACCGGGGAGGGGAACTTTAGTACCCGGTTGGACACCTGCCGTGATTATTGGTGGAGCGGACAGCGGGATTCCGTGAAGCGTGTGACGCTGGCTGCGACACCTTGCAGAACTGGGGAGCGACGATGCCCTATCGCAGCGCCGATCGCCGCCGTACGCTGGCGGCCGCCGCGCTTGGCCGGACCGTTCAGGAACCGGGTCCCCTCCCCGCGGAAGGTGAGCTCTTCCAGGCGGTCAGCGGCACGATCCTCGATGTCAGCCCGCACCTGATCGTCATCGACACCCCGGACGGCGACGAGGAGCGGCTCGTCATCGCGCCGTGGGCGACCGCCTGGCGCGGGGAGGCCGTCAGCCCCGCCAACCTCTCCCCGGGGTCCAATGTGATCATCAAGGCGCTGCGGGCCGGCCGGGTCGCGGACCGGATCTGGGCGGACATCACCAGGATCACCGGAGTGATCCAGTCGATCGGTTCCGAGGGCAAGGACCACACCGTGGAGCTGTACTGCGGGCCGCACCGCGGGCGGCGCACGATCGTCATCCCCTACCGGTCCTCCGGGCGGCTGCGGGTCAGGCACCCGCAGTTCGAACCCGGTTACCTGTTCGACGCCATCGGGGTCCGTGAGGACGGCACGGCACTGGCGCGGCTGCCCGCGACCTCGCAGCCGCCCTACCGGTGGACGGCCGTGCCGCCACCGCCCCCGGGCTACGTCGGCGTGCAGTCGCGGATCTCGGGCACGGCCACCTGGTCGGACACCTTCGACTGCGGGGAGCAGGGGGTGGCCTACCCCATGCTGGAGCGGGCCGACACGGCGTGCGACGACACCGGGGTGTCCTGCGCAGGCCTGCCCTACCTGGCGCTGGGGTCGATGCTCAACGTGCGCAACGTGTGCGCCGGGCGCACCTCGGTCCTGCCGATCGTGGCGTGCGGCTGTCTGGCCGGCCGGTTCTGCGACCGGTGCCTGGAGTGTGGCACCTCGCCGCGTGGCCGGATCCTGGAACTGTCCCCGAGCTCCTTCGTGGAACTCGGCGGAGACCTGACCACCGGGTGCTTCAACGCCCGGCTTGGAATGGGGTGACACAGATGCTGACGACGATCGCCGCCGCGCAGTTGCCGGTCGTGTTCCTGCTGCTGGCCGCGGGTACGATCGCGAAGATCTGGACGGTCGCGCGCGAGGCCGAACCGGGCATGCTGAGCAGGCTGGGACCGGCCGTGCTGGTGCCCGAGCGCTGGCGCGCGCCCACGATGCTGGGCTGCGCGCTCGGAGAGCTGTTCCTGGTGAGCGGGCTGCTGCTGACCGGTCATCCGCTCTTCCGGTGGGGAATCTGCGGGTTCTTCGCCGTCTCCACCTACGTCCTGTGGGAACTGCGGCGCCGTCGCCCGGACGTGGGCTGTGGCTGCTTCGGCGAGGTGAGCGCGCTCCCGGTGGGACGGCGGTCGCTGGGGCGCACCATGGTGCTGACGGCCATGTCCCTGGGACTGGTCTGGACGCCCGAGATCCCCGGCTGGGTGGCGATGGCGGACCTGACGTGGGCGCACGCGCCGGCCACGCTAGCGGGGCTGCTGGTGCTCGCCGCGCTCTCGCCGGAGATCGAGGAGACGGTCGCCAGGCTCCGCTACCGGGCACCCTGCGAGCAGCGCCGCCTCGACCCGGCCTCCGCGCTCGGGCGCCTGCGGTCGAGCGCGGTCTGGCGCTCGCACGAGGGAGTGCTGTCGAGCAAGGATCCGGTCGACAGCTGGCGGGAGCTGTGCTGGCGGTTCTTCGTCTATCCGGGCAACAGCCACGCGGGCGACCCCGTCGACGTGGTCTTCGCGATCTATCTGAGCGGGCGGCACCCGGCGGTGCGGGTCGCCATGGTCGGCTCTGACGGGCAGCCGGTGAAGACCGAAACTCTGCCGGAATCTCTGCCGATATCGGCTGGACACTAGAGAACCCTAGATTTTCCTAGGGCAGCATGATTGAGCTCTATATGGCTCTCTAGCTTCCCCACTAGAGAGCCATATAGAGGGCTAGGGGCTCCCTCGCATTATATCGAACAAATGTTCAGTCAGACCGGTTGTGACCGCAGGAACTTTCCGAAGTGCGGGACGGTGAACGCGATCAGCCCGCGTTCCGCGCTGTAGATCAGGCCCTTCTTGATGAGGCTGTCGCGAGCCGGGGAGAGGCTCGACGGCTTGCGGCCGAGCCCCTCGGCCACCTCGGCGGTGGCGACGGGCTCGTCGCCGATGGCGGCCATGGCGTGCATGTAGTCGCGCTCGGCGGGGGTGGCCCGCTCGTAGCGGCTGCCGAAGAAGCCGACCGCGAGCTCCTCCTCGGCCTCCGGCGCGGAGACCCTGATGTCGTCGGCGGTGATCGGGCTGCGCAGCGCCAGGTCCCAGGCGACCTTGCCGTACGCCTGGACGAAGTAGGGGTAGCCGTCGGCGGCCACGTAGAGGGCGTCGAGGGCGTCCTGGGTGAACTCCACGCCCTCGCTCTCGGCCGGGGCGATGAGCGCCAGGTCGGCCGCCTCGCGGTCGAGACGATCGATCCTGGCGTAGCGGAAGAGCCGTTCGGAGTAGCTCTTGCTGGCCGACAGCACGCTGGGCAGATGCGGCAGCCCCGCGCCCACCACGATCAGCGGGCCACCGCTCTGGGAGAGCTCGTGGCAGGCCGCGCAGAGCGCCGAGACGTCGGGGGCCTGCACGTCCTGCATCTCGTCGATGAACAGCGCGATGCCGACACCCAGGTCGGTGGCGACCGCGGCGGCGTCGACGAACAGCTCGGTGAGGTCGATCTCCAGGTCTCCGGAGTCGGCGCGCCCCCGTCCCGCGGGCACGTCGATCGCGGGCGACCAGTGCGAGGTGCCCTTGGCCGCGGACGGGTCGCGCATCGCGAACGCCTTGAGCACGCCGAGGAACTCCTCGATGCGCTCGGGCGCCCGATGCCTCGGGGCCAGCTCCCTGACCGCCATGTGCAGGGCGGCGGCCACCGGGCGCCGGATCGACTGGTCGGGCCTGGCCTCGATCTTGCCGGTGCCCCACAGCCGTTGCATGGCCATCGACTTGAAGGTGTTGAGGAGAACGGTCTTGCCCACGCCGCGCAGCCCGGTGACCACCATGCTGCGCTCGGGGCGCCCTCGGGCCACCCGTTCCAGAACGATCTCGAACTGCTGTAGCTCGCGGTCGCGACCGGCGAGCTCTGGGGGGCGCTGTCCGGCACCGGGAGCGTAGGGATTGCGCACGGGGTCCACGCTCTCGGACTTTATGACGGGATATAGCGGCCGGCTTAGAATTCCGTAGAAAGTGCTACGGCGTGTCGCGCCGCGCTCCACCGGCGACCGGGGAAGCGGGGGGCGCGCCGTCGGCGGCACCGCGAGCATCGCCATGGCACACCCCTTCACCTGCGAGAACGTCAGCCCGAACCCGTGTTCGATCCCGTGCCCATGACTGTAGCGCGGGTTCGAACACAGGCGCGATACGTTTCGATGAAAAGCCTTCCCAAGGAATGTGGACCCCCGCGCCGAGCCGCCACGAACCAGACCGGGAGCCGCACCGGGCCGCACGAGGGACACAAGGGGACGTATATGGATGTATAGGGACGCGACAGGGATATAGAAGGACGCGGCAGGGCGCGCGGGCGACGTGCGGGTGGCTCAGTCCCGGACGGTGAGCCCCATCGAGCGCGCGGTGCCGGCGACGATCTTCTCCGCCTGGTCCAGGTCGGCGGTGTTGAGGTCGGGCAGCTTGGTCCTGGCGACCTCTCTCAGCTGCGCGCGGGTGATCACGCCCGCCGCCTGGTGTCCGGGGCGGGAGCCGCCCCGGTCCAGGCCGACGGCCCGGCGGATCAGCGAGGCCGTGGTGGGCATCTTGATCGCCAGCTCGAACGAGCGGTCCTCGAACACGGTGACGACGACGGGGACGACGAACCCCCGCCGGTCCTGGGTGGCCGCGTTGTACCGGCGGCAGAACTCCATGAGGTTCAGGCCCAGCGGGCCCAGGTCCTTGCCCACGGTGGCGGGACCGGCCTCACCGGCCTGGAGCTGCAGTTTCGCGATCCGGCTGACCTTCTTCTTCGACATGCCCGCCAAGCTAAAGTCTCCCGTAACTGGAAACTCAACGGAATAATCGAGGCCATGAGCTACACGATCGGACAGCTCGCCAAGCTCTCCGGGCTGCCGGTGAAGACGATCCGCTTCTACTCCGACATCGGGGTGCTCCCCGAGCGCGGCCGCACCCGGAGCGGTTACCGCCTCTACGGCGACGAGGACCGCGGGCGGCTGGAGCTCGTCAGGACGCTGCGCGAGATCGGCGTCGACCTGGCGACCATCAGGTCACTCGGCGACCGCGACCTGGGCGAGGTGCTCTCCCTGCACCTGCGTACGGTGGAGACGCAGATCAGGGCGCTGCAGCGGACCCGGGCGGTGCTCAGGGCCACCCTGGAGCGGGACGAGCCCGCCGACGAGGACCTGCGCCGGCTCAACGCCCTCGGGCGGCTCGGCGCGGCGGAGACGGCGGCGCTGGTGAACGAGTTCGTCGACGAGGTCGCCGGCGAGAACGCCGCCAGGCAGGAGTGGCTCGGCGGCCTGCGCGAGGCCATGGTGCCCGACCTGCCCGACGAGCCGGGCATCGAGCAGCTCGACGCCTGGCTGGAGCTGACCGAGCTGCTCGCCGACGACGGCTTCCGCGCCTCACTGCGCGAGATGAGCGGCGACTTCTGGGAGAACGCCTCCGAGATCGACGTGGCGGCCTGGCACGAGGCCAACACCCTGGTCACGAAGACGGCGCTGGCCGCGGCGCGGGACGGGGTGGCCCCGGACTCGCAGGCCGCCGCGCCCGTCGTGGCCGAGCTCGTCGCGGTCCTGGCCGGAGCGCAGAGGCGCGCCCCGGAGTCGGTCGTACGGGACTACGCGGAGCACGACCCGCGCGCCGGGCGATACTGGGAGCTGGTGGCCGTGGTCAACGGCACGCCCTGGCCACCGGAATCCGTGATCGCCCACGAGTGGATCGCCGCGGCGGCCGCCTCTCACCTCGGATAGCCGGTCACCTACAATGGCTTTTTGTCGCTTTTGTCCGTTTTTTGAGGGGGCGGCACGTGTCAGATTCCAGATTCACGATCCGCGCGCGGGCCGTGCTCGCGACGGCCGTCGGCTGCCTGGCGGCGGCCTCGTGTGGCACGGCCGCCTCCCAGCCCGCCCCCGCCGCGCCTCCGGCCGCCTCGGCTCCGATCCCGGCGTCCTCGTCCGCCACCGGTGTGTCCGCCCCGGAACCGACCGTCGTGACGCCGACGGCCGGCCCGTCCACCACCGTGTCGCCGACCCCGACGGGCCCGCCGGCGTTCTCCGCGAAGGTCTCCCGGGTCCCCCGCGAACGGCTCGAACACTCGTGGCGGCCCGGATGCCCGGTCCCGGTGAGCGACCTGCGGCTGATCACGATGACCTACTGGGGCTTCGACGACAAGCCGCACACCGGTGAGCTGGTCGTGAACAAGTCCGCGACCGATGACATCGTCGCCGTCTTCCGCCGCCTGTACGACTGGCGCTGGCCCATCTACAAGATGCGGCTCGTCGACGCCTACAAGGCCGACGACTACGCCTCGATCGACGCCGACAACACCTCGGCCTTCAACTGCCGCCCCGCGGAGGGGTCGAGCAGCTGGTCCAGGCACGCCTACGGCCTGGCCGTCGACATCAACCCGCGCGAGAACCCGTACATATACGCCAACGGCACGGGGTCCCACGAGAACGCCCGCAAGTTCTTCAAGCGCCCCGTCCGGGCTCCCGGAGTGATCAACCCGGGCGACCGCGTGGTCAAGGCCTTCCAGCAGAGAGGCTGGGAGTGGGGCGGCTACTGGTCCGGCATCAAGGACTACCAGCACTTCTCCAAGGGCGGGAACTGAGACTCGCGGGAGCGCTTGCCCGGTGGCCCCGGGCCGTTGTCCGAGGGGGCGTCGGCAAGGGCCGGGCTCAGCCGTACGCCGGTGAGACGTCGGCGGGCTGGAGCAGGTCCCAGCGGTTGCCGTACAGGTCCCGGAAGACGACGACCCGGCCGTAGGGCTCGCCGCGCGGGGCCTCCTCGAAGACGACGCCCGCCGACAGCAGCCGCTCGTAGTCGCGGGCGAAGTCGTCCGTGTGCAGGAACAGGCCGACCCTGCCGCCGGTCTGGTCCCCGATCCGGGCCTCCTGCTCGGGACCGACGGCGCGGGCGAGGAGCAGGGCCGTCTCCCGGGCGCCGCGTGGGCGGACGGTCACCCAGCGCTTGCCGTCGCCCAGCGGCGTGTCCTCCAGAAGCTCGAAGCCGAGGACGTTGAGGTAGAAGCCGATGGCCTCGTCGTAGTCACGCACGACGAGAGTGGTGAGCCCCAAGTAGGACCCCACCGGCGGCCCGGGCCTCTTCAGGGGTCGTCCCCCCGCCGGCAGGCCGGCACGGGCGTTCTCCTGAAGCTTGGTGATCGTCAGGACGACCCCGGCGGCGAGCACGCCCGTGACGATCGGCAGCGGGACGCAGGCGACCAGGGTGACGGTCTCCAGCGCGGTCATGCCCGCGTTCCCGAAAGCCACGAACGCCACGAACGCCACCTCCATCACCGTCCACAGCAGCCACGCCGGCCACCACGCCCAGACCAGACCCGAGCGGCGTCCCCGGTAGAGGTCGGTTCCCGGCCGCAGCCCGCCCGGCCGGGAGGTGGTCAGAATGTCGTCGACGAGCCCCTTGGGGACGAACAGGTTGACGAGGGGAGCGAACCACCCGAACACCAGGAACGGCGTGGCGTACCTGTGGAAGACCCCGGGAGAGATCGCGTACGCGTTGCCCCGGGCGCGGAACAGCCAGCACACGAAGGCGATGCCCGCCAGCAGGGGGATGATCGAGAAGAGAAGGACGACCGGGGAGAGGAGCAGCGCGTACAGGGCGTTCCACTGCCGGACCGCCAGCCATGACCAGCCCTCCCGGGAGACGAGCAACAGCGTCGAGGCGCCGGCGGAGACGACCGAACTCAACGCCATCAGGGTGAGGGCGACGGTCGCGTACGCGCGGATCGGCCGCAGAAGGCGGACGGGCGCGAAAAGCGCGCTCGGGTACACGCTCGAGTGCATGGGAGTCCTTCAACGAGGATCAAGGCGGCCAGTATGCCGGATCACGACATAGCGCCCTTAATGCTTTTCCGCCCGCCGGCTGCCTCCTTCGCCACCGGCGTCTCCCCGGTGGCCGGGGGGCGGGAAGTGCGCGGCCGTGCCCTGATGCATCATTGGTCCATGACGGCCGGGGACGGGGACGGATGGGCTCGCTGCGATCTCGGGCACCGGCACTGGGGGGTGCACGGCGCGGCAGGCCTGCTCGCCGTCCACCACGACGCCGCGGACGGCCCCCGCGTCCTGATGCAGAAACGCTCCGCGTGGAGCCACCACGGCGGCACCTGGGGGCTGCCGGGCGGTGCCCGTGACAGCCACGAGGACACGATCGACACCGCCCTGCGCGAGGCCTTCGAGGAGGCCGCACTGGACGGCACCGGCCTGCGGGTCCAGGGCGTCTACCTCGACGACCACGGCGGCTGGTCCTTCGAGACCGTGATCGCCGAGGCCGCCGAGCTGCTGCGCGCGATCCCCGCCAACACCGAGAGCGACGACCTGCGCTGGGTTCCCGCCGAGGAGATCACCGCCAGAAGGCTCCACCCCGGTTTCGCCGCGACCTGGCCGGTCGTCGGCCTCGCACTCACCCCCTCCCTCGTCGTCCTCGACGTCGCCAACATCGTGGGCGCCCGCGCCGAGCACGGCTGGTGGCGGGACCGCGCGGGGGCGGCGGCCAAGCTGCTCGCCGAGGTCGGCGCGCGTGCCGCCGACGGCCGGGTGGCCGCGCCCGACCGCGCCCCGGTGCTGGCCCGCTGGTTCCCCCGGCTGACCGCGGTCGTCGAGGGCGCCGCCCGCGACACCGCCCCCGCGCCCGGTGTCTCCGTGATCGCCGCGCCGGGCAGCGGGGACGACGCCGTCGTCCAGGCCGTACGGGACGCCCGCCCCTGGGAGCGCGTCCTGGTCGTCACCGCCGACCGGGGGCTGCGCGAGCGGGTCACGGAACTGGGCGCCGAGGTCATCGGGCCTCGGTGGCTGCTGGCGCAGGTGTGATGTTCCACGTGGGACGTCGACGCGATATCGCACGGTGAGGGGCGTATCCGAGCTTCGAACCGGCCCGCGCGCCCGTGAGGTCAGGCGCGGGAGGGCTCCGGTTCCGTGAGGTCAGGCGCGGGAGGGCTCCGGTTCCGTGAGGTCAGGCCCGGGACGGCTCCGGTTCCGGGATCGGCACCGGTTTCAGATCTCGGGTGGCCCGGTGGAACAGCCAGTAACTCGCCGCGGCGACGACGAGGAAGAGCAGCCTGGCCGGCCCGGGGATGTCCAGGACGAGCAGGCCGTCACTGAGCGAGTGGAGTGTGGCCGCCGCGACGAAGGCGGCGACGACGGGCAGGGTCACGACCGCGCGCCTTTTGACCTGCCAGGCCCCGAAGGCCACCGCGCAGACCAGGCCGGTCCAGACGAGGTGGCTGAAGGGGGTGCTGAGGCCGCGCAGGAAGAGGACCGTACCCGCGCCCACGGCACCGTCGTGGTTGGCGATGCTCTTCCAGGCGTAGGCCATCGACTCCATGATCGCGAACCCGGTCGCGCAGGACAGGCCGAGCGCGACCCCCGCGGCCTTGGTGAGGTGACGGCCGGTGAGCGCGACCGCGAGGGGCGGGACGAGTTTCGCGGGCTCCTCGATCCAGCCGACCCGCAGGATCGAGGTGCTGTTCTTCGCGGAGATGAGGAGCGCGTCGAAGTAGCCGCCGAGCAGGAGGGCGACGCCTCCGCCGAACAGGAACATGCCCATCAGCGTCATGGGCGGCACGCTGGTGGCGACGTGGATACGGTCGTGGATGGCGAGCAGGAGGGCGAGGGGCCCGGCCGCGGCCCCGTAGAAGAAGGCCGCGGGCAGGAGCGCCTGGTTGCCGGCCGCCTGCATCATGGCGATGAGCGAGAAGGACAGAACGATCAGGGCGATCCACACTTTGAACCATCGATGCCGATAGAAGCGCAAATGGTCTCGCATGGTAAGTAATTCCCCAGTACGTTTGCCCTAGATTCGGGCGATTTGTCGATATTTATCTAAATATCGACTCCGCCACGATGACGGCACCGATGACCATGAACACCACGGGCACCAGCCAGGCCCCCGTCCGCTCCACCAGGGCGATGACCTTCCTGTGCGACCCGAGCCAGGAGGCCGCCGCGCACCAGACCGCGACGAGCACCGCGAACACGGCCACCGTGACGGCGCTGGACGCCGGGCCGATCGTGCGGAACATCGGGGTGTAGACGGAGATGTTGTCGGCCCCGTTCGCAATGGTCACCCCCGCGATCGAGAGCACGCCCGAGGCGACCCGGGGTGCCCCGTCGCCGTCGCCGTCGCCGTCGCCGTCGTCGCCGTCGTCGCCGTCCTTCCCGGCTCTCCCGGCTCTCCCGGCTCTGACCAGCCCCCACACCCCCATGCCGAACGGCACCAGGCCGAGCAGCCCCACCCAGCGGTCCGGCACCACCGCGAGGCCGAGCGCCGCCGCCGCCGAGACGGCCACCAGCGCGGCGATGCCCGCGTACTGGCCCACGACGATCTGCCAGGGGCGGGGAACGCCTCCCGCTCTGGACGCCAGGAAGAGCACCGTCAGAATGATGATGTCGTCCACGTTGGTACCGGCGAAGACGGCGACGGCCGTACCGATCGTCTGAATCACGCGCGCATTATGTCGGCTCCCGTCGCGGGTGCGCGATGACCGTGGCCAGCCGAGAGCCGCGGGAGTTATGATCACCTTCATCCGCTCTTGTCATTTCCCCGGAGACCGCACGTGGGCTATCCGCCGCAGTACGGCCAGCCGCCACGGGGCGAGACGGGACGAGGGCTGGTCGTGATGGTCGTCATGGCCATCGGCGTGGCCATCGGGGCCGTCGTCACCGTCTTCATGGTGTTCAACCCTCCCTCGTCGCCGCCGAGCACGGCGGCCCCGACACGCGGCGGCGAGCACTCGGAGCATTCGGAGGCCTCGGTCCGCCAGGCCGTCCAACCGGCGCTCGACGCCTACAGCAGCGGGTCGTACGGCGACTTCTGGGACCTGTGGACCACCGAGGCACAGGGACTGATCGCCCGGGAGGAGTATGTGCGGCTGTTCGAGATCTGCCCCCCGATCCTGCCGAACTCCCCGCTCACCATCGCCACCGTCACGATCACCGGCGACCTCGCCAGTGTCCAGGCGACCCGGCTCGACGACTCGACGGACTTCGACTTCGCCTTCGAAGGCGGTACGTGGCGGTACGAGCCCTCACCCGAGGAGCGGCTCACCTACCAGGCCCCGGTCGACCAGATAGCCGAGCAACGGCGAGCCATGGGATTCTGCGGCGCGGTCGCCCCCACCTCCACCCCCGGTGCGCCCACCCCCACCCCTCCCACCGACCCCTCGGTGCCCACCGTTCCTACGAATCCCGCTGTTCCCACCGATCCCGCCACTCAGCCGTCCGGGTTCCCGCAGTGATGACCTTTGGCCCAGAAGTGCTGCCATAATCGACAATTCACAGCTACTGTCGAACGCATGGCCCACTCCATGCCGGCATGGCGAGACGGCACAGGATCGGAAAAACCATCATCGAATGATCACGATGGCGCCAGACAAGAGTCGGATTCGGTTCCGCTGTGGCTGGCCCATCTCCAGCTCAGAGAAGGACAAAAGGCAATCGGCACGCCAGCTTCCGATACATCTATCACCATAGAGCTGGATAAAGCGGATTATGAGGCGCTTTCCCGTAAGGCGCGACTGACCGGAAACCGTGTCGCCGACGTGCTCCACGCGGCCGTCCAGCGAGAGATCGGCAACAAACCTCACGTGATCACCCTGATGCACCGCTGGAACCTGCATCGCGAAGACCTCGACACGGCGGCCGACTCCCTCGGGGTCGACCAGCTCTCCGAGGCGGAGTGGGGCCAGATCGGCATACGCCGTTTCCGGAGGCGCTGAGCCATGCTTCCCGGTCGAGTGCTCGACGTGAGCGCACTGGTCGACATCGCGGTGGCGAAGACCGAATACTCCCGGAGCGTCGCCGCCATGTGTCTCTTCCGTGGCGGCGGGATATGCGTCCCGGCCACCAGCCTCGCGGCCGTCCTGTCCATCTCCCCGCTCTCGACCCAGGAGGAGCTGTTCGAGCTCGTCACGACGCCCGGCGTGAGGATCGACGACTTCACCCACGGGAAGGTGGGGGACATCGCGGAGATCCTCGACGGATCGCGCGACATCACGGCCGGACACGTCGTCTGGTGTGCCCGCGCCACCCGCTGGCCCATCCTCACCGATCGCGGGGCGGAGCTCGTCCAGTACGACCAGAACATCGGGATCGATCCCCTGCCCTAGCGATCTCCGCTCCCGGTGGCCCACGGCGGTCTCTGTGACTACGGCCCTCGCGAGGCCCGGTCCGAGGAGGGGGCCGGCCGCCCATACCTTTCCGGTCGAAAATGATGCCAAATATCGTCACGCGCACGATCGATTTTCGGGGCCGCGGCTTTCACACTGGGAGAGTGACATTCCAGACGAGGCGCATCAAGCTAGACATTCCTGACGGACCAGAATACGACCAGGTGCGCGATATGCACGGTCACGCGGTCACGGTGTTCGCGTCCACGGAGATCAACGGCGAACGTTCCCTGAAAATCGGCAGCCGGACTTTGCTGCTGAGGAAGGTGGGGGTGGACGAGGACGACGAGGGACCGATGGACGTCTATCGAGCCGAGTCGATTTCGGAGCCCTCCTACTGACGTCGTGGCGGTACGTCACGGAGGACCACCGCGAGGGATGTCCGGGCGGGGGACGCGTGGGAGTACGCCGTTCCAACGGGGGAACTCGTGAGGGAAACGTGCACGCCCGTCCAGCGCGGGCCCGTCCAGCACCAGGAGCCCCGAACCGATGCGCATCACCTTCGCCACCGAAGCGGCACCCGGCAGACAGAACGCGGACACCGGCAGCACCGGGAACGCCGGAAACACAGCGGGCAACGACGGCAACGAGGACTTCTTCGGGGCGACCCCGGACGCCTTCGTCCTCCTCGACGGCGCGGGCACCCCGGCGGGGGCGGAGTCCGGGTGCGATCACGGCGTCAGCTGGTACGTCCGTTCCCTGGGCTCGACACTCCTCGCGGGCATGACGCAGGACACCGGAACGCTCACGGAGATACTCGCGAACGGGATAAAGGCCGTCGCCTCCCTCCACGACTTCGTCTGCGACCTCACCCATCCCGGATCGCCGTCCGCCACGGTGGTCATGGTCCGCCGCACGGCGGGCGACCTGGACTTCCTCGTCCTGGCGGACTCCGTCCTCGTCCTGGACGTGGTCGGCCAGGCGGAGCCGACGGTCGTCTGCGACGACCGGGTGGACCGGATCGGCAGGGCGCACCGGTCGACCATGGACGGCCTCGCCCACGGAAGTGCCGAGCACGTCACCGCGCGCCGGGAGTACGTGGAGACCATGCGGGACCACCGCAACCGCGAGGGCGGCTTCTGGATCGCCGCCGTCGACCCGCTCACCGCCGAGCAGTCGCTCACCGGCACCCTCCCCGCCCACCGGGTACGGGCGGCCGCCCTGCTCAGCGACGGAGCCTCCCGGCTCGTCGACCTGTTCGAGCTGGCCACCTGGCGTGAGGCCCTCGACACCCTCGAACGGTCCGGCCCCGGAGAGCTGATCCGCCGGGTCCGCGAGGCGGAGCACACCGACCCCGAAGGCTCCCGCTGGCCCCGGACGAAAATCCACGACGACGCGACGGCCGTCTATTGCCTGTTCGGCTGATCCCCGGCCCGCGTGGCAGGTGATCAGCCGCTGCCCCTCACCCGGACGGCGCCGGACCGTCCAGATGGTGGAACAGCTCGTGCGCCGAACCGATGCTCGCGCGCAACGCCTGCTCCAGCTCGTCGGCCTCGCCGGTGAGATGCCCGATCTCGGGCATGCTCAGGCCGTCGGCCCCCGACTCGGCGAGCAGTTCCTCGTAGCGGGGCAACCGCTCCACCAGCGCCTCGATCTGGCTCCGGGCCCGGTAGGCACGTTCGGCGTCGGCGACATGAGCCGCGTAACGCTCAAGCGCCTCGACCCGCGCGGTGACGGCGCTCTCGCTGCCGGCGAGCACGCGTTCCAGCGGCTTCATCACGGCCGCCACCTCCTGGGTGACCCCGCCACGCATGAGATCGCGGTGTTCTCCACGAAGGGAGGACAACTTGGCCAGCAGGCGTGCGACCTCCCATTCCTGTGGCGGCAGCATGACGGCGTTCCGTACGTCGTCGAGCAGTCCCTCGGCGTTGACGCGCGATCGCAGGACGGAGTCGACCGCCAGCCGCGCCCGGCCGAACAGGCGGCTCGCGGCGGCGTCGAAGTCGTCGGGGAGAAGATAGGAATCGCGGTGGCGGTGCGCGAGCTCGAACAGTTCCTGCTCGGGGCTGTCGCTCTCCTCGGAATCCCTGGCGGCCCTGATCGCCGCGAAAACGAAGTACGCGAGCATGACGAGCAGCAGGATTCCGAGCCCGGCCCCTTTTTCGAGGGAAAGCACCGCCAGAAAGCCGACCGCCGCGAACATACCGGCGACAGCCGGGAGAACCGCGGATCTCCTCGGCGGATTCTCCAGCGGCCTCCAACCGGCCCGTATGCGTCTGAGCAGTGATGGATTCGCGCGAAGCAAACCCGCGACCTCGGGCGGCAGCCCGGGATCGACCACCACACCGGGCCGCGGCCTTCCTGAGGCTTCCAGATCCCACCGTCCTTCCTTCCGGTGGTCATTGTAAGACCCGGAAGCCCGACGACATATGAGTCACCGGCCGGGAGAGGAAGAACATCGGAACAGGCCGGAAACATGAGAATCAATGATTATTTCACGTCACACAATGACTACGGACACATAATGAGATTCTGGTGCAGACCGATAATCGCGGAGAATCGACGCGTCCGATGGCGCCGGTTCCTCGCCGCTCGCTATGACCGATCAGCGCGCGTCCGGTGAGCCTGTTTCCCCGAGATCTCCGTGAGAGCGAGGGCCCAGGGGTGGCTCTCCCGGCTTTCGTCTCCGGTGGCGGCCGGGTCGGGCTCGGAAGCGCTGGGCAGGACACGGACGCCTTCGGCCCGGAGGCCTTCGACGCTCCGGCGGAACGGCGCGCGGGTGGCGAGAGCGTCGTTGACGAAGGGCAGGACGACCACGGGGATGCCGAGGCCGGGGGCCTCGGCGAGGAGGCCGAGGGCGTAGGTGTCGGCGATGCCCTGGGCGAACTTGTTGACGGTGTTGTACGTGGCGGGGGCGACGATGATCACGTCGGCTCGCGGGGGCTTGGGCTCGTCCGGTGTCCGGTACCGGCTGCGGACGGGGCGTCCGGTCTGCCTCTCCAGGGCGGGGACGTCGACGAAGTCCAGCGCGGACGGGGTGGTGACGACCTGGACGGTCCAGCCCTCGTCCTGGGCGAGGGTGACGAGACGGCCGACGTCCCGGGCGGCACCGGCCGCGCACACGATGACCTGGAGAAGCCTGCCGGACTCGGTCACGCGATCACTCCCGGGACGAGCAGCACGTCACAGGAGTCGATCCCGGCGAACGCCGCGCTCGCGATGAGAGCCAGGGACCCGGCGTCGTTCCGTACCGTCCCGGCCTCGGCGGCCGCGAACACGACGTCGGCATCCGGCAGGAATCTGAGCCCCTCGTACGGGCCGACCGCGTCAAGCGCGGTGAACCGGTCGAACAGCGGTATGACGATGCGCACGGTTCCCCCGGTGGTGAGCGCGGTGGTGAGCGCGGTGGTGAGCGCGGTGGTGAGGTGCCACCCACGCTTCGGAAGACATCTTGACGGGCGTGACGGACAGTGGAGACTTGCGCGGTGGTCAAAACACTACGTCCCCAGAACTACAACGAGGCGATCTACGTCGGGCACTTCTTCCGCACGGGGGTGCCCGTGGTGATGGACCTCAACGGGCTACCGGACGACGAGGCGAAACAGTTCGTCGACTTCGCCGCCGGCCTGGTGTTCGGCAGAGGCGGGGACATGGACCGCCTGTCGTCCAAGGTGTTCCTGCTGATGCCGCACGGACGGGGCGATCGAGTGCCGGTCGCCGAAGAGGTGCCATAGGCGGGTGACGTGCCGGTGGTGCGGCGGATCGACCGGCGTGCCCCGGTCCCCCTCGGCGGGAAACCACCGGGTCCCCCTCGTGCGGTGTCCGGCGAACGGGCGCCCGTCCTTCACCCTGCCCGGGGACCGGTCATGCCGTCGAGCAACTGGCCCACGATGCGGTCTCGCAGGTCGTGGCCGACGGCGTGGCCGTCCGCTTCCGTGCCGAAGACGCCGGCGAAGCGCGGAAGGAAGATGGGCAGGGCGATCAGGGCGCACAGCGCCGTCCCGTAGGCCACCTCGAAGGAGCAGTCCGCGCGGAAGGCGCCCTGTTCCTGCCCCTGCCGGTACAGCTCGCGAAGCGCCGCGGGAAGCATGTCGGCCACCGGCGGTGTGGTGGCAGGCCACCCGGCCAGCGCCTCGTGCACCAGCAGCGCCGTCAGGCGCGGCCTGGCCGTGATCACGTCGACGAAGCCCGCCAGGACCTCGCGCATCCCCTGGTACGGCTCGCGCTCGGCGGCTCGATCGATGATCGGGCGCCACGCGTCGGCCATCTCGGCCATCTCGGCTTCCAGCACGGCCGCGTACAGCGCGTCCTTGCTGCCGAAGTGGTAGTAGATCATGCGCTCGTTGACGCCCGCCCGCCGCACGATCGACTGGACCCGGGTTCCCTCGCGACCGCGCACGGCGAACTCCTCGGCGGCCGCGGTGAGCAGCAGGGAGCGACTGTCTGGCACGCAGTAACTATTTACCGCAGAGGCTCGCATCGCAAGCGGGGCCCTTGACGGTCGTTAAGTAAATATTTACTGTAACGGCCATGGATGCGACGGACCACGGCCCGCCGACGAACCGGCGGAGCATGCTGAAGGCGAGTCTGATGTCAGGTGCGGCGATGCTCCTCGGCGGAGGCTGCACCACCGAGGAGGCCCCCCGGAGCAGAGGGGGGAGACCCACGGCGAGCGACCCCGTGCGCGGATCGACGGCGCCGGGTTTCGAGCCGGTACGCGCGGCATTCGCGGAGAACTTCCGGCGCAACGGCGAGGTCGGCGCGGCCTGTTGCGTCTACCTGGCCGGACGAGAGGTGGTGAACCTCTGGGGCGGCACGGCCGACCGGACGACCGGCCGGGCGTGGGAACGGGAAACGCTCATTCCCGTGTTCTCCACCACGAAGATCGCGACGGCGGTCTGCGCCCACCTGCTCGTCGAGCGTGGCCGCCTCGACCTGGACGGACCGGTCGCGAAGCACTGGCCGGAGTTCGGCGCCGCGGGCAAGAAGGACATCCCCCTGTCATGGCTGCTCTCGCACCGCTGCGGCCTGCCCGCCCTCGAACGACCGTTCTCCATGGCGGACGTCCAGGCGTGGGATCCGATCGTCGAGGCACTCGCCCGGCAGCGGCCCGCCTGGAAACCCGGCACGGCACATGGCTACCACGCCCGCACGTTCGGCTGGCTGATCGGCGAGCTGGTCCGGCGCGTCACCGGCCGCCCGCTCGCGACGTACTTCGCCGAGGAGGTGGCGCGCCCGCTCGGCCTGGACTTCTGGATCGGGTTGCCCGGCGAGCTGGAGCGGCGCGTCGGACGGCTGATCCCGCCCGAGCCTCCGGCCGGCCTGGACCCCGCGACCCTGCCCGCCCCCCTGCGCCGCATGCTCGCCGCCAGGTCCGACCCCGGCTCGCTGAGCAGCCGGGCGCTCACCTGGCCCGAGCTCGACGACAACAGCCGCGCCGTGCACGCCGCGGAGATCCCGGGACACAACGGGATCGCCACGGCGCGGTCCCTCGCACGGCTGTGCGCGGCACTCGTCGGGGAGGTGGACGGCGTACGCCTGCTGCCGCCGCGGACGGTGGAGGCCGCCATCCGTACGCGGTCCGACGGGCCGGACCGCGTGCTGTTCGTCGACACGAGGTTCGGGCTGGGCTTCATGCTCCACTCACCCTTCTCGCCCTTCGGCGGTACCGGCCGTTTCGGGCACACCGGATCCGGAGGCGCGCTGGCCTTCGCCGATCCCCGCACCGGCGTGGCCCTCGGCTACGTGGTGAACAGGATGGCGCCGGGCCTGCTGGGCCCCGACCCGCGCCACACCGCTCTCATCGAAGCGCTACGGAGGTGCCTGCCATGACCGCCGACGTCATCGTTGCCGGAGGTGGCCCGGTCGGACTGATGCTGGCCTGCGAGCTGCGTCTCTCCGGCGCGCACCCGGTGGTGCTGGAACGGCTGCCGGAGCCGGGCGACGTCCCCAAGGCCAACGGCCTGGTCGGCCAGATCGTGCCGATGCTCGACTACCGCGGCCTGCTGGAGCGGTTCGCCGCCGGAGCGCCCTTCGCCGGGCCGACCCCGTTCTTCCAGTTCGGCGCGATACCGCTGGACCTGCGCAGGCTGGGCGTGAGCCCACTCCACCTGCTGCCGATCCAGCAACCCCGCCTCGAACGGCTGCTGGGCGAGCGCGCCCGGGAACTCGGCGTGGAGATCCGGCGCGGGCACGAACTGACCGCCCTGGAGCAGGACGGCGACGGTGTGACGGCCCGCGTGCACGGGCCCGGCGGGGGCTACCGGCTGCGCGGCCACTACCTGGTGGGCTGCGACGGGGCACACAGCCTCGTACGCGAACAGGCCGGTATCCCCTTCCCCGGGACGACCGGGCACGAGGTGGCCCGCTTCGGCGACGTCGTCCTGCCCACCTCGGTCGTCGTACCCGGCACCGGGGAGCTGGAGGTGCCCGGAGCGGGCCGCGTGCGCCCCGGCTTCACCCGCACCGCGACCGGCGTGTTCGTCCACGCGTCGTTCAGGCCGGGCGTCCACCGGATCGCCGTGATCGAGTGGGCGGACCCGCCGCCCGGCCTGACCGTCCAGGGCGGGAACGGCGGGGACGGCGGGAACGGTCAGGGCGGGGACGGCGGCGGGGACGGCCAGGGCGGCGGCAGCGGCCGGGGCGGTCCCATCTCGCTCGACGAACTGCGGCAGGGCGTACGCCGTGTGCTGGGCACGGACCTGCCCGTCGACCGGCCGGTGTGGCTGTCGAAGGTCGGGGCGAACAGCCGGCACGCGGAACGCTACCGCTCCGGCCGGGTCCTGCTGGCCGGTGACGCCGCCCACGCCATCGCCGCGTTCGGCGGGCCGTCGCTCAACGTGGGCCTTCTGGACGCGGTCAACCTCGGCTGGAAGCTCGCCGCGCGCGTGCGCGGCTGGGCACCCCCCGGACTCCTGGACACCTACCACGACGAGCGGCATCCGGTCGCGGCACGGGTTCTCATGCACACCCAGGCCCAGTCGGCCCTCATGGCACCCGGTGGTGGCGTCACGGCGCTGCGCGAGCTGTTCGGCATGATGCTCGAACACGAAGAGCCGCTCCGCCGGCTGGGGCGGATGCTCCAGGGTTCCGACGTCCGCTACCCGGTGGACCCCGCCGGATCGCCGCACCCGCTGCTGGGCTCCTTCGTACCAGACTTACCGCTCACGATCGGCGAGGACGCCACCCCGATGACGAAGCCTTCGCGCGCCGCCCGGGGTGCGGGGCCCTCGCACGCCACCCGGGTGGCGGAACTCCTGCACGCCGCCCGGCCGGTACTCCTCGACCTCGCGGACAGGCACGACGTGCGCGACCGCGTCTCGGCGTGGGGAAACCGCGTCGACGTGGTGACGGCCCGCTGCCCCGACCCGCCGGCCGACGCCCTGCTGATCCGGCCGGACGCCCACGTGGCCTGGGCGGTCGCCACCGGCGAGCCCCTCGGAGAAGACCTCGACCACGCCCTGACCCGCTGGATCGGCACCGGAACGACGAACTGAGAGACTCCGGGCCGCCTGTCGGCGGCCCTTCTGTCACGGCCGCCCGCCCACCGTCACCGTCCTCGGCGAACGCTTCGTACGGACCGCCGACCTTCCGCAGGCTGACCGGAAACGCCGGTCGGGCTTCTGGGGTTGTCTCACCCGTCTTCACTCGCCGGTCAGACCACGGTGCAGGCGATGCCGTTGAGGGTGAAGGCGGTCGGTTCGGCGGTGTTGCCGGTGTGGGTGGCCTGGAAGCCGATGTCGATGGTCGCCCCGGGGGCGAGCGCGGCGTTGTGGCTGACGTTGCGGGCGCTCACCTGGCCGCTGGAGGGCGAGTAGGTGGCGTTCCAGCCCGAGGTGATGGACTGGCCGGAGGGCAGGGTGAAGACCAGCGTCCAGCCGTTGATCGTCGAGGTCCCGGTGTTGGTGATGCTGATGTTGGCGGTGAAGCCGTTGTTCCAGGAGTTCATCGTGTAGGCGACCCGGGGCCCGGTGCCGGGTGTCGGGGTGGGCGTCGGAGTCGGGGTGGGGCTCGGGGTGGGGGTCGGGGTGGGGCCGGAGCCCAGGCTGGTCACGAAGGTCATCACGCTTCGGGCGGGAAGCGTGACGGTGAGGGAACCGTTCGACATGGTGGTCGCCCCCTGGGGCGCGACGTTCCTGCTCGCGTCGGTCAGCCAGGACGAGACACTGGACGATCCGGTGCTGTTCGCCACGGTGAACTGCTGGCTCACCGCGGAGGTGCCCTTGTTGACGGCGACGATGACGATCGAGGAGTCACCGCCCCGGTACGCCGAGACGTAGACGTTCGACGCCGGGTTCGCCGTCGCGTCGACCCGCACGTATCCGGGGCGGACGAACCTGGCGAAGTGCGCCATCATCGCGCCGCGCTTGCTGATCTGGCCGTCCTCCCGCATGGGGCCGTAGCTGCGCCGGATGTACCACCAGATGTACGCCTGGAACTCGGCGTCCACCATGGCACGGTGGATGTGCTCCCCCACGTCGAGCGCCTGGGGCCAGAGGTCGGCCGAGTCGCTGCTGTTGGGGTGGTAGACCTCGGTCATCCACAGTTCCTTGCCCGCGCCCTTCTGCTTGAAGAGGGGGTAGGGGAAGTTCGAGAACTGCGTGCCGTAGAGGTGCGCGCCGAGGATGTCCATGTTGGCGAGCGCCACGGGGTCGTTGAGGATCGGGTCCGAGATGTTCTTCAGGTACTGGAAGGACTCGGGCGCGATGACCCTGGTGTTGATCGAGCCGGCGTTCTCCCGCATGAACCGGAGGATCTCGGCGGGAGTCCACCACGTCCAGTCATGCGCGTAATCGGGCTCGTTCTGCACTGATATGCCGTACAGGTTCACCCCGTTGTTCCGCATGTGCGTGCTGAAGTCGTTCAGGTGCTGGGCGTAGGCCGCGTACATGTTGGACCTGAGGCGTTTGGCGTTGGTCTGGCTGCCGCGGACGAAGGTCTCGACCATGCCGGCGGGGGGATTCCACGGCGACGCGATGACCGTCGCCCCGAGCTCGATCGCGCGCCTCGCCGTCGCCACGTCACGGCTCCAGTCCGCCTGGTTCTCGGGGACGGGGATCCTCAGCACGGAGAACCCGAGCCGGCCCTCGCCGGTGCCGAACGCCGTTTCCCGCTGGGCGGCCGTCAGGTCGCCGATCCAGGACGCGAAGGTCATGCCGCCGAAGCCTCGGATCGTCTGCCGCTGTGCCGACGGGTTGATGACCGCCGTGGCGGCCGCGGCCTCCGAGGCTCCCATGACCGTGCCCGCGGCCGTGAGGATCGGCAGGGCCCCCATCGTCGTCAGGACGGTTCTCCGGCTCAGCGGCTTTCGCTCGCCGCTCGCGGGCTCATTCTGATCTTGCGTCATGTCTCGTCCTTCTGCCTGTCGGTGCTGATCCGCGCCTTCTGAGTCCCGTTGGCCCACCAGGCGCCGGCTCCCGGCGTCGTCATGGGACGAACCTTGATTGTGTTATCGCTAACATGAGCGGCTGTTATCGGCTCCCGAAATTGTTGGCGTTAACATCTCCCTGTACGAACCGGCGTGCGAGGGCGACGGCGATGTGGAGCACTCAGGTGGTCGCGCGGGGGGTGACACTCCAGCGGAGTGTGGTTCCGTCCCGGCTGGCGGGTCAAGCACGAGGCGGGCCGGTGAGCAGGCGAACTGCGTGAACCTCTCGCCGAGCCGTGAAAATTTCAGATCAGGAACCCGCGGCCCCGCGTCGGTCCCGCGGTCGAAGATCAATCACAGATCCCTGATTCCATGGTTCACAGTTCACGCAGGTAGGGCGGGGAGGATCGGCACGCGAGCCGCTATCTCTCGCTCGATCATCCCGAGCGGGTCGTGGCCGTTCACCGTACCGACGCGGGGGTGCCCGTACTCACCGGCGGCGGGCACTTCGCGCCCGCCTCGCCGTACCGCGCGTCGTGCTCCGTCACCGGATCGGCCATTCCGACCGATCCCGGTGATGAGTTGTCGCGCCCGCACCCGTCACACCTACGACGGGACACGACAAGGCGGAAGGATGACGCGATGAGTGCGGACACGCGGCTGGAGGATCTGGGCGTGAGCGGTCTGGACGAGGTCGACGAGCCGGCGTTCTCGGGGCTGGCGGAGCGGCACCGGCGGGAGCTGCACGTGCACTGCTACCGGATGCTCGGGTCGTTCGAGGACGCCGAGGACACCGTGCAGGAGACGTTCCTCCGTGCCTGGCGGCGGCGGGAGACCTTCGAGGGGCGGTCGACGTTCCGGGCCTGGCTGTACCGGATCGCCACCAACGCCTGCCTGGACCTGCTCGCCAAGTACCGACCGGAGCCCGCGACCGGCGGCGAGGTGCGGTGGCTGCAGCCCTACCCGGACCGGCTGCTCGACGAGCTGCCCGCGGGCGACGCGGACGAGCCGGAGACCGTCGCCGTCGCGCGGGAGACGATCGAGCTGGCGTACCTGGTCGCGGTCCAGCACCTCGCGCCGCGCCCGCGGGCCGTGCTGATCCTGCGGGACGTGCTCGGCTGGCCGGCGAAGGACGTCGCGGAGCTCCTCGGGGACTCCGTCAACTCCGTGAACAGCGCGCTGCAGCGGGCCCGCGCCGGCATGCGGGAGCACCTGCCCGCCGAGCGGCAGGACTGGACCGGCGGCGAGGAGGACGCCGGGACGCGAGAGCTGGTACGCCGCTATACCGACGCCAGCGTGGCCACGGACGTCGACGGGCTCGCCGCACTGCTGCGAGACGACGTCCGCTGCTCGATGCCGCCCACGCCGGGCCTGTACGTCGGCCGCGACACGGTGGTGAACGACTGGATCGAGAGCGGCTTCGAGAGCATGAAGCACCTGCGCGCCGTCCTCACCTCCGTGAACCGGCAGCCCGCCGTCGCCTTCTACCTCTGGCGGAAGCAGGAGGGTGCGTACCTGCCGCTGACGATCGACGTCCTGCGCGTCACCGGTGGGGCGATCACCGAGATCATCACGTTCCACGACGACCGGTTCCCGCGGCTCGGGCTGCCGGAGCGCCTGCCGGCGGACGGCACGGAGTAGTCCCGGTGCTCCCGGTGCTCCCGGTGCGGACGCTCGCACTGCGAGGTGGCGCGCGTGTCGCGGTGGTCGCGGCCGAGTGGTGCGACGCGTTCGGCGTCGTCACCCACGGGCGGGTGCAGCTGGAGCTGCGCGACGGCGAGCCCGGGCCGGTCCTCGGACGCGACGCCGGGTTCTGGCTCCGCGGCACCGGCGTCCGCGCCCTGCGCAACCCCGGCCGCCGCACGGCGAGGGTGCGCATCGTCACCCCCGGGGCCAGGACCGTCACCTGCCGGTCAACACACCCCTACGCCAGCCGCCGAATGATGGAGGATGACATGAACAGCATGAACGACACCGGGGCCGTCGCAGGCCCGGCATCGGGCCGGACCAGCCGCGCCCACCGGCTCCGCGGGCTCGCCGGCACCGGCTTCGTCGCCACGCTCGCGGCGATGGTGGCCACCACCCTCGCCGCCGCGCTTGCCCAGGCCGTCGGCGTCGACTTCGAGGTCCCCGATGGTGGTGAGACGATCCCGTTGCCCGGGTTCGCCGTGGTGACCGGCTTCTTCTCGGTCGTGGGCATCGTCATCGCCGTCGCTCTTCTTCGCTGGAGCGCTCGCCCCGCCGAGCGATTCGTGTGGACGGCGGTGTCGCTGACCGCGATCTCGCTGGTCCCGCCCTTCCTCTCCGGGGCGGACACCGCCACCGTCATCGCCCTCCTCGGGCTGCACCTCGTCCCTGCGACGGTGATGATCCCCACCCTGGCGCGGAGCCTCCGCACCCGGACCGATTGACGACCCCGCGGATACTTACCGCTTGACCCGCGGAGACAGGATCACGCGAAGGTCAACTCGTACACCACTTCGCTGGACGTGACCCGGCCTGAGTGTTCGCCTCTACTGGTTCACCCGCTCTGAGCTGCGGCTTCAGGACGAAAAAGGCTCAGTAGCTCAACAGGAGGTGGGCCTGTCCGAACCTTGGACAGGCCCGCCCTGCTCTGGCCCGAGAACCCTTACGGGATCGCGAACCCCTAGGTAACTACGATTCGGCAGCGGCTAGCAAGCAGTCTTGCCCGCGCTGAACCCGGCGTTGAAGCCATGTATGTATGCGGCATCCTGCAGCGCGGGGCTGAGGGACCTGAAGCCCTCCTTGTTCTTGCATGCGGCTATCCCGGCCGTGTATCCCTCGCTCCAGCCATTCGAGCACAGCTTCTTGAGCTTGCCCTTGAATGATCGGCTGCACACGGGCGGCGCGACCTTCAAGGTCGCCATGGTGTAGCTGTCGCCGACGCCTACGGACGTTGGAACGGCCGAAGCTTGCGAGATGTCGACCGTTCCAAACATGAGGGCGACGGCTAGTGGACTGGCAATGAGCAGGCATTTTCCGTGCATCTTCGCCTCCTTCCCGAATGAAGCC
The DNA here is from genome assembly GCF_051918885.1 of Streptosporangium sp. OZ121. Taxonomy (NCBI): domain Bacteria; kingdom Bacillati; phylum Actinomycetota; class Actinomycetes; order Streptosporangiales; family Streptosporangiaceae; genus Streptosporangium; species Streptosporangium sp. OZ121. The sequence continues at coordinate 140,865 of NZ_JBPXMC010000011.1, forward strand.
ACTTCGACAACCGCGACTTCGTTTGCGGAAATAGCGCTAAGGACGACTCAAGGGAGCCAAACCTTATGGGGTCAGCCTTGATAATTTCTGCTTTCTTAACCTCCTCGAAGGAGCCCTGGCTACGGCTCCCAATCTCCACCACCGCCCATTAGCGATGTTCTCCGACATCGCGTGCCGGTTGGGACGATGCGCTTACCTACACCATGGGCTTCGATTTTTCGGCGCGTCCAGGCATTTGGATTCGATTTGAGCATCACTTTCACTTCTACTCGCAGATCTCCGAGATCTTAACTAAACCTAAAAGGGCATGCCCGTTTACGCTCAGCTTCAGGGGATAGCGAGAACGCCTTACCCATGAGCCGTCCATCAGACGGGATGGAAGTTCTTACAGGTCAGTTCTCCTGCAGAGCCAGTGAACGTTTTCATCCTGCCTCGCGCATTTGAAGGGTGCGGATGGCTTTGACCAGCTGGCCCGCGCGAAGAGGGCAGCAGTGGAGTTTGCGCAGGATGCGCCAGGTCTTCAGTGTGGCATTCGCGCGCTCACCAGGGCCGCGAAGTTGGAAAGGGCTCGCTGATGCGCACGGCCCTCAGCTGGAGTGCCCCGGGATGGGTGATGCTGCTGGCCACCATCAGTCTCCTGGTCGCGATCGTGCTCATCATGTACGCCGCCACCCGCTCGCCCCGCCCCGCTGTCCTGCGCCTGTGCGCCTACAGCTGCGCGGCCACCGCGGCGATCGCGACCCTCAACATCTCCGAGTGACACACGAAGAGCCCCACCGTCTTTGGGCGGTGGGGCTCTCGTCGTTCCCCTGAGTGCGCTCTCACGGTGGAGTGTCGCCTCTATCGCTGGCCGAAGTCCAGCACCAGAGCGTCGGAGGTCCTGGAGTCAGGCGCAGCTCGGACAGGACCCACCACCCTCCATCCCCAGCGTTGGTACATGGCGTGGGCGGGAGCTTCGGGATCAGCCAGCAGCGTCGCATACGGCGCGTCCTGCTGGGCCAGCAGCGTCTCCAGGAGCCGCCGGCCGATGCCACGCCGCCGGTAGTCCTCCCGGACGTCCAGCTCGATCACCGCGAACCTCGGCGAGCCCGCCAGCTCGGCGGGAGCAGGAACGCTCTCCCCTCCCCACCACCGATCCGCCCCGAACACGAAGCCGAAAGAGAATCCCACGAGCTCTCGCCGGTCCCGGGCCGACACCAGAACGAAAGTGTCATTCTGCACCTGCTGGCCCGTGCGCTGCAGGAACCGCTCGCGACTGTAGAGCGGTCCGGCCAAATAAGGCCTCTCGGCATAATTCTCCAGGTACAGGCCGATGTACTCCTCGTTGAGTACTTCGTAGGCAGCCTCACCTGTCAGGGGCCGATATTCGATATCAGTATCAGTCACTCATCCTCTTTTGCCGCTGTTATAGCGAGACGCTCCCGATACTCCGCAATGGCGGTGGTCTTGTGACCTGCTGGCGCGACATCAGCCACACCATGAGCGACATGCAGCACGAACCTCGTCGTATGCTCCGGCCCGAGGCCCTCCACGATCGATGCTGCAGCTCGAAGGCCGTCTTCCACGCTGCCGTCCCGGACCTCAGAAGCCGCTTGGTGCAAGCGGATCTGCGCTATCGCCCGGGCGCGGTCGGAAGGGTAGGAGTCGAGTGCCTCCTGCTGAGCAGAGGCCGAGGCTGGGCTGCCTGTCATGGTCTGCACGAGAGACCGGGTGTGCAGCAGCCGGGACTCCGACCATCCCTCCAGGGACATCTTGTCGCGGGTGATGGTGTCGGGAAGCGTGGCGAAAACGTCGGCCTGCCGCTCCAGGCTGTCGCGCGCGCCGGCGTGGTCACCCATGAGGGCCAGCGTGTAGGCACGGGCGCACAGGGCCTCTGCTGCGGCGCGCCCTGGATGCTTGGCGGTGAGGGCGAGAGCGGCATTTGCGCGCGACAGCGCCAGGGCCAGAGGTCGGCCTTCGTACACAGCTTGGACCGCTTCCCAGGCATATGCCGAGGCAGTGACTTCGCTGTTGCCGGTCTGGGCGGCGGCCCGGCGCGCGGAACCCCACCAGTGCCGTGACTGGTGGGTGTGTCCGGCCGCCCCGAGTACGTAGGCCAGGAGGAACGTCAAACGGGCGTTCAGCATCGCCCAGCCAGCCGCGTCGCGGCTGGGTACGGTCGGCAGCGTCTGCTGCAAGGTCAGCAGATCCACCGACAGGTCACGGATCACCTCAGCCAGGGGACGTGAGACAACCCCGTGAGCGTGCTCCCAGGCGATTTCGTTCCACTCGTCCAGGTCAGGCCCGCCGAGCTGCGTGTCCACGATGGTACGTAGCTGCTCCAACCCTGGCAGCAGGGTGGATGCGCCTACTCCTACAGCGCCGAAAAGAAGCCGTCTTCGTGCTTCGTTCATACCGACAGGATCCGGCAGAGTCGGCGATCCCGCCAGCGGCACCGCCCCGGTTTTGGCCGCGTGGACGAGCTCGTGGAGAGCGGTCAGAGCGCCATCGGCGCGGTAGAGCCTGTCAAGGCTTTCGACGGCTTCGATCGGCGCGAGGCGCTCGCCACGCTCCCAGTGACCATGCACCGAAAAGTCGATATTGATTTGTGCCGCCACGTCTTTGAGGGAGCCTGCCCGGTACTCCCTCCAGCGCCTTAGGGATGCGCCGAAAAGGGCGATCGGCGACTTCGAAGGATCAACTGCGTCCGGCCGACGAGGCATGACCACCTCCCGCCGTATTGGCCAATTTGGCTGATCCTATTGGCCAATACAGATCTCTAGATGGGCGTTGAGCTTCCCTTCACTATGGCACGTGAGGCAGAACCGAACGGACCCGTTCTGCCCAACTAATGCCCTATGCGCCTTTTCCACTTTTTGTCTTTTCTGCACCGAAAAGGGCATGAATGGCGCCTGCTCTTGTCGAAACGTCTCAGCAGGCAGGCGCACCGCCCCGGCACGAAAGGAAACGGTGATGACCTACCGCACGACGGTCCCGCCCCACGGCGCGGTGGTGGCAGACCGGGGCCTGCAGCGAGCTCACCGCCTGGCTTGAGACCCTCCGGGAGGCGGCGTGAAAACCTCGTACGACGTCAAGGTCTGGGATATCAGGCGGAACCAGTCCAGTAAGGCACCGTCGTATGAGTTGCGATGGGCTGTCGGACGTCGCCGTAAGTCACGGACCTTTCGCACAAAGGCATTGGCCGAGAACTTCCAGTCCGATCTCCGGCAGGCGGCCAAGCGCGGTGAGGCATTCGACGAGGAGACCGGACTTCCGCTCTCCATGCTGGCTGTCAAAAGCGCGGTGAAATGGTTCGGCTTCGTCATGGCGTACGTGGACATGAAATGGCCCCACGCGGCAGCGAAGACCCGCGACAGTCTCACCGATGCCCTGGCGACCGTGACGCCTGCTCTGGTCGACGAGGACGCGTCGGGGAGACCTGATCCGCTGGTCCTCCGGGAGGCTCTCCGGCAGTACGCCCTTCCTCCTGCCGCTCGGCAACTCGTACGGCCGGAGGCCATCCGTACGGCTCTCGCCTGGCTCGAACGGCACTCGCTCCACATCGCCGACCTGAACAAGGTCCGGAACGTACGGCTCGGCCTGGACGCGCTGACGCTTCGGCTCGACGGCGGGGCCGCCGCTGCCACCACGATCGCCCGCAAGCGGTCGGTCTTCTACAACGCCCTTCAGTACGCGGTGGACCTGGAGGAGTTGCCCTCCAACCCGATCGACAAGGTGAAGGCGTGGAAGCCTCCGAAGGTCCGGGAGGTCGTGGATCGGCGTGTGGTGGTCAACCCGGTTCAGGCGCGCGAGCTGCTCACCGCGGTGACCTACGTGAGCCGTCTCGACCGTGGCCGGCACCTGCGCGGTTTCTTCGCCTGCCTCTACTTCGCCGGTCTGCGCCCGGCCGAAGCACTCGGGCTCCGCAAGCAGGACTGCCACTTCCCGCGACGGGCTGGGGGCGGCTCGTCCTGGCCAAGTCCAGGCCGCAGACGAACAAGAAGTGGACCGACAGCGGTGAGGCTCACGACGATCGGGGCCTGAAGCACCGGGCCGAGAACGAGGGCCGTCCCGTGCCGATCCCGCCCGAGCTGGTGGCCATCCTGCGTGAGCACATCGAGGAGTTCGGCATCCATGAAGACGGCCGGCTGTTCCGGACCTCGCGCGGCGGAGTGATCTCCATCGGGACCTACTGCGAGGTGTGGAAGGCTGCGCGAGCCTTCGCGTTGACTCCCGAACAGCAGGTCTCACCCCTGGCGGCCCGGCCGTACGACCTGCGGCACGCGGCAGTGTCCCTCTGGCTCAATGCCGGGGTGGCGGCTTTAGACGTGGCTGAGCGGGCAGGGCACGGGGTGGACGTGCTGCTCAGGGTCTATGCAAAGTGCATCGACGGGGGTGTGGAGATCGCCAATCGTAGGATCGACGACGCATTGGCCGCATGATCGGTCATGCACTGAAGAGGCTCCGAAACCACCGGGGCCTCTTTGCTTTCTCCCAGTAATTCCAAGACAGCCTCATTCGCTTGAGTCAAGCGCCGGCGGTGGTCCAAACCATATCGAGCTTGGCCAACAGAAGCCTGGCGCCGGGCCGGTGGCCTCCCCCTTCGGATGGATCATCCATGACGCGGTGGAGCACATCTGTAGCGCTACGAACGCGACTCGTGATGCCTTCGATCAGAGCGACGGATCCGGACGAGGGATCTTCGTAGGTTTCGAAACCCGGCTCGGGCTGAAAGCAGCCCCACCAGTCCAGCAGCGTGTTGAGAGCCTCCTGCCGGGGCGGGCCTGGCCGGTCGCCGATGACCCGCAGGAACACGCCTGTAGCCGGGACGGCGGCCGGGTAGAGAGTGCCGGCGTGATCGTTGCTGACCGCGGACCGCAGATCGGCCAGCGCGCGGACGGCTCGTCCAACGGAGACAGAGAGTGCCAACGCCTCCACTGCGGCTTGAGCATCCTCGGGACGGTACCAACGCGGGCCGGGTATCCGACTCCAGTCCACTATCTCCACCGTCGCTCCTCGAAGACGTCTCGTAGCGCTTCTTCCGACGCGACCTGCGCGGATGCGACCAACATCATTCCGCGCATATTCCGCGAACACCGACTCAGGGCCGCTCAGAGCGGCATACGGCTGCATACCCCGGAAACGATCAACGGCGCCTCACCGAGGCCGAGTGCCTGGTCAGACGCCGTTCGTGATGCTCGGCGGAGAGCGTGGGATTCGAACCCACGAGACCGGTCACCCGGCCTAGCGGTTTTCAAGACCGCCGCCATCGTCCACTAGGCGAGCTCTCCTGGTGACACGTCCGGAGAACGTGTCAGATTGCACCCTAGTCTCTCATTGACCCGGGCGTGCCCGGACCCGGCGGACGCCTCGTCTCCGATTCGGGGACGAGGCGTCCGCCCGGTGTGGGTCAGGGCTGGGGACCCGCGAAACCGTCGCCGACCGAGGCGGCCAGGCGGAGGTAGGACTCGCGGGTGCCGGGCTGGAGCCTTTCCAGGTCGATCTCCGCGCCCTCCTCGAGGTGCGGGTCGTAGGGGACGCGGATGACGGCGCGGCAGCGGGCCGCGAAGTGGGCTTCCAGGCGGTCGAGGTCGACGGTCGACTTCGAGCGCGGACGGACGCTGCACAGCACCACGGTCGCGGAGCGGACGAGCTCCTCGTAGTGGTGGGCCTCCAGCCAGTCGAGGGTCGCCGAGGCGGCGCGGGCGCCGTCCACGGAGGGGGAGCTGACCAGGACGAGCTGGTCGGCCAGGCCGAGCACGCCGGACATGGCCGAGTGGAGCAGGCCGGTGCCGCAGTCGGTGATGCAGATCGAGTAGAAGTTCTCCAGCACCTGGGAGACCGATTGGTAGTCGGCCGCGCTGAAGGCCTCGGACACCGACGGGTCACGGTCGGAGGCGAGGATCTCCAGGCGCGACGGGGCCTGGGAGGTGAAGGCCCGGATGTCGACGTACCTCTTGATCTGCTGCCGCTCGTTGAGCAGGTCGCGGACGGTCGCGGAGGTTTCGAGCTCGACCTTGTCCGACAGGGTGCCCCGGTCGGGGTTGGCGTCGACCGCGATGACCCGGTCGCCGCGTACCTGGGCCAGCGTGGCACCGAGGCCGACCGTGGTCGTGGTCTTGCCGACACCTCCCTTGAGGCTGAGTACGGCGACGCGGTGGTGGCCGGTGGCCACCGGAGTGCGTGCGCGGCCGACCAGCTCCCTGCGGCGACGGACCTCCGGGGACTCGCCGGGCTTGATCAGCCCGGCCGACGCCTTGTAGACCAGCTTCCGCCAGCCCCCGGCGGGCGCGTTGCGACGGCCCCTCAGCAGCGACTCCGGATCCAGGCTGTCGGCGGACTGCCGGGGAGCCGTGCCCGGAGGTTGGTGCCTGGCCGGTGCGCCGAAGGCGGGTGCCGGGGTCGTCTGGCGGCGGCGTGCCTGGTACGGCTCCCGCACCGGTTCGGCCGCGTCCCGTCCCGGCGCGAAGGGGCTCTCCCGTTCCACGCGCTCCTGGGACGAGTCCCGCTCGGGGGCGGGGGGCGCGTCCCGTCCCGGCGCGAAGGCCGTGGGGCCGGAGAACGCGGCAAACCCGGAAGAACCGGAAGGAGACGGAGCCGAGCTGGAACGCTCCGTGCCGAAGGAGCCACGGGAGCCGGAGGCGGTGTCCGTACCGAAGGAGCCCGGGGAGGACTCCGGGCCGAACGCGCCCGAGGTAGCGGGACGCTCCGGCGCCGCGGCCGGTTCCGGCCTGTCGGTGCCGAAGGACTCGGGAGCCCGGAACGAGTCGGCGGGCTCCGGCTTGGGCTCGGAACCGGACGCGGGGACGGGCGCCGGAACGGGCTCGAAGCGATCCGAGTCGGGTTCGAAGCGCTCGGGCGCCTGCCTGGGCGGCTCCTTCACCACCGACGTCACCGTGGACTCGAAGGACTCGAAGGGTTCGAAGATCGTACGGTCGCGGTCGTGCTCGGCACCGGCGGCGGGGAAGCGGTCGGCCTCCGCGGCACCTGACGAGAACCGGTCGCCACCGTCGGACGCACCGGACGTGCCGGTCTCGGACCCACCGGATCCGGTCGTGCCGGACGCCGACCGGTCGGCCTCGGCGGTTCCGGCGGTTCCGGCGGTTCCGGCGGTTCCGGCGGTTCCGGCGGTTCCGGCGGAGAAGTCTCCGCCGGTCGAGGAGCCGGTGGATGAGCCGGTCGAGGAGCCGGTGGAGGAGAAGTCCTTGCCGCCCGAGGTGGAGCGCGTGCCGCCGCTCCCGAAGGAGAAGTGGTCGGAGTCGGTGCCGCCGAACTCCGTGCTGCCGAAGGTGAACCGCTCGGTGTCCGAGGACGAAGGCTTGAGCGGCTCCAGGTCGGAGGGCTCGGCCGAGACGGAGGCGGGAGCGGAGGCGGAGGCGGTGAAGGGTTCGGCCGGCTCCGCCTGGCGCCGGGGTTGCTCGAACAGCCCGCGGGACGGCTCCTGGGCGGGCGCCGCGAACGGGGTGCGAAGGTGCGGCTCGGTGAAGTCGGCGACGCCGTGGTCGCCGGTGTCGCCCTCCTCCTGGCGCGGCAGCGGCTTGAGCGGCGCGAGGAAGCCGTCGTTGTCCTGCTTGCCGGATACCGGAGCGGGCACGGTGAAGGAACTCACCGTGTCGGAGGCCTCCATCCACTCGGCCGCGTCGGCGTCCTCCACCGGCGGGTCGGCGGCCGGGTGAGCCGAGTCGACGGCCGCGCGGAACAGTGGCGAGGACGTCGTGTCCGGCTCGGTCGGGACCAGACTCCAGGGGTCCTTCGGGTACGGCGAGACGACGGCGTCGTCCACCGCGCCGGCCTTCACCGCCAGGGCGGGCGCCTCCTCCTCCTGCTCCTTGATGGCGTCGAGCCATGCGAGCTGTTCCTCGAGAGATTCCTCACGATCGTGTCTTGCCACCGTGTTCCCCCTCGGGATGGGCATAAAAGGGCAGCAAACACATAGCAGGTTAACGCCCTGTGTTCCTGTCAACGCGAGCAACCACCAAGTTGGGGCTCAGCGGATACCTTTGCTCACATGCGCGCCATCGTGATCGATAAACCAGGTGGACCGGAAGTGCTGACGTGGCGGGAGGTTCCCGATCCGCTGCCCGAACGCGGCGAAGTCATCATCGACGTGGCCGCCTCCGCGGTCAACAGGGCCGACGCGCTGCAGCGTCAGGGGCTCTACGACCCGCCCCCCGGCGCCTCGCCGTACCCGGGCATGGAGTGCTCCGGCGTGGTCGAGGCGGTGGCTCCGGACGTCGAGGGGTTCGCGCCGGGTGACCGGGTGTGCGCGCTGCTCAGCGGCGGCGGTTACGCGGAGAAGGTCGCCGTTCCCTGGCAGCAGGTCATGCGGGTGCCGGAGGGCGTCGACCTGGTCGAGGCCGCCGGGCTGCCCGAGGTGGCCTGCACGGTCTGGTCCAACGTCTTCATGACGGCGCGCCTGCGGAAGGGCGAGACCCTCCTCGTGCACGGCGGCGCGAGCGGGATCGGCACGATGGCCGTACAGCTGGCGAAGGCGTTCGGCTCGCGCGTGGTCGTCACCGCCGGGTCCCCCGAGAAGATCGACCGCTGCCTGGAGCTGGGCGCCGACGAGGGGATCGACTACCGGCGGGAGGACTTCTCGGAGAAGGTCAAGGCCGACGTGGTCCTCGACATCATGGGCGGCAAATACCTTCCGGGGAACATCAGGGTTCTCAAGACGGGCGGCCGGCTGGTCGTGATCGGCCTGCAGGGTGGCGCGAAGGGCGAGCTGAACCTGGGAGCCCTGCTCGCGAAGCGGGCCTCGGTGTACGGCACCACGCTGCGTTCCCGGCCCGTCGACGAGAAGGGGGCGATCGTGCGCGGGGTCGTGGACAACGTCTGGCCCCTGCTCGACGCCGGGGCCATCCGGCCCGTGGTGCACGCCCGGGTGCCGATGAGCGACGCGGCCGAGGCCCACCGCATCCTGGAGTCCGGAGAACACATCGGGAAAATCCTGCTAGTAAGTTGAGGCTATGAACGCTGAGGAGAGCACTCCGCACATCGTGGTCGTGGGTCCCCAGGGCTCCCAGGGCGAGGAGGAGGGTGAGAGCCGGTCGATCGCCGACCTCGTCGAGCAGCCCGCCAAGGTGATGCGCATCGGCAGCATGATCCGCCAGCTCCTCGAGGAGGTCCGGGCGGCCCCGCTGGACGAGGCCAGCCGCAAGCGGCTCAAGGAGATCCACGAGAGTTCCATCAAGGAGCTCGAAGACGGTCTGGCACCGGAACTGGTCGAGGAGCTGGAACGGCTCTCGCTGCCTTTCACCGAGGACGTCAACGGCACCCCGCCCAGCGAGGCGGAGCTCCGGGTCGCCCACGCGCAGCTGGTCGGCTGGCTCGAAGGACTGTTCCACGGCATACAGACCACGTTGTTCGCCCAGCAGATGGCGGCTCGCGCCCAGCTGGAGAACATGCGCAGGGCTCTGCCCGGCGGCATGTCCCTCCAGCAGCAGGAGGGCCCCCCTGGCGGCAACGCGGGTCCCTACCTGTGAGGCCCCCGCACGATCTGTAAGGCCCCCGCGCTGTAAGACCCCCGCACGACACACCCACCGGCCCGCCGAGGGGCGTGGTGAAGGCTCACGAGCCGGGCGGAGAGTCCGGCGGACGCCGCCGGCTCCCCGATCGCGAAACTTTCACCGGGCTTTCCGAGGGCTCGCGGAGTCCGTCACGATCTGTAGAGCTCCTCAAGAACCCCGGCGACCCCGTCGTCGTTGTTGGCCGCGGTCACGTGATCGACCGCGGCCAGCACCTCCGGGTGGGCGTTGGCGACGGCGTACGAGACGCCGGCCCACCGGAGCATCGGAAGGTCGTTGGGCATGTCGCCGAAGGCGACCACCTCTTCGGCCACGATGCCGAGCGTCATGGCCAGGTGGGACAGCGCCGATGCCTTCGTCACGCCGTGCGCGCTCATCTCGATCAGTGCCCGGCCGCTGGAATGGGTGGGGGTGACCAGGTCGCCGACCAGCCCGTAAACCGCCGCGTGGAGGATGTCGGGGTCCATTCTTGGATGTAGTGCCAGAAGTTTGGCGCAGGGCCGTGAGGTGAGCGTGTCCGTTCCGACGCGGCGTCCGCCGACCGCCTTGCTGTCCCATCCTCCGAGACGGAAGTCCGATTCGTGGGCGAATCCACCCTCGTATTCCACAGAGAACGCGAGGTCGGGAACCTTTTCGCGGAGACGCCTCACCACCTCTTCAAGCACGTCCGGGTGGATGAGGTGGGATTTGACGATCTGCTCACTGTGCAGGTCGTAGACGAGGGCTCCGTTGGCGCATATGGCCAGCCCTCGATGGCGCACGGCTCCCGCGACCATGTGCATCCAGCGAGGTGGCCTGCCGGTCACGAAGACCAGCGTGGCCCCGGCGTTCTCCACAAGCGCAAAAGCGGCGGCCGTACGGGGGGAGACGGTGCCGTCCGAGCGCAGAGCGGTGCCGTCGAGGTCGGTGGCGACCAGCCTGGGGCTTTGCATAACACGTCCCAGTGTGCACTGTGATGGTCGGCGTGTCGGCCCCAGGGATCCGGTCCGAGGAATCTTCCTCATGGCGGGAACACGGCTGCGCCGGATAGTGTTAGATGTGATGGCGTTGTATTAGCTGAATCCCGTTGTGAAAACCAGTTTGACTGAGCCACCCCGGGGCCCGCTGTACGACACATGGGGTTCATGAGGTGTGAATCCCAAAGTTTCAAATCCTGAGGGAGAGCTTTAATGGCTCAGGGAACCGTCAAGTGGTTCAACGCTGAAAAGGGCTTCGGCTTCATCGCACCGGACGGCGGTGCACCGGACGTGTTCGTGCACTTCTCCGAGATCCAGGGCAACGGCTACCGTAGCCTCGAAGACGGCCAGCGGGTCGAGTTCGAGATCACCCAGGGCCAGAAGGGCCCGCAGGCCTCGCAGGTCCGCGCCGTCTGACGCATAGACCTCTTGGTTGAACCGGAAGGCGGGGTTCGCTTCTAGCGAACCCCGCCTTCTACCTTTCACCGGTAGACCAGACCCGAGAGCCGCCAGGCGAGTCGCCGGCGGAAGGCCGGGCTGAGCGCCAGGAGTCGCAGGATCAGGTTCCTGAGCGGTCGCAGGTGCCTGTTCATGTTGGCCAGCCCGGAGAGCCGCCCGGCGAAGGTGACGACCTGGAGGGCGATGGGGCGACGGGCGGCGGCATAGCGGTCCAGTGCCTCATCCGCGCCCTTGAGAGCGATCGTGAGGGCTTCGGCCAGGGCGACGGCGTCCTGGATTCCGGTGTTCATCCCCTGCCCTCCCGCGGGACTGTGGACGTGCGCGGCGTCACCGGCGAGCAGGACCCGCCCGGCGCGGAACGTACGGGCCACGCGATGGTGGATGCGAAAGCGCGATCCCCAGACGACCTCGCCGACCACGGCACGCTCCTTCCGGGGGCCCCGGGCGTCCAGCAGTCCCTGGACGAAGGCCACGTCGGGGGTGGGGGGTGCCTCGTCCACGGTGGAGACGATCCTGTGGGTGCCGTCGGGCAGCGGCGCGACCACGACCAGCCCGGCGGGCGAGAAGTAGAGGACGACCTCGTCGCGGGGCACGCCGCCGGTGAGGCGCACGTCGGCCAGGCTGAACGACTCCGCGTACCGCCCACCCTCGAAAGCGACTCCCACCTGCTCGCGGACCGTGCTGTGCATGCCGTCGGCGCCGACGAGGTACTTCGCGGTGACGACCGCGCCCCCGGAGAGGCGCGCGGTCACCCCCTCGTCGTCCTGGGTGAGGCTTTCCAGGGTGTACGGCCTGGCGACACGTCCGCCCAGTTCGGCGAGGCGCTCCAGCAGCACCCGCTCGGTCACCGCCTGGGAGACCATCAGCGTGTACGGGTAGCGGGTCGGTAGCCGGTCGAAGCCGACGGGCACCAGGATCCTGTCGCGGTCCCTGATGGTGAACCGCCGGGCGTGGATGCCCAGGGCCGCCAGACGCGCGGAGACTCCGAGGTCCTCGAGGACCTCCAGCGTCCTGGCGTGCACGACGGCGGCTCGCGAGGTGTTGTCTCCGGCCGCCTGGTCGTCGACGACGGTCACGTCGAATCCCTGCCCGGCGAGGTGGACGGCGGCGGTGAGGCCGGTCGGGCCCGCGCCGACGACGAGAACGTCCGTGGTCGTGGGAAGCGTGGGGAGCATTTCGTCCTCCTTGAGAATGCCAACGCTTGTTGGTCAACGCTCGTTGGCATAACTGTGCATCTCCGTCCTGGCGATGTCAACAGTCGTTGGCCTACAGTTGTTGGCATGCGAAGAACCTCGGAGGACACCAAGGCCGCGATCCTGACCGCGGCACGCGAGCGCTTCGCGGCGGACGGTTACGAGCGGGCCACCATCCGGGCCATAGCCTCGGACGCGGGCATCGACCCGTCCATGGTCATGCGCTACTACGGCAACAAGGACAGGCTCTTCGCCGCCGCGGCCGACGTCGACCTGAGGCTTCCGGACCTGTCGGCGGTTCCCCGGGAGGAGGTGGGCAGGACGCTCGTCGCCCACTTCCTCGACCGCTGGGAGGACGACGAGGGCATGATGATCCTGCTCCGTACCGGGGTCACCAACGAGGGCGCCGCCGAGCGCATGCGCGAGATCTTCGCCGCCCAGCTCGGCCCTCTCGTCGCCCGCCTCAGCGCCGACCCCGCCCAGGCCGCGCTACGGGCCGGGCTCACCGCCACCCAGGTCCTCGGCATGGCCCTGTGCCGCTACGTCCTGCGGCTGCCGCCCGTGGTGGCCATGTCCCGGGAGGAGATCGTCGACTGGCTCGGCCCCACGATCCAGCGCTACCTCGCCGAGTGAGCGGAACTCGGAGGATCCGTCCTGGTCGACTGGGCGGGCGCGGCGCGAGCGGGGGAATCGGCGGAGGCGGAGGAGCGTCCGGCGTGAACGCGGTGAGGGCCCCGCCGCGCGGCGGGGCCCTCACTACGAGCTCGCGTGCCTCGCCGCGAGCGGCGCGGACCTACTTGACGGGTTCGAGCACGTCGAGACCGACGTACGGGCGCAGGGCCTTGGGGAGCACGACGGAGCCGTCGGCCTGCTGGTGGTTCTCCAGGATCGCCACGATCCAGCGGGTGGTGGCCAGCGTGCCGTTCAGGGTGGCCACGTGCTGGGGCTTGCCGCCGGAGTCGCGGAAGCGGACGCCGAGGCGGCGGGCCTGGAAGTCGGTGCAGTTGGAGGTCGAGGTGAGCTCGCGGTAACGGCCCTGGCTGGGCACCCACGCCTCGCAGTCGAACTTCCGCGCGGCCGAGGACCCCAGGTCTCCGGCCGCGGTGTCGATCACCCGGTAGGGCAGCTCGACCTTGGCCAGCATCTCCTTCTCCCAGTCGAGCAGGCGCAGGTGCTCGGCGTGTGCCTCCTCGGGGCGCACATAGGAGAACATCTCGACCTTGTCGAACTGGTGGACCCGGATGATGCCACGCGTGTCCTTGCCGTACGAGCCCGCCTCGCGGCGGAAGCACGAGGACCATCCCGCGTAGCGGTACGGGAGCGCGGAGCCGTCCAGGATCTCGTCGCCGTGGTAGGCCGCCATCGGCACCTCGCTCGTGCCGACCAGGAACAGGTCGTCGTCGGGCAGGTGGTAGACCTCGCTGGCGTGGGCGCCGAGGAAACCGGTGCCCTTCATCGACTCCGGCTTGACCAGCACGGGCGTGATCATCGGGATGAAGCCCGCCTCGATCGCCTGCTGCATGGCCATGTTGAGCAGCCCGAGCTGCAACCGCGCGCCGACGCCCTTCAGGAAGAAGAACCGCGAGCCCGAGACCTTCGCGCCGCGCTCCATGTCGATCGCGCCGAGCAGCTCGCCCAGCGCCAGATGGTCCTTGGGCTCGAAGTCGAAGGACGGTTTCTCGCCGATCTCCTCCAGCACGACGTAGTCGTCCTCGCCGCCGGCGGGAGCCCCCTCCTCCACGAGGTTGGACACCGTGTAGAGCAGCTCGTCGAGCTCGGCGCCGAGCCTCTCCGCCTCGGCCTCGGCGGACTTGACCTGCGAGGAGAGGTCTTTCGCCCGCTCCAGCAGGGTGGCCTTCTCCTCCCCCGAGGCACGGGAGACAGACTTGCCGACGGTTTTCTGCTCGGCGCGGAGCGTCTCGAAGCGGCTCAGCGCGCCGCGCCGCCGCTCGTCGAGGTCGAGCAGCGTGTCGACGACAGAGTCGTCCTCACCGCGGGCACGCTGCGACGCCCGTAGCCGGTCGGGATCCTCACGAAGGGTACGCAGGTCAATCACAGCCACAAGGCTACCGATGTACGGCTCGCGCCCGCGCCCGGATTGACCGGCCCGCCCCCCGCGGTGGCGGTGGCGAGCCGGCCTCGGCATCCGTTTCCCGCCCGCCGGGACGCCTTCGGCGGGCGCACGCCCGCACCGTCCCGGGACCGGGTGCCGGCTCTCCGGCCGGGTGGCGATCAGACCTGACCGGTGCGGACCCTGTCGAGCCAGCCGGCGGCCTCGGCGAAGTCATCGTCGTTCGTACCGCGCTTGATCTGCGGGAAGAGACCGTCGGCGCGCGGGTAGCTGCCCAGGAAGCGCACCTTGGCGGAGATGCGGTGCAGACCCGAGATCGCCTCTCCGACGCGGGCGTCGGCGGCGTGGCCCTCGAATTCGAAGTGGAAGAAATAGCGGCCGATGCCGTCGCCGGTGGGCCGCGACTCGATGCGGGAGAGGTTGACGCCGCGGACGGAGAACTCGGTCAGCATCTCCTGCAGCGCGCCCGGGTGGTCGTCGGCGAGGAAGACGACCAGTGAGGTGCGGTCGGCACCCGTCGGCTCGGGCAGCGGGCCGGGACGCGACACCTGGACGAACCGGGTGACGGTGTCGGTGCGGTCGCCGATCCCGGCCGCGAGCTCGACCAGGCCGTAGTGCTCACCGGCGATGCGCGCGGCGATGGCCGCGTCGTACGGCGAGCCGGGAAGCGCGACCTCCTGCGCGGCGGCGGCGGTCGACGGGGCGGCGACCACCACGGCGTCGGGCAGCTCGCGGGCGATGAAGTTGCGGCACTGGGTGATGGCCGCCGGGTGGGAGAAGACCCTCTTGATGTGGCCGATCTCGGTGCCGGGACGCGCCAGGAGCGAGAACTCGACGGGGAGCAGCAGCTCGGCGGTGATGAGCAGCGACTCACCCCGGGCGAGCTCGTCAAGGGTCGTGGTGATGGCGCCTTCGAGCGAGTTCTCCATCGGGACGACGGCTCCGTCGGCCTCGCCTCGCCGGACGGCCTCCAGGGCCGCGGTGACGTTCGGGCTCGGCAGGCGCTCGGCCTCGGGCGCCAGGATGCGCAGGGCTTCCTCGGTGAAGGTCCCCTCCGGTCCCAGGTAAGCGAGTTTCGACATGCCCCCAGGTTATCCGGCGACTGTCGGAAAATGTGCGCAGGATTACCTACTGACGCGGCCGATTCCGACATGATCACTCGAAGTCGTTCCACGTCAGAGGCCGTCTCCTGTCGATCATCCCCTCGAAGGCCGCGTGCGGGGGGCGTCAGGGGAGCGGGCAGGAGGACCGGTCCGGGACACCGTCAGGAGAGCGCCCGGAACGCCTCTCTCCGCCTGGGCAGCCATACCCCCAGCAACCAGACCAGGGCCAGCGCGCCCAGACCGAACCCGTTCTGCACGATCTTGCCCAGCACGGGGCTGAGCACCGGGATCTCCGCGGCCTTGATCGTCACTCCCCACCAGGGGATCGGCAGCACGTAGTAGAGCCAGACCCCCGCGGCCACCCGGAGCCTGACCGGGTCGCGCCCGTCACCGGCCAGCGCGCCGAGCACCACGACCACCCAGGCCAGATGATGGATCCAGGCGACCGGCGACAGCAGTACGGCCATCAGCCCGACCAGGGCGACCCCCGCCACGAGGTGCCCGTCGAGCAGGGCCCTGCGGGCGTGGCGGAAGCCGTACCAGGCGACCACCGCGACCAGCGCCACCCAGAGCAGGCTCGTCAGCACGTCGGGCAGGTAGAGGCGGATGAGCATGCCGCGCATCGACTGGTTGGTGGTCGCGGCGTTGGCACCGAGCCGCTCGGGATCGAGCAGCGCGCGGAACCAGAAGTCGGCGGCGTCCGCCGGGATCACCAGGAACGGCAGCAGGGTCAGCAGCGCCGCGGTGAGCGCGGCCACGAAAAAGGTGCCGCGCTGCTCCCGCCTCGCGCCGGGCCCGAAACCGGCGATGAGAAGGTAGATCAGGAAGACGCCCGGGGTGAGCTTGACCGCGGTGGCCAGGCCGATCAGCATGCCGCGCGGCCACACCGGGCGCCGGGCCACGCAGTCGGCCAGGCAGAGCGCGACGAGCAGGATGTCCACCTGGCCGAAGCGGACCTGGTCCCTGATCGGCATCAGGTAGGTGCACGCGATCATCAGGGCGGCGAACAGCAGCGGCGTCCACAGGCGGCCCGCCCCGCCCTCGCCGAACCCGGCGAGCCCGCCCAGCCGGGCGCGTACGCCCTCGGACGTCCCCGTTGTGCGCGCCGCGTCTCCGGCGGGCACACCGGAGGCGGCGCCCGGCCCCGCGACGGCCGCACCGCGAACGGCCGCACCGGGAACGGCCTTCGTGCCTCCGAGCACGGCGCGGAAGGAGAGCAGGACGGTGACCGCCAGCGTCAGGAAGATCAACGCGGTCCACGCCCACTGCGCCGCCGTCCAGGACACCACCGCCAGCGGCGTGGCCAGCAGCGCCGCCACCGGCGGGTAGGTGAAGGGCAGCAGCTGCGGCGCGGGAGTGATGAACCCGTAAACGGGCCGGCCCTCCAGGATCGCCGCTCCGCCGGTACGGTAAACATCGAGGTCGACCAGGCGCTGGTCGTCCACGTTGCCCAGCCAGTGGAGCACCAGCGGGGCCACCGCGGCGGCGACGAGCAGCAACGCGGGCAGCCACGACAGCCATGACAGCCACGTCGGGGGGCGCCGCCCGGTCGTGGTCACCTCGCCAGTCCTCACGAGCAGGCAGGTTACCGTGGGGCCGGGAGAACGGCCGCCCGGCGGATACGGACAGGGGGAACCGGATGGCTTCGGCACACCGCGGCCACGGGACCGCGCGCCCGGCCACCGGGGGGACCGCGACGCGACCACCGCTCCACCGGGTCGCCAGGACCGCTCCGGCCGCCGCGTCCCTGCTGCTGGCCGTGTTGCTGGCCGTGCTCTGCGTCCTCCTCGGCGTCCCGGGCGCCTCGAAGTCCTTCGCCGCCTCCGGCGCTTCTGGAACCTCAGGCGCCCCGGGCGCTCCGGGCGCCTTCGGTGCCGGTACGACGGGCGTCTCGGCGAGGGCGCTTCCCGAGAAGGTGGTGATCGTCGGGATACCGGGCCTGGAGTGGAGTGACCTGGACCGGGAGCGGACCCCGAACCTGTGGAGGCTGGTGGGCGAGGGCGGTTCCGCGTCCATGTCCACCCGGGCGGTCCCGCCGCCCGATCGGGGGATCACCTGCCCGGTGGCGGGCTGGCTGACGGTCTCGGCCGGCCGGCGCGCGGGCGCGCCCGGTGCGGGCTGCGAGCCCCCGCGCCCGCCGGAGCCGGCCCCCGGCGGCGGGGCGAGCGTGCCCGGCTGGGCCGAGCTGTCCGCTTTCAACGCCACCACCTCCTACCGGCCGGTTCTCGGGCAGTTGGGCGAGCTCGCGACCGGCGCGGGCCTGAAGGTGGCCGCCGTCGGGCCGGGAGCCGCCCTCGCCGCCGCCAACAAGTCAGGAAAAATCGGGAAATACGCGGCGAGCATTGAGCAACTGGGCGACCTGTCCCCGTACGGCCTGATCGTGGTCGAGGCCGACGACCTCACCAGGGCCTGGACCGGCGTCGGTCGCACCCCGGCCGGCACCGCGGACGACCCTGCGGACGGCACCCCGGCCGGCACCGCGGACGGGATGACCGGCCAGGCCAGGCGGGAGGCCGTGGCCGGGGCCGACCGCGTGGTGGGCGCGGTCCTCGACCGCCTGCCCCCGTCACGCGGGACCCCGTCGCCGGGGACGGGGACCACGGTCCTGGTCGGGGGCCTGGCCGACACCTCGGTGGTGCCCCACCTGCACGTGGCGATCGCCCGGGGCCCGTCCCCCGACGGGGGGACGTACGCGCGCGGCTACCTCACCGCCACCTCCACCCGCCAGGACGGCCTGGTCACGAACACCGACCTGACCGCCACCGCGATCGGCCTGCTGAACATGAAGATCCCCAACGGGGTCGTGGGACGCCCCTGGCTGGGCGACGTGCCGAGCGGGGAGCCGGTCGCGGCGACGGCCGGGAAGCTCGCCGACGACGACCTGGCGAGCCAGGTGCTGCGCGAGGTGAGGGGACCGTTCTTCGCGGTGTTCGTGGCGGTCCAGATCCTGTTCTACCTGCTGGCCGCCGCCGCGATCCGCCGGGGCTGGGGCGGCTCCCGCGCCCTGACGGCCGTCCGGGTCGTCGCCGTGGTCAGCGGGGCGATCGCGGTCTCCACCTTCCTGGCGCAGCTGGTCCCCTGGTGGAGCCTGCCCGCACCGATGTTCTGGGTGATCGTGACCATCCTCGGCCTCGCCTGCGCGGTCGCCGGGGTGGCGCTCGCCGGCCCGTGGCGGGCGCACCCGCTCGGCCCGCTGACGGTGGTCGCCGCCGTCACCTCGGTGGCGCTGCTGGCCGACGTGATGAACGGCTCGACGCTGCAGGTGAACGCGGTCACCGGCTACGAGCCGGTCACCGGCGGACGCTTCTACGGTTTCAGCAACATCGCCTTCGCCGTCTACTCCGCCGGCACGATCCTGGCCCTCGCCGGGATCGCCCAGTGGCTGATCTCGCGCGGCCGGCGCTCGCTCGCGCTCACGGTGTGCGCGGCGTACGGGGGGCTGGCGGTGTTCGCCGACGGCTGGCCCGCGTGGGGTGCCGACTTCGGCGGGGTCCCGGCCTTCCTGGTCGGGGTCGCGGTCTTCCTGATCCTGCTGTCCGGCGGGCGGGTCTCGCCGGTCAGGCTGTTCCTGGCCGGCCTCGCGGGCGGCCTGCTGATCGGCGCCATAGCGGTGGCCGACTGGCTGCGGCCCGCCGGACAGCGCACCCACCTGGGCGCCTTCGTGCAGCAGGTGCTGGACGGGGAGGCCTGGACCGTGGTCGGCCGCAAGTTCGGCGCGATGATCGGGGTCACGGTCGGCAACTGGTCGCTGTCGCTGCTCACGCTGGTCGCGCTGGCGTTCCTGTTCCTGGTGCTCGACCGCCCGTCGCGGTGGGGCGCGTCGGCCCTGGGCCGGGCCTACGCGCTCGCGCCCGCGCTGCGCGCCGGGCTGATCGGGGCGCTGGCCTGCGCGCTGATCGGGTTCCTGATGAACGACTCGGGCATCGCGATCCCGGCCATGGCCCTCACGGTCGCGGTGCCGCTGACGCTGGCCGCCTGCGTGCGCGCCGTCCGGCTCTCGCCGCCCACCACGCCAGGGCGACCGTCAGTGCCAGCAGCGTCCACGGCACCACCGTCTCCCTGAGCAGCGTCTTCGTCCAGAGCAGGTCGTCGGGCCGCAGCGCCTCCCTGGCCGGGAGGTAGCCCAGCGACAGCACGACGACCCTGGCCACCATGAACGCCTCCAGCGCGGGCCAGGACGCCAGGGCCAGCAGCGCGAAGGCCAGCCCGTCGTACCAGGGCAGCGCGTACGGCGCGGCGAACAGCCAGGCGACCACCATCGCGGCGGCGACGGCGGGCGCGGTGCCGGCGGGTTGCGCCCCCGGCACCCCTGACGCCCGCAGCACCCCTGACGCCCGCAGTACCAGCCAGGCCAGGCAGGCCATCAGGAGCAGGGATCCGATCTGGATCCAGGCCGAGTACGCGCCCGGCCCGAAGAGCGACTGCAGCCCCACCTTGACGAGCTGCCAGGGCGTGGCGAGAGAGACCTTCCTGCTGGCGGCGCTCACCTGGTCGAGCACGTGCGGCCCCGCGACGGCGTAGACCGCCACCACGGTGGCCGTCGCGGTCCCCGCCACCACGGCGAGCCTGCCCGGCGAGCGGCGCAGCTCCCACGCCGGCCCGAGGGCGACGAGCCCGGCGTTGAGCTTGACCCCGATGCCCACCCCGAGCAGCAGCCCCGAGGCGGCGCCGCGAACCGTGAGCGCGGCGACCATGCAGGCGATGGCGAGGGTGTCGACGTGCATCCCGGCGGCCAGGTGGTAGATCATCAGCGGGTTGACCGTCCACAGCAGCGCCGCCCGCCGCTGGAGGTCGGCGTTACCCCTGGCGAAACGGTGCAGCAGCAGCGCCGTGCCGATGAACGCCGCCGCGTTGACGACGGCCATCGCGAAGACCGTCAGCCTGACCGAGTCGCCGCCCACGAAACTCGCCAGCGCCTGCACCGCGGTGGCGACCGGGCCGTAGACGCTGGTCACACCGGCCCACTCCTCCACCGCGCCGGTGACCGGGTCACCGGGGAGGGTGGCGGGGGTGATCGCGTACGGGTCCTGGCCGAGCGTGACCAGGCGGCCGTACGCGGCGTAGTTGAGGTGGTCGGCCGAGCCGGAGGGCGGCAGGAAGGCGAGCAGGCCCGCCACCGCGCAACCGGCGTAGAGCAGCCGGCGCGGGTCGGGCCGCCACCGGGACCTGAGCGCGGCGGCGAGGCCGAGCCCGCCCAGCACGATCGCGACGGCGCCCAGGGCGATGGCCAGATGGGCGCCGGGGTGGGCCTCCAGCGAGTACGGAGGCTGCCAGGAGGGCCCTGGCAACCTCGGGACCATCGCCGAGGGGCCCAGCAGCCCGATCAGGACCGTGGTCGCCACCGAGAGCCCCACGGCTCCGAACGCGGCCACGTCGAGCCCGCGCGGCGTATCGCCGGCGGGGCTCCGCCTCTCGTCGACGACCGACGCATCCCGAGTCACCCGCAAATTCCAGCACACCCGGCACGGTGCCCGGTGCGGTGACCGGTGTGACACTGGTGAACCGGGTGGTGCCGCGGGGCCCGGCCGGCGGTCCGGACCAGCCGGTCGGGGTCAGCGGCGTGCCAGGAGGGCGCGGGCGACGTCGCGGAACTGCCTGGCCCGGTGGATCTGGGCCTTCCAGTCGGTGCCGGTGGCCCGGTGTGCCATCTCGACCGGGACCTCGCGCACGCGAAAGCCCTTCCTGAGCAGGTCGATCGTGAGACCTGTCTCCACGCCGAAACCGCGCGCCAGCGGCCGGGCGGCTTCGAAGGCCGCCCGGGTCAGGCAACGCTGCCCGTTGAGCGGCTGGGCGGGCGTCCAGCCGGTGGCGCGCTCGACGCCCTCGCGCGCGAGCCTCACGACGAACCCGTGACCGCCGAGCTTCACGCGGGTGACGAAGACGGCGATCGTCATGTCGGCCTCGCCCGCCGCGACCGGCTCGATCAGCGGCACGGCCGTACGGGCGGTCTCGCCCAGGTCGGCGTCGAGGAACAGCAGGTGCCGGGGCTCCTCGCCGTCGAGCAGGCGTACGGCGTGGGCGCCGCTCTCCATGGCGGCGGCCTTCCCCCGGTTGTGGCTGTGCCGCACGACCCGGGCCCCGGCGGCCTTGGCCACCCGCCCCGTCTGGTCGACGGAGCCGTCGTCGACGACCACGACGAGATCGACGCCGGGCAGCGCCAGGACCGCGGCCACGGTGGCCCCGATCCTGTCGCCCTCATCCTTGGCGGGAATGATCGCCGCCGTGCCGGTCATCGAACACCTCCAGTGTGGAGACCCCGGGCATCAGCCGTGGGGAGGACGTCATCCTTGGGAGTCGGAGGTCAGCAGCTTCTCCGGCAGCGTCTCGTGCACGACGAAGACGGAGTCGAGGCCGGTGACCTGCAAGATCTTGCGTACGGCCGGCCGGGGCGCCGCCACCTCCAGCGTGCCACCCCGCTCGCGCAGTCGCTTGAGCGCGGAGAGCAGCACGTTCATGCCGGTGGAGTCACAGAACTCCACGGCGGACATGTCGAGGACGACAAGCATGGTCTGGCTCTGCCCAAGCAACCGAGTGAACTCGGCCTGCAGGCGAGGCGCGGTGTATAGGTCGATTTCGCCAACGATGGTCACGACGGTGTGCCCGGCATGAGATCGAGTTGAGACTTTTAGCTCCACAGCGGGCACACTAGCGGCGCGAGAGCCGCTGGTCACGTTCTCTTGAACAACCCGAGTCGTCCGCCCTTTGTCCCCCGTTTCCGCCTCATGGAAACCCTGAGTGCGCGAAGCTTGACACTAAGCAACACCGGCTTGGCCGGAAAGGGGAGGAGACCCGGCGCCTCCCGATCGTCGCTGCGCTACGTCAGTGGCGGCCGTTGAGTTACAAGAAACGGGCTCGAACGCACCCATGAACACCGACCTACCTGAGGATCTCCAGCGACAGCGGCTTCGGGAGCACCTGGAATCCATGATCACTCGCACCGACAAGGCCACCTCGTGGCGCGACGCGGCGAGCTCACTGCGAAGCCTGGTGAACCACGAAGGATACGTCCCGATCAGAACCCGCCTGTCGACCGAGGACCTCGACTTCCTCGAGGGAGCGCGCGAAGAGCTCCTCGACTTCGCCACGCTCGGCGTCAGGCTGCTCGACCTGCACCAGCCGCGCGACGCGGGCGGCATCACCAGCGACGCCGCGCATCCGATCCTGCGCTGCCGCAGCTGCATGTGGCGCTGGCCGTGCCCGACGTTCCGGGCGATGGTGGAGTCTCTCGGCACCACCAGGAGGCTGACCTCCTGCCAGCACGTCGAACCCGACACCGAGGGCGGCGAGTGCGCGCAGATGACCCTCATGGTCTCCGTGAGGCCCGAGGGCCCGCAGGGCACCACGAGCCACGTCACGCCCGCACCGACCGCCAACGGCACCGCCGCCGGCAACACCGGTTCCAACGGCACCGCCGCGAGCTGACCGCCCACCGCCCACCCGCCCCGCGTTCGCCTGCGTACGTCCGGACCGGACAGGACAGGACCGGCCGGGCCGCTCAGGCGGAGAGCGGCAGGCGGATCTCGAAGCGGCAGCCGGGGCCGGAGTTGACGACGCCGATCGCCCCCTCGTGAGCCTCGACGATGCCGCGCGCGATCGCCAGGCCGAGACCCGCCCCGGCGCCGTCGGCGCTGGGGGTACGGGCCGTCTCGCCGCGGAAGGCGACGTCGAAGACGCGGGGCAGGTCGTCGGCCGGGATGCCGCCGCAGCCGTCGGCGACGGACAGGCAGGCGGTGTCGTCCTCGACCGAGGCGCGGACCACGACCGTGCCGTCGCCCGGAGTGTGCCTGATCGCGTTGACCACCAGGTTGCGCAGCGCCCGGGAGAGCTGGGCCGCGTCGGCCTGGACGGGGACCACCGGGCCGACCTCGCCGGCCAGTCGCACCCTCTTGCCCCTGGCCAGCTCCTCCACCCCGGCCAGCGCGTCGGCGACCAGGTCGCCGAGGCCGATCCGGTCGCGCGACAGGCGCAGCGTCCCCGCGTGGATCCTGGACAGCTCGAACAGGTCGTCGACCATGGCGGACAGCCGGTCCACCTCCAGGCGGATCTGCCGGTGGTAGCGGCCGACGGTCTCCGGGTCGGCGACCACCCCGTCCTCCAGGGCCTCGGCCATGGCCCGCATGCCCGCCAGCGGGGTGCGCAGGTCGTGGCTGACCCAGGCGACGAGCTCGCGGCGGGCGCTCTCCAGGGCGCGCTCGCGCTCGTGGCCGAGGCGCAGCCGCCGGTAGGCCTGGTCCAGGCTTCCGGCGATCGTGCCGAGCTCGGCGGGCAGCCCCTCGGGAGGCGTGAACTCCCCCGAGGCCGGTACGGCGTGCACGGCGTCGACGAGCCTGCGGCTGGCCGCCACGACCCGGCGCGAGAGCACGGTCGCGACGCCCAGCCCGACCAGGCCGCTCACGGCGACGACGCTGAGCACGATGTCCCTCAACGCCCCCTCGATGATCATTTTCAGGGTGAGGGCCGTCATGCCGCCGACCGTCGCCATGACGGTCACCACGACGACCACCGCGAGCATCACGCCGATCGACCGCTCGCGCAGCAGCCGCATCGTGCCCAGCCCGGCCAGCGCGATCAGCAGGCCGAGCCCGGCGGTGACCGCGACGATCAGCAGGATCTCCGGGATCACGGCTCCACCAGCGGTTCGTAGCGGTAGCCGACGCCCCACACGGTGACGATGCGCCGGGGGTCGGTCGGGTCGGGCTCGATCTTCTCGCGGAGGCGGCGGACGTGGACGGTCACCGTGGACGAGTCGCCGAAGGACCAGCCCCAGACCTGGTCGAGCAGGGCGGAGCGGCTGAAGGCCTGGCGGGGGTTGCGCATCAGGTGGGCGAGGAGGTCGAACTCGCGGGCGGTCAGCATGATCTCGTCACCGCGGAGCCGCACCTCGTGGGCACCGACGTCGACAGCCAGCTCGCCGTCCCTGAGCACGCCGGTACCGGCCGGCAGGGAGGACCCGCGCGCCCGCCGCAGGACGGACTGCACGCGCAGCGCCAGCTCCCGGGGGCTGAAGGGCTTCGTGACGTAGTCGTCGGCGCCGGTCTCCAGGCCGACGACCCTGTCCAGCTCGTCACCGAGCGCGGTCAACATGATCACCGGAACCGGCCACCGCTCCCTGAGCTTCTTGCAGACCTGGAGGCCGTCCATCTTGGGGAGCATCAGGTCGAGCACCATCAGGTCGGGTGGACTGGCCAGCGCGCGTCTGAGCGCCTCGGCGCCGTCTCCGACGCACTCGACCACGTGACCGTCGCGTTCCAGGTAGCGGGCCACGACCTCGGCCACCATCGAATCGTCGTCGACCACCAGAATCCGCGCACTCATGGTCCCCACGGTAGGCCCGCGAGGGGACGATCCCTAAGCCGTGTCACCGGTCCGTAAGCACTCGATCGTTATGACCATCGTTACGATCGAGGCGCCCGCCGGCGCCCCTCCCGGCGTACGGTGGATCGCATGAGTCGTATCGTGCTGGGGGTTCTGGGCGTCCTGCTCGCGCTCTACGTGGTGTTCGGGTTCGTGCTGCCCGCCCTCTTCGGGCTGCTGAAGTTCGCGCTCCTCCTGGCGGTGGTGGCCTTCGTGGTCGTCGCGCTGGTCACCGCGGTGGCGAAGTTCAAGAAGTGAACCTGCTACTCGCCGTCCAGACCCTGGCGGTCTGGATGTTCGACGGCGGCGGTGTCCTGACGGCCGCCGCCGTGGTCGGGCTGGGCGTGCTCCTGCTCGCCTGGGCTCTGCGCCCGGCGCCCGTCACCTCGGGTACGGAGTCACGGTCGCCGATGTCCCGGCGCGACCGGGCCAGACGGACGATGTTCGTCCGGCAGCGCGACCCCGACGCGGCCGGGAGATCCCGGCCCAGAGCACCCTCCGCGGGCCCGGCGCCCGCGTAATCCTCCGCGACCTCTCGCGATCCTCGCGTGCCCCGCGCGCACGTGACCGGCATGCCCCGCACGCGCGTGATCACCGTGTACACACGTGATCAACGTGCCCCGGAGGCACCCGGCCGCCGTGCGCCGCGCGTACGCGTCCGGGAAAGACCCCGCGGTTCGCGGGCGCCTTCTGTGCCGTCTCCACTCCGCTCAGAAGGGCCCTTTCATGTTCGACCCCGTCATCGCGTTCACCGCCGGCCTCATCGCCGCGCTCGCCGAGCCGCTGGGCTCCACCGCTCCGGCGATCGTCGTGTTCACCGTCCTCGTCCGGCTGCTGCTGCTCCCGCTCAGTGTCATGCAGGCCAGGGGCGAGCGGGCCAGGGTACGCCTCGCCCCGGAGCTTCAGAGGCTCAAGAAGCGCCACGGCCGCAACCCCGAGCGGCTCCAGCGGGAACTGGCCGCCCTCTACGCCAGGGAGAAGACCTCGCCGCTGGCCGGGTGCCTGCCGTCCGTGGCGCAGATGCCGTTCCTGATGGTGACGTACCAGGTGTTCATCTCCTCGACGATCGCCGGGCAGGCCAACGCGCTCCTGACCCACGGGCTCTTCGGGGTGCCGCTCGGTCAGCAGTTCGCGGGCACGGTGGCCGGATTCGGGCTGATCAGCGGCCCGACCCTGGTCTTCGCCGGGCTCTTCCTGCTGCTCGTCGCCGTGGCGTGGATCACGTCCCGCCGGATGCGGCGCACGATGAGCGAGGACGTGCGGCCCGCGGCGCTGCGCCGGATACTGCCCCTGCTGCCGTACGGGACCGTCCTGGTCGCCGCGGTGCTGCCGCTCGCGGCGGGGGTCTATCTCCTCGTCACGACGGCCTGGACGGCCGGGGAGAAGGCGGTGCTGCACCGCCCGGCGCTCGCCGGGGGCTGAGGGCGGGGCGGCACTCGGGAATCCGGATACCGGGCACCGGGGACCGGGGACCGGGGACCGGGGACCGGGGACCGGGGAAGAAGCGCGTCCCGCCGATCGGCGGGAGGGGTAGTCGGCGCCGGAAAGCCTTCACACCTGGTAAGGACGCCATTCCGCGGGAAAACTTTCACGCCTGGTAAGGGCGTCATCTCGCGGAAAAACCTTCACACCTGGTAAGGGCGTCATCTCGCGGGAAAACCTTCACACCTGATAACGACGTCGCCCCACCGGAGAGGTACCTGGTCCCGTCCCGCTTCACGACATTTGAAGCGGGACGGAACCCGGAAAAACGGTTATCCGCATTCCCTGAGAGCGGGTTCGGGAGGGGAAACGTGGCCGTTACCTACCGTGTCGACCGCCGTGACCACCGCCCATACCGTGGTGATGTCCCCCTCGTGTCTGACACCCCAATTGGAGGCCAGATACTCGACGATTCCTAGGCCTCGCCCTCCCAGGGAGGAGAGCGTCGGGCGTCCCGCCCGCGGTTCGGTGGCCGCGCCACCGTCACTCACAGCGACCTCGACATGCTCTTCGGTCCAGCGCCATGACACTCTGATCTGTCCTGACGGCAACGGGTGGGCGTGACGCAGCGCGTTGCTCAGCAGTTCGCTGACCACGAGCACCGCGTCGTCGATAGCGGTCTCGTACACACCCCGTTCCTGCAGGTCAGAGCAGAGGCGCTGGCGTGCGACAGCGACGCTGGACGGTGCATACGGCAACAGAACGACGCTCGACGCACTCACCTCCCCGTATGCCTGTTCCCCCCTGAGGAACTCACCCCAGTACGACCGAAATGCCCCGTTAGATAGTCTTGGAAACCGGGCGTCAATTACAGCTTGTGCACATTCGACAATAGATCAGCACATCCGTTACCGACTCGTTACGGGTTCGGCGTGTCGATCAGGTAAGGGCGCCCGGCGTGTCGGCGATACGAAGGGCCAGCCTCATCCGGGTGCCGCCGGAGGGACGCGGATGCGCCGAGACCTCCCCGCCCTGGGCCCGCGCGAGGCTCCGCACGATGTAGAGGCCGAGGCCGACCCCGCCGAACCTGCGGCGGTCGCCGCTGTCGGCCTGGACGAAGCGCTCGAAGACGCGCTCCCTGCTGGCATGGGCGATGCCGACGCCCTCGTCGTCCACCACCAGCACCACCCTGTCGCCGTCCACCCAGGCCTCGACCCTGATCAGGCCACCGTCCGGCGAGTACTTGAAGGCGTTCTCCAGCAACTGGGCCAGCAGGATGTCGGTGGCCAGCGCGTCACCGGAGACCGGGGGCAGATCGTCGGGGACGTCGACCTCGACCCGGTGCAGGTCCGACAGGATCGGCAGGCCCAGCGTGGCGGCCCGGACCAGCTCGGCCAGGTCGAAGCTCTCGATCCTGAGCGTGAGCTCGCCGGCGCCCGCGCGCGAGCCCAGCAGCAGGTGGTCCATGAGCTGGCCCAGCGAGCGGGCCCGCTCGGCGATGGTGTGCACGGCGGCACGTCGCTCGGCCTCGGCCATGCTGTCCCAGCGGCTGTCGAGCGTGCTGGCGAAACCGCGGACCACGGTGATCGGCGTGCGGAGCTCGTGGCTGGTGGTGGCGAGGAAGAGGTCCTTGGCCTCCTCCAGCTCCTTCGCGCGGGTGACGTCGCGGAAGTCGACCACGATCTCGCCCGTCTCCACGATCTCGGCGCAGAGCACGTCCAGCCAGGTGCCCGAGGGCAGCTGGATGCTGAGCTTGTCCCCCGGCCCCGGCAGCTGGAAGGGCGGCGGCCCGCCGATCACCTCGGCCGCGTGGAAGCCGGTCAGCTCGCTGGCGGCCGGGTTCCACTGGACCACCCGGCCCGTGTCGTCGAGGACCGCGATGCCGTCGGCGCTGGCGTCGAACACCGCCCGCTCGTGGGCGCGCTGCCGCACGGCCTCCTGGTAGGCCATGGCGTTTCCCACGGCGATGCCCGCGTGACCGGCGAGGAGCTCCAGCAGCTCCAGCTCCAGGTGGCCCGCCTTGCGCTTGGCGAACAGCGCGTACAGCGCGCCGTACGACCGCCCGCCCATGGCCGCGAGGCCGAGCGCGATGGTGTGCAGGCCGGGCAGTCGCGACCAGATCAACCGGTCCAGCCGGTCCTGGTCGCCGGTCTCCAGCAGGACGGTCCTGCCCTCGCGCAGCAGCTTGCCGACCAGGCTGGTGCGGAGGTCGGCGGTCGAGTCGCGCATCGAGTCGGGCAGGTTGTGACAGGCCACGAGGCGGAGCCGGTCACCCTCGATCATCACGAACCCGCCCGCGTCGGCCCCGGTCAGGTCGGCGAGGCTGGCCGCGATCCGGTCGAGCACGGCGGGCAGCTCCAGCTCGGCGTTGATGTCGGCGACCACGTCGGTGAGCCTGCGGACGAGCTGCGCCCGGCGGGCGTTGCGGTCGTTGGCGGTCTCGTCGTCCTGGGCCAGGTGGTAGACGCTGACGTAGCCGAGGAAGGCGCCGTCCGGCGCGGACAGCGCGGCGGTGTCGACCCGCACGTCGAGCAGGCTGCCGTCGCGGCGGAACCGCTTGGTCCTCAGCGAGACCTGGCCGCCGGTGCGGACCTTCTCCAGGACCGCGTTGTGCTCTGCCGTCAGCTCCTCGGGGACCACCGGCACCCGGCGGCCGACCATCTCGTCGGCCGACCAGCCGAACAGGCGCTCGGCGGCGGGGTTCCAGGCGAGGACCGTCTGCTCGCGATCGATGGCGACGATCGCGTTGGGCGCCGCGGCGACGACCTCACGGCCGATGCCCCCGTCACTGTCGGCCCTGTAGTCCACCACACACCCATAGTGCCGTCTCAACCGGTCTGATCTTGGCACTTTCGTCCCGCACGTGTTGCCACTGGCCGGGCGATCCGTCCGATACTCTGCGGTCACCACACACCTGGATACGAAAGGGTGGGGCCATGTCATCCGGCGACATCGATGCATTGCTACGGGTGACCTCGCCCGACTACGTCGGCACGAGCCATCCCGACATCGCGTTCGGCACGCTCGACGGCCCGCTGGGGCGTCTGACCCTCGCCGTGACGAGCAGGGGTGTGGTGGCCTGCAGCTACGAGGACGAGAACGTCGTCTTCGAGCGGATCAGCAGGGAGGTCGGCACGTTCATCGGGCCGGACGCCCGGCGGCTCGACCCGGTGCGCCGGGAGCTGGACGCCTATTTCTCCGCCAGGCTCCGCGCCTTCACCACGCCGGTCGACCTGCGCCTGGCCACCCAGTTCTCCAGGACCGTGCTGCAGATGATGCTCGCGGTGCCGTACGGGACGGTGACGACCTACCTCGAGATCGCCGAGCGGATCGGCAGGCCGCGCGCGCTGCGGGCGGTCGGCAACGCGCTGGGCAGCAACCCGGTGTGCGTCATCGTGCCGTGCCACCGGGTGGTCGAGAGCGAGGCCGTCCTCGGCGGGTACGCCGGAGGCTCGGCCGCCAAGGAACGACTGCTGCGCATCGAGTCCGCCGCCGTGCTCCGCGGGCCCGGCGGCGGCGCGTAGCCCGCCTTCCCCCAGGACCCCCAGGACCCCCTGGGACCGCCCACGACCGCCTCTACGACCGAAACCGCCGGAGCCGTACAGGCGGCGCGGTCAGGAGCGGCGCCGGAGCGCGCCGAGCCCCAGGGTGACGAGACCCGCGACGAGGAACGCGCCGACGGACGCGCTCATCCACGGCTGCGGGACGAAGCCGAGCGCGTCGCGGGCGCCGTTCCAGAACGAGGTCCACCACGCGACCTCCGGGGCGGCCGGCAGCGCGGCGAGCATCCACCAGGTCACGAAACCCAGCACCCACGGGAGCACCATGAGCGGGCGCGAGGGCGCGGTCTCCGAGGTGTCCCAGCCCCTGGCGCCGCCGAGCAGGAAGTAGTCCGCGGCGAGCACCGCGAACATCGGCACGAAGACCGCCCCGATGAGGCCGAGGAAGCCGGTGTAGGTCTCGGCGTTGACGAAGATCGCGAGCAGGGTGACCAGCACGCCGATGGCCACGGAGATGATCCGGCGGTCCAGCCTGGGCAGCAGGTTCTGCAGCGACATCGCGGTGGAGTAGACGTTCACGAACGACTGGTCGGTCTCGCGCAGCACCAGGATGCCGAAGAACAGCGGGCCGAGTGCCGCGGCCACGAAGGGGTCCCAGACCTGGTTCGGGTCGTTGCCGACCAGCGCGAGCGCCGCGATGCCGAGGACCAGGCAGGCCACCTGGGCGATCGTGTAACCGCCGACGACCCCGGTGAAGGCGGCCCTGCCGGAGCGGGAGAAGCGGGCGAAGTCCGCCGCGACCGGCACCCACGAGACCGACAGCGCGATCACGTAGTCGACCGACGGCGCGAACGCCTCCCAGGATCCGCCGCCGATCGCCGGTCCCCGCTGGAACAGGGCGACCATGAACCAGATCATCGAGATCACCACGCCGGCGGTGACGTACCTGCGGAGCAGGCGGACCGCTCCCAGCGGCCGGATGGTCAGCGCGGTGGTGATCACCCCAGCGACGACCACCCAGACCGCGTAGGGCACCTCGACGCCGAAGGATCCGGCGATGGCCTGGGCGCCCTGGGCGATGACCCACAGCTCGAAGGCTCCCCAGCCCAGCATCTGGACGATGTTCAGCACGGTCGGCAGGTAGGAGAGCCTGGCCCCGAACAGCCCGCGCAGCAGGACCATCGCCGGAGCGCCGGTCCGCTGCCCGGGAATCGCGGCCAGGCCCACCATCGCGGTACCGATGACGCTGCCCACGACGGCGGCCAGGATCGCGGCCACGAAGCTCAGCGGCCGGTCGCCGAGCGGATTGATCAGCGCGATCGCGCCGGAGAAGCCGAGCAGGCTGACACCCAGGTTGGCCCAGAGCGCGCCCTGGTCGAGCACGCCGAGGGCCTTGGGAGGAGCCTCGCCGAGGGTGAGGGGCGCCTCGGCCGCACCGGAGTCCCCGGAGTCCCCGGAGCCCTTGGAATCGACGGCGGCAGACGTCATCACGCACACTCCCTACGCCGGCATTACCCGGACAGGTTCATGCGGTCGGCGACAGCAGTAGTCGCCCTCTCAGCCTGGTTGCCCCAAGCTCCCGCGTTGGTCGATACGCGAAGCCGGGATCACCCCAGCTCGCGCCCTCATGATGCACCATCCGCCCGTATTCGGCCAGTGCCGGGTTGGCACGGCCATCTCACGAGGGGAGTCCGTGGACGTTCGCAGAGGTACGGCTACGTACGTGGCGGTAGCCGTACCTCATGGCTGTACGACAACCGCCTGACCTCTGGGTCCAGAGGCGCCCCCTCCAGACCCAGAGGTGTCTCTGGAGGCTGATCCCGCGCCCTACCGGCGACCTGGCGCCTAGAGCCCCCTCGTCAGCCGGCGCGTCCGAGCGCGTCCGAGGCCCCGCCGGCATCCACAGGAGCGACGACGCGGGCAACGCGTCAATCAATTTCTCCCGGCGGCAGGAGGGTATGTCCAATACATGGATCCTCCCCCGCGTCCCCCGGACATCCCTCCGTACGCCCGACCCGAAATCTCGACGCCACATCCTCAGGAAACGCGAGAAGCCACTGTTCCCGGGGCGCCGAGCGCTCGGCAGCGCGCCGACCTGATGGCGATCGCTCGACGTTTGGCCGGTAGACACGAAGAGCGGAACCCGGCGAATATCCGCTATGTCGCATCAACACGTCAGGCAGCACTCGGGGAAACCACGGCTTCACGCGTGAGCGGGGACGCGAGCGTCTACGTGATCCAGATGGAGGGAGAATTCCTGAGGAGAACCATGCATGGAGAGAGGTCGATCTCGGGCAACTCCATAACGATCATCGTCGATGCCGAGACGGGACAAGTGACAGACTGGGGCATGTCACCCAGCTCTCATGATTTGTCTCGACTGGGGCAAGAGGAGCCTTTGTGAGGTTGATCGTTCGCCCCTGAGATTCTTGAAACGGAGAAGGGTCCGGCAGGCCGACTCAAGATCCAGGGCAAGGGATGTACGGCGCCTCGCGCGGTCGAACGATGTACCCCGGCGCGGTTCGGTCAGAGCCGCTGCCGTACTTCGTAGCCGCGCACGGATCGGCAAGGCCACTCGCCTGCCTTGCGAGTGGCCTTTGACCTGTACGGCAACACCACCACTCGCCAGAGCAGCACCATCCGGACAGGTTCATGCGGTCGGCGGCGCGTCGCAGGTCGATGAGACCCTCTGCGGTTCCGCTCTCTCAGCCCGGTTACGCCCGAGCTCCCGCGGTAGACATTCGCCCTGAATTTTCCATTCATTCCTTTCTTGCCTTTCTTGGCAAGAGTCTCGGCGGAGGCTCCCCCTCACGTCCCGGCGAGGGCTCCTCCCTCGCGCGGTCCGGACGGCTCGGGCGAGGACTCCCCCTCGCACGGCTCGGACGACTCAGGTGACGAGTGCGGGCGGCTCAGGCGACGAAGGGGTCCTGGCCGCTCTCGGCGATCATCGGACGCCCCGCGCCGTCCCAGGACCGCATGCCGCCGCCGACGTTGATCGCGTCCCAGCCGACGTGGTTGAGCCAGGCGGTGGCGTTCGCGGAACGGCCGCCGACCCGGCAGATCACGTAGACGGGCGCGCCCTTGGGCACCTCGTCGACCCGGGACTGCAGCTCACCCAGGGGGATGTGGACGGCGCCGGGCGCGTGCCCGGCGCGCCACTCGTCGCTCTCGCGCACGTCGAGCAGGAACGCGTCATCCGGCACGGCCTGCGCCTCGACCTCAGGAACACTCATACGCCCATTGTTCCAACTCCTCCACCGGATGGGGCGCAAAGCCACGTGGATGCCCTCATCCGGACCTTCGATTTCCCCTGATAGCAGGCCAATTCGGTACGTCCAGCCCTACCAGATCACCCGACCCGAGGCCGCAGCCGGGCGAACGGGCGGACGGGGTCAGGGCACGTCCCAGAAGGCGAGTTCGTGAGCCATCCCCTCGGCGAACAGCTTCCCGGCCCTGCCCGGGTCCGGCGCCACCTCGTCGATCATCACCGCGATGCGCCCGGTCAGCTCGGCGAAGGCCGGGTGGGCGTAGGTGTCGACCCAGGCGCGGTAGCGGGGTTCGGCGGGCGGATTCTCCGCCAGGGCGCGGCCGAGCGTGGAGTAACCCCACATGCAGGGGTAGAGCGCGGCCAGGCCGTCGGCGTAGACGGCCGCGGAGTCGAGCAGGAAGGAGGTGTACGCCGCGCAGGCCGGGCCCTTCCTCGCCCCGCCGAGGTCGGCGCCGAACTCGGCCGACAGCGACCGGTGCAGGCTCAGCTCCTCGTGGAAGGTGGCGTGCGCCAGGTCCACCAGGTCGCCCAGATGCCCGTCCGGGGCCTGCCAGGCGAGTCTCGAGAAGACGCGGACGTAGTCGAGCAGGAACAGGTAGTCCTGCTCCAGCCACGACCGGAACACCGGCTCGGGCAGATCTCCCCGCGCG
Organism: Streptosporangium sp. OZ121; assembly: GCF_051918885.1. Taxonomy (NCBI): domain Bacteria; kingdom Bacillati; phylum Actinomycetota; class Actinomycetes; order Streptosporangiales; family Streptosporangiaceae; genus Streptosporangium; species Streptosporangium sp. OZ121. Next base: position 174,347 of record NZ_JBPXMC010000011.1, read on the forward strand.
ATGCCCGCCACCGTCGGATGGGCGAGCTGCGCCTCGACGAGCGGGCGGCCGATGACGTGGAGTTCCTCAGAAACGCTCATGGGTCGGAGATTGTGTCAGGTCAGGGCGGCGGCGCCGAAGGAGACGCTGAAGCGCTTGCACCAGATGGTGACGGACTTCAGGCTGTCGAGGTCGGCCCCGGCGGGAATGGCGTAGTTGGCGTTGCCCTTGTTGCCCTTCAGATCGCCGAGTTCGAGGTGCTTGCCGTCGTCCAGGTTGAACCATCCCGCGTTGCCCTTCTTGACGGGCTGGTCACTGAGCCAGACCCGCAGGTCCGGGCCGTCGGAGGTGTTCAGGTCCTCGATCCGCAGGACCCGGCTCCCGTCGGACAGCTCCAGTACCCTCGCCCTGCCCTCGGTCTCGTGCTCGTGGGAGATGAACGTGCCCGTGGCGAGGACCTTCGGCTCCTGGTCCTGGGCGGTCTCGGTGGCCCTGGCGGGCTCGGCCGGCTCGGCCGGCTCGCCCTGCCCGGTGGCCTCCGGCCCGGGGGACGCGGCCGCGACGGGCAGCGCCTCGTTCACCTCGACGGTGGTGAACAGGCGCCATGGCTGGAACAGGTACAGCGCGACACCGAGCGCGACGGCGCCCAGCGCCAGGACACCCCACGTGACGGGGTGCCGGAGCAGCCTCTTGACCCTCATCTGGACTCCCATCGCATACCTCCGGCGTGGAGACCCCTGGTCTCCGGTTACGGCGAGGAAGTCGAGACGTCCCTCCGGCCTCGGTGCCGAGGCTATCCGCGATACCGCCCTAGATCGATTACGGAGTGCTTACGGCCGCGAAGCGCCCGCGACGTAGTGTCGAACGATGACGACGATCGCTGAGGAAGTGCTCCTGCTCGCGTACGACGAGGAGCAGGGCAGACAACTCATCGGCTCCTCGGAGCTGGACGCCGCGCTCGGCGGCGCGTTGCTGGCGGAACTGGCCGTCGGCGGCCGGATCGACCTCGCGGACAGGAAGGTCGCCGTGCTCGACGCGACCCCGGTCGGGGATGAGGAGCTCGACACGGCGCTGGCCAGGATCGCGGCGGAGTCCAAGGCGCGCAAGCCCGAGTGGTGGGTGCAGAGGCTCCACTCCGGCAAGCTTCGCGCCCGCCTGCTGGCGCGCCTGGCGGAGCGGGGCGTACTGGACGAGGAGCGGCGCAAGGTCCTGGGAATCTTCCCGAGCACCCGCTACCCCGAGCGCGACCCTGGCGTCGAGCTGGCGATCCGCGAGCGGGTCCAGAGTGTGCTGTCCGGCGCCACCCCCGACGAGCGGGCCGCGGTGCTGATCGCGATCCTGCACGCGGCCAAGATCGACCGTAAGGCGTTCCCCGGTGCGAGCAAGGAACGGATCAAGGAGATCACCGAGGGCGAGTGGGCCGGCAAGGCGGTCTCCCAGACCATCGCCGCCGTCAACGCCGCCGTCATGGCGGCCGTGATAGCGGGGGTCGTCGTCAGCGCCGGCAGCTGAGGTCCGCCGGCCCTCGCCGGGCGGGCACTGTCACGAGGGTGCTCCGCCCGGCGAGGACGTCCGATCCCGTGCCCGCCCCGCCTTTGTCCCGCCTCCGCGTCGTCTCCGCGTCGCTTCGGGGAGAAGACCGGGGCGGGAGGGCCGGAGGAAAGTGCCGTGGACGGGAACCGCCGGCCGGCGCCCCGGCCCGGGGGCCGGGGCGGGACGTCACTTGCCGAGGGCGTCCTCGGGCACGGGCTTGTCCTGGGCCAGGGCCTCGAACATGCGCAGGGCCTTCTCCCGGTCCCACTTCACGACGGACTGGCCGTCGATGGTGGGCAGGGAGCCGATGGGCACGACCGTGGTGACCGGGTCGCCGCCCATGGCGAGGCCGAGGGAGAGCAGGTCGAAGGCGCCGGTCTCCTCGCCGACGGACACCGAGTCGGCCGCGCTCAGCGCGAGCGGGACGGACGTGAAGGGGTTGATCAGGACGCCGGGGCTGGCCGCCTTCTTCACCACCGCGGAGAAGAACTGGCGCTGGCGCTGGGTCCTGTCGAGGTCGGGGATCGCGCCGGTGGCGCGGGTGCGGACGTAACCGAGGGCAGTCCCCCCGTCCATCGTCTGCAGGCCCTTCTTCAGGTTGATCCCGGCCTTGGGGTCCTTGATCGCCTGCTTGACGTTGATCTCGACCCCGCCGATGGCGTCCACGATCCCCACGAAGCCGCCGAAGCCGATCTCCATGTAGTGGTCGAGACGCAGCCCGGTGACCTGCTCCACGGTCTTGGGAAGCAGTTGCTGCCCGCCCTGGAAGGCGTAGGCGGCGTTGAGCTTGTTGCTGCCGTGACCGTCGATCGGCACGTACGAGTCGCGCGGGAGGCTGACCAGGGTCGGGCGGCCGTCGCCCTCGGGGATGTGCAGCAGCATCATCGTGTCGGTCCTGCGGCCCACGGCCTTGCCCGTGGCGAGCTTCCTGCGCTGGGCCGCGGTCAGGCCGGCGCGGCTGTCGGAGCCGACCAGCAGCCAGTTGGTGCCGGGGGTGTCGGCGGGACGGCCCTCGTAGTCGGTGAGCGCCTCGATCTTGGTCAGCCGCGAGTTGATCACGAAATATCCGCCGACGGCCAGGACGAGCAGCACGACGACCAGCCCGGCGAGGATCCGCACGATGAGCCTGCCGGGACGCCTCGGCCGCCAGCCGGGCATGCGCGACGCGCTCCCGCCTCCTCGGCCGCCGGAGTCCCCGGGCGGGGCCGGGGGCGCGTTCAGCGGCTTGACCGGGCTGGAACCCGACCTGGCCTTGCCGTACACCCGCCCGCCCCGGGGCGGCGGCACCTCGCGCGACGCCTCCTCCCGGACGGGTGTCTCCCTCCGCGAGGACGCCGGCTGCCGGACGGGCGTCCCCGAACCGCCAGGCGAGGGGTAGGCGGGCTGCCCGGCCGCTCTCGGCGGCACGGGCCCCGGCGTGGGCGATCGCAGCGCGCGAGTGCGATCGTCGTCTTCGGGCCTGTCAGCCACGTCTTGTCCCGCCACTTCTTGATCTCATGGTGAAAACGTCATTATCGACGCTACGTCGTGGCTGGAGCGCCTGCCGCCAGGTGCCCAAGGTTTCCCTAGGTAAAAGTACTCAGACAGGTTGTTAGCGACCAGCAATGCGATCGTCGGCCGATCCGGAAACATCAGCCCCCACCCGGATCGTTACGGTAGAGGACTACCTCTGCTCGAAAGGATGATCGTGTCCACTCCGGACCCGTGGAATACCTGCCCGTGCGAACGCACGGGCACCGCTGAACCGACCGGGAGAGCCGCCCGGTGAACACGGCTCTGGGCCTGCTGGCCATCCTCCTGCTCACCCTCGCCACCGGCTATTTCGTCGCCCAGGAGTTCGCCTTCGTCGCGGCGGACCGCGGTGTGCTGCGCGAGCAGGCCGACTCCGGCGACGCGGCCGCGGCACGGGCGCTGGAGGTGACGGGACGCCTGTCGTTCATGCTGTCGGGGGCGCAACTCGGCATCACCGTGACCGCCCTGCTCGTCGGCTTCATCTCGGAACCCGCCATCGCCACGGTCATCCGCCCCTGGCTGGAGACCGCGGGAGTGCCGCGCGGGGCCGTGCCCGGCATCGCCGTGGCACTAGCCGTCGCGGTGGCCACCGTCATCCAGATGGTCTTCGGTGAGCTGGCCCCCAAGAACCTGGGCATCGCCCGTCCCGAGCCGGTGGCGAAGTTCCTCGCCCGCTCGACGATGATCTACCTGCGGATCGCCGGGCCGGTCATCCGCCTGTTCGACTCCGCCGCCACCGGCCTGCTGCGCCGGGTCGGCGTGGAGCCGGTGGAGGAGATCGAGCACGGCGCCAGCCCCGAGGAGCTGTCCCGGATCATCTCCGAGTCCGCCACCGCGGGTGATCTCCCGCCGAGGTTGTCGGAGCTGCTGGGCCGCGCCCTGGAGTTCGGCGACCGCACCGCCGAGGACGTCATGGTGCCGCGCCCCCGCGTGGTGCTGCTGAGGGACGACCGGCCGATCTCCGACCTGATCGACGCCGTCCGCAGGCACGGCCACTCCCGCTATCCGGTGCTCTGCAACCAGAACGGCGACGACGTCGTCGGCGTCACCGGCGTCCGCGAGCTGCTCAGGTCGGGACTGGCCGACGGCACGCTGGAAAAGATCACCCGCCCCGCGCTCCTGGTGCCCACCTCCTCGCCGCTGCCCCTCGTACTGGAGCGCATGCGCACCGCCCACGACGACCTGGCGTGCGTCATCGACGAGTACGGCGGCCTGGCCGGCGTGGTCACCATAGAGGACCTCGCGGAGGAGCTCGTCGGCGAGCTCGTCGACGAGAACGACCCGGAGCCCGCCGGGGTCGTCGCGGGCGACGAGGGCACCTGGGACCTGCCGGGCACGCTCCGGCTGGACGAGATCGAGCGGGCCATCGGCCTGCAACTCCCCGAGAGCGACGACTACGACACCGTCGCGGGCCTCGTGCTCGCCACCCTCGGCCGGATGAGCGAGCCCGGCGACCAGGTGACCGTCACGCTCACGTCGCGCAACGACCCCCTGGAGAACGACAGCGCCGACGAGAGGGAGGCGGCGCTTACCGTGCTCTCGGTGCACCGCAGGGTCCCCGAATGGGTGCGGCTGTCGCTCACCGCGTCACAGGACGCCGATCCCGGGGACGCCCCGGAGCCGAGAACCGGGAGAGAGGACCGACCGGCGATGACCGCGCCGCGGATGATCGAGCGTGGCCCCGAGGCGCCCATGATCGAGCGGAGCGAGGCGAGGCGGCGATGAGCACCACCTCCGCCCTGCTGCTCGGCGTGGCCCTGCTGATCGGCAACGCCTTCTTCGTCGCCGCCGAGTTCGCGGTGATCTCGGCCCGCAGGCACCGCCTGGAGGAGCTCGCGGGCCGGGGAGGCCGGTTGACCCGGCTCGCCGCCCGCGCCGCCGTGCGCGGCGGCAGGGAGCTCTCCCTGATGCTGGCCGGAGCCCAGCTGGGCATCACGCTGTGCTCGCTCGGCCTGGGCATGGTGACCGAACCGGCCATCGAACACCTGCTGGAGCCGGTTTTCGGCGCGGTCGGCCTGCCCGAGTCGCTGCGGGTCCCCGTCTCGCTCGTGATCGCGCTGGCGTTCGTCACCTTCCTGCACATGGTGATCGGCGAGATGGCTCCCAAGTCGTGGGCGCTGACCCACCCGGAGATGGCGGCGATGGGCCTGGCCCTGCCGTTCCGCGGCTTCACCTGGGTCGTCCGGCCGGTGCTCGCCGCGCTCAACGGGCTGACGAACGGGATCCTGAGACTGTTCGGGGTGCATCCCAAGGACGAGCTGGCCACCACCAGGACCCCGGTCCAGCTGGCGATGCTGGTCGGCGAGTCGGGCCGGATGGGCCTGCTCGACCGCGACGAGCACGACCTGCTCACCCGGGCCCTGCGGGTCCACCAGCAGCCGGTGGAGCGGCTGATGCTGCCGCTGGAGAAGACCACCTCGGTGCCCGCCGACGCGACGAGCGAGCGGATGCGCCAGGTCGCCGCGCGCGACGGGCACCTGCGCATGCTGGTCACCTCCGGCAGGCCGGGCGACGTCCTGGGCGTGGTGCACGTCAGGGACATCCTCGTCCGTCCGGAGGCGAGCCCCGCCGAGCTCGCCCGCCCGGTGCCGCGCCTGGCCAAGGAGACCACGATCCCCGACGCGGTCTCCACGCTCCAGGACGCCCACGCGCACCTGGGCCTGGTCACCGACGGCGGTGGCGAGGTGGTCGGCATGGTGAGCCTCACGGACCTGCTCGGCGAGATCCTGGACGTACGGATGCCCGCGGCGCGCTAACGGTCCTCGCCGCTCCCGGCGTCCACGGGAGCGGCGAGACCGGGGAAAGAGCAGCGGGAGCGGCGAAATACCGGCCAGACCGGTGAAGGCCCGTTCAGACCGGTGAGAGCCCCACCGGGCCGGCGAGAGACCGGCCAGATCGATCACGGAACCGGTGGGAGGACGACACGGGCCGGGGAAAGATTATTTTCCGGCCCGTGTTCTCTGTAAGCGTAATCAGACACCGGCGAATCACTGCAAGTCATCCGAAAGTGATCAGCAAGCGTGACCGGGTAGAACCGATGGGCATGTCGTAGCGGTCCAAAAACCACAAGACCCATGCGTAACCCCTGAGACTTCTCTATAACGGAGCGAGCGACTACCTTGATCGATGATCGACTCGGCCCGCCACGAGACCTTACGGATGGCTCAGATGGATACGCGGTTCGCCAGGAAACGACAAAACCCCGGTCGCGATGCTCGCATGACCGGGGTGATGATCTTGTGGGCGAGGAGGGATTTGAACCCTCACGTCCTTTCGGACACACGGACCTGAACCGTGCGCGTCTGCCGTTCCGCCACCCGCCCTTGTTGGGTGCGGTCGAAACATTAGCACGGATCGGCCCGTACCCATGAACCCGGATACGATCCTCCTAGATGCGAAAGCGGAGCAGCTGGGTGCGAGAGAGCGAGGAACGAGCCAACGAGCCCCCAAGCGGCCGCGACCACATAGACGGAGGAGGGGAGGTACCCGGTGGGAGTCCTTCAGCGTTTCGAGCGGAGGCTCGAAGGTTTGGTTGAAGGGGCCTTTGCACGGGCGTTCAAATCTGACCTTCAGCCGGTAGAGGTCGCCAGTGCGGTCCAACGGGAGATGGACGAGCGGGCGGCGATCGTCGCCCAGGGACGCACTCTCGTGCCCAACGACTTCGTGGTCGAACTGTCCACGACCGACAACGAGCGGTTGGAGGTCTACTCCGACAGCATCAGCCACGAGCTGGCCAACCTCGCCAGGGAGTACGCCAAGGAACAGGGTTACTCCTTCGTGGGGCCGGTCAGGGTCCGCTTCGAGACGGCCGACGACCTCGCGGTCGGCCTGTTCCGCATCCGCTCGGGCGTGATCCGTGGCGCGACGGTCGAGCAGGACGAGATCCGCCAGCCGGTGAGCGACGTGCCCGCCGCGAAGTCCCACGCGTTCGGAGGCCGCCCCCGCCTGCTGGTGTCCACCCAGGACGACCCGCAGGGCCAGCGGTCCTTCGACCTGACAACACCGGTGACCCTGCTCGGCAGGGGCACCGACTGCGATCTACGGCTGGTCGACCCGGGTGTGTCCCGGCACCACGCCGAGCTGCGAGTGGAGGGTCCCCTGGTCGCGCTCGTCGACCTCGGCTCCACGAACGGCACCTTCGTCAACGGCCAGCCGGTTCGCCGGGTCGAGCTCCAGAACGGCACTCGCGTGACGCTGGGGCGAACGACTCTGGTTTTCCGGCGCGATTAAAGGTAAACAGACGGTCCATGTCCGAGCTCACGCTGCTGCTGATCCGGCTCGCCTTCCTCGCGGTGCTGTGGTTCTTCGTGATTGCCGCGGTCGGTGTGATCCGGACAGACTTGTTCGGTTCACGCACGGCCGCCGCCGTCCCCGCGCGCAAGGCGCCCAAGCCGGTGAAGACTCCGGCCAAATCCAAGAAGGGGGAACCCCGGGAGATGGTCGTCACCGGTGGCCCCCTCCAAGGCACCACCATTACCCTCTCGGAGACGCCCATCACCATCGGCCGGGCGAACGACGCGACGCTGGTAGTCAGCGACGACTACGCCTCCAGCCGGCACGCCCGGCTCTTCCCCCAGGACGGTCAGTGGATCGTGGAAGATCTCGGCTCTACCAACGGCACGTATCTTGACCGCTCCAAAGTCACCCGTCCGACTCCGGTGCCGCTCGGTGTTCCGATCCGCATTGGCAAGACCGTCATCGAATTGCGCAAATGACCATCGCACTCCGTTACGCCGCCCGCTCTGACGTCGGCCTCCTCCGCGAAGGCAACGAGGACTCCGCCTACGCCAGCGGCCGCCTGCTCGCCGTCGCGGACGGCATGGGCGGCCACGCACACGGCGAGGTGGCCAGCTCGGTCGCCATCGCCGAGATGTCCTTGCTCGACACGGACGCCCAGGGAGGTGACCTGCTCAGCGCCATCGAGGCGGCGGTACGCGACGCCAATCGCAAGCTGCACGAGATGGTGAGTCACAACCCCAGCCTCAAGGGCATGGGCACCACCCTCACCGCCATGCTCTGGTCGGGCACGAGGGTCGCCCTGGTCCACGTCGGCGACTCGCGGGCCTACCTGCTGCGAGCCGGAGAGCTCTACCAGATCACGCACGACCACACCCTCGTGCAGTCACTGGTGGACGACGGCCGGATCACCCAGGACGAGGCCGCCACCCACCCCCAGCGGTCGATCCTGTTGCGGGCGCTCGACGGCAGTGGCGAGGTCGACCCCGACCTGTCCCTGCGCGAGGCCCAGATCGGCGACCGCTACCTGCTCTGCTCCGACGGCCTGTCCGGGGTGGTGAGCGCCGAGACCCTGCACCACACGCTCTCCACGATCGAGGACCCCGACGGGGTGGTCCGCACCCTCATCGACCTGGCCAACCGGGGCGGCGGCCCCGACAACATCACCTGCGTCCTCGCCGACGTGCTGGAGGTGGACGAGACCCACGTGCCGCGCACCGACGCGGCCGTGGTCGGCGCCGCCGGTTCCAGCATGCCGAGGTCACAACCGCCGGACACCCCGGCGGGCCGTGCCAGCGCGGTCACCATGCCGCAACCCGTCATCTCCGACGACGACACCGACGACGACGAGCCGATCGTCAGGGCCGCGGCCCGACCGGCCAAACGCCGCCGGCTGTGGCCTCTCCTGGCCGTGGCGGGCGGCGTCGTCGTCATCGGGGGCGGCTTAGGCTGGTACTTCGGCGGGCAGTGGCTGGAGGACCAGTACTTCGTGGGGGCCAAGGGCAACGAGATCGTGGTCTTCCAGGGAGTGAAGACCAACCTGGGCCCCATCGAGCTCTTCGACGTCGCCCGGAGCACCGCGGAATCGATCACGACTCTCGGCGCGTTCCAGCAGGGCCAGGTCCGCGACGGCATCCCCGTCCCCACCGTCGAGGCGGGCCTGAAGAAGATCGAAGAGCTGAAGACGTCCGCGGCCGCATCCGACGGGAAGGACGAACCGACCGCATCCCCGAGCGCCTCCGCGTCCTCCGCGCCCGCCAGGGCTCCCGAACCCACAAGGTCACAGTAAACACATGAGCACCCCTAGCGCAGAGCCGGTCCCGCTTCCCGCCAAACGGCGGGTGGCCCAGTTGGCGATGCTCGCATTCGCGGTCGCCATCGTGATGCTGGCGTACGCCAACGTGGGGTTGGCCCTCGACAAGCAGATCCCGGCGGGAATGGTCACCTACGGCCTCAGCCTGGGCGGCCTCATGCTCGCCGCCTACCTGGTGCTGGCCAGGTTCGCGCCCTGGGCCGACCCGCTGATCCTGCCGCTGGTGACGCTGGTCAACGGCATCGGACTGGTGATCATCTACCGCCTCGAGGCGTCCGGCATGCCGGGGGCCTCGGCCACCAACCAGCTGATGTGGACCGCGGTCGGGGTCGTCATGTTCTCCGTGACGCTGATCGTGCTGCGCGACCACCGCGCGCTGCAGCGTCTGACCTACACCATGGGCGCCGTCGGCCTGGCGCTGCTGGTCTCGCCGCTGCTGCCGTTCATCGGCCAGGAGATCAACGGCGCCCGCATCTGGATCGGCATCGCCGGCTTCACCCTCCAGCCCGCGGAGTTCACCAAGCTCGCCCTGGTCATCTTCTTCGCCGGCTACCTGGTCGCCAAGCGCGACGTGCTCGCCCTGGCCGGGCGGCGGCTGCTCTTCATCGACCTGCCCCGGGCCCGCGACCTGGGCCCGGTGCTCATCACCTGGGGCCTCAGCCTCGGCGTGCTGATCCTGCAGAAGGACCTCGGCTCCTCGCTGCTGATCTTCGGCACGTTCATCGCGATGCTCTACATCGCCACCCAGCGCACCTCGTGGGTGCTCATCGGCATCCTGCTCTTCGTCGGTGGAGCGGTCCTGGCGGGGCTGCTCTTCGACCACGTCGCGGCCCGCTTCGAGGTCTTCCTCGACCCGGAGAACCCGGCGCTGTACGACCGCGAGTTCGGCGGCAGCTTCCAGCTCATGCAGGGCCTGTTCGCCATGGGGCAGGGCGGCGTGCTCGGCACCGGCCTCGGCCAGGGCCACCCCGACGAGATCCCGCTGGCCTTCTCCGACTTCATCTTCACCGCCGCCGGCGAGGAGCTCGGCCTGACCGGGCTGATGGCCCTGCTGATGGTCTACGCGCTGCTGGTGGAGCGCGGCCTGCGCACCTCGATCGCGGCCCGCGAGCCGTTCTCCAAGCTGCTCGCGGGAGGCCTGTCGTTCATCCTCGCCTGGCAGGTCTTCATCATCGTGGGCGGCGTGACCAACCTGATCCCGCTGACCGGCCTGGTCACCCCGTTCATGTCCCAGGGAGGATCGGCGCTGCTGGCTAACTGGATCCTTATCGCGCTGCTGGTACGCATGTCGGATACGGCGAGGAAGCCTCCGCCCCAGGCCATCCAGGACGAAGGAATGACGCAGGTGTTCCAGCGATGAACGGTCCCCTCAAGCGCGCCGCCCTTGCCTGCCTGCTCATGTTCGGCCTGCTCATGATCAATGTGAACTACCTGCAGGCCGTGCGCGCGGAGGACCTGCGCAAGGACTCGCGCAACACCCGCAACTTCTACGCGCAGTACGAGGTCGAGCGCGGTCGCATCACCGCGGGCGACAAGGTCCTCGCCGAGTCGGTCGACACCGGCGACCCCGAGTTCCGCTTCGAGCGGCGCTATCCCGAGGGCAAGGTCTACGCGCCCATCACCGGGTTCTTCGCGCCCGAGAGCCAGAGCAACATCGAACGGGCCGAGAACAGCCTCCTCAACGGGACGAGCGCCGACCTGCTGATCCGGCGCAGCATCGACCTGTTCACCGCCAAGCAGAGCAAGGGCGCCAACGTCGACCTGACGATCAACCCCAGGGCGCAGGAGGCGGCGTACAAGGCGCTGGGCGAGAGCGGCAAGAAGGGCGCGCTGGTCGCGATCGAGCCGAAGACCGGGGCGATCCTCGCGATGGTCTCGATCCCCACCTACGACCCCAACCCGCTGTCCAAGCCCAACAAGGCCGAGGTGAACGCGGCCTCCAAGAAACTGGAGAAGGACGAGAACACGCCGCTGCTGAACCGGGCGGTCGAGCGCACCTACCCGCCGGGCTCGACCTTCAAGGTGGTCACCGCGGCCGCCTACCTGGAGAGCGACGACACCGTGGGCCCGGAGACCCAGGTCGACGCCCCGCAGCGGCTCGACCTGCCCAACACCACCGCCGACCTGCCCAACTACGGCGGTGCGGCGTGCGGCGCCGGGCGGGTGACGCTGTCGTTCGCGCTGGAGAAGTCCTGCAACACCCCGTTCGGCAAGATCGCGATGGACCTCGGCTACGAGGCGCTGCGCGACCAGGCGGCCAAGTTCGGCATCGGCGGCGAGCAGCTGGCGATCCCGATGCCGGTGGCGCCCAGCAGCATCGGCCCCGAGGAGGACCAGGCGGCCCTCGCCCAGGCCTCGATCGGCCAGCGCAGCAACCAGATGACCCCGCTGCAGATGGCCATGATCGCCGCCGGTATCGCCAACAACGGCGTGGTCATGAAGCCGTACCTGGTGAACAAGATCGCCGACTCCGAGGGCGGTGAGGTCGCGAGCGCCGACCCCGACGAGCTGGACACCGCGATGAGCGAGGACAGCGCGCGCAAGCTCCAGGAGATGATGGTCAACGTCGTCAACAAGGGCACGGCGAGCGCGGCGCAGATCCCGGGCGTGACGGTCGGCGGCAAGACCGGCACCGCGGAGACCGCCCAGGGCCGTGACCCGCACGCGTGGTTCATCTCCTTCGCCCCCGCGGAGGACCCCAAGGTCGCCGTCGCGCTGATCGTCGAGTCCGGGAGCGCCGGCAGCGACGCCTCCGGCGGTCAGACCGCGGCCCCGATCGCCAAGAGCGTGATGGAAGCGGTGCTGGGTAGATGACCGCGTTGCTCGGGGGCCGGTACCGCCCGCTGGGGCGGATCGCGTCGGGCGGCATGGGTGAGGTGTGGCGAGCCAAGGACGAGCTCCTCGGCCGCGAGGTCGCGGTGAAGCTGCTGCGCCCGCACGTGGCGGAGGATCCGGCCTTCCGCCTGCGGTTCCGCTCCGAGGCGCGCATCGCGGCCGGGCTGTCCGATCCGGGCATCGCGCAGGTCTTCGACTACGGCGAGGGCGGCGGCGTCGCCTACCTGGTGATGGAGCTGGTGCCCGGGCAGTCCCTGGCCGGCATCCTGGCCCGCGACGGCGCGCTGAGCCCCGAGATCACCCTCGACGTGGTCCGCCAGACCGCCATGGGCCTGCACGCCGCGCACCGCGCGGGGATCATCCACAGGGACATCAAGCCCGGGAACCTTCTGGTGACCGAGGCGGGCGTGATAAAGATCACAGACTTCGGCATCGCCAGGGCGCTGGAGGCGGTGCCGGTCACCCAGACGGGCATCCTGATGGGCACCGCGCAGTACGTCAGCCCCGAGCAGGCGTCCGGCGACCCGCTCACGCCCGCCACCGACATCTACTCGCTCGGTGTGGTCGCCTACGAGTGCCTGACCGGGCAGGCGCCGTTCCGCGCCGAGACGCAGGTGGCGATCGCGCTCATGCACATCGGCGAACCCCCGCCGCCGCTGCCGGAGTGGATCCCGCCGGCGGTCCGCGACCTGGTCATGGCGTGCCTGGCCAAGGATCCGCTGCGGCGCCCGGCCGGTGCCAGGGAGCTGTCGGAACGGGCGGACATGCTGCTCGACGCGCTGACCGCCACCGGTGCCACCGGTCTGGGCATGCTCACCGACCCGGTGGGCTGGCGCGCGGAGCCCGCGAGCGAGTGGCCCCAGGAGGTCACCTCCGCCCTCGCCGTCCCCCTCCGGCCCGAGCCCGGCCGGGACGCCGCGGGCCCGGCGGCGGGTCCCGGTCAGGGCGCGGGCTCCGGGGCGGGCGGAAATTCCGGTGCGGGATCCGGCGCGGGCACGACTCCGCCGGGTGCCGTCCCGGCGCGTCGCGGGCGCCGCGGCCTGCGCAGGACGACGGTGATCGTCGCCACGGTCGCGGGGTGCGCCGCCGCGGTCGGGCTTGGTGCCCTGGCGGTCCACGAGCTGACGAACCAGCCCGGTGACAGCGAGCCGGGAGAGCCGGTCGTACGGTCGAGCCCGGCGACCACGTCGCCGAGCGCACGGCCGACGAAAAGCAAGCCTCCGACGAGCAGACCGCCGCTCTCACCGACGAAGTCGGCCCGCCCCTCGGTCACGCCGTCGGCTACGGTAAGCACATCGGCCACGCCCACCGCAAGGCCGAGTACGTCGCCACCACCCAGCCCCAGCCCGACGACTCCCACCCCGACACCAACCACCCCGACGGTGACACCGAGCCTCACACCGAGCACAACTCCTGAACCCGGTGACACAGACCCGCCGAATGAGGAGACGTGATGCGGCAACGGGTCGATGATGGACACCGGTGGCCCAAGAGCTCACCGGCACCCAAGATGAACGGTAAGGGACAGTGCAGGAAATGACTCAGCCCCGACGCCTCGGCGATCGCTACGAGCTTGACGGCGTCGTCGGGCGTGGCGGCATGGCCGAGGTCTATCGCGCCCGAGACATCCGGCTGGATCGGATCGTCGCCATCAAGACCCTTCGCGCGGACCTGGCCAGGGACCACATCTTCCAGGCGCGTTTCCGCCGTGAGGCGCAGTCCGCCGCGTCACTGAACCACCCGTCCATCGTCGCGGTCTACGACACCGGCGAGGACGTCTCCGAGGGCGCGCCGGTGCCCTACATCGTGATGGAGTACGTCGACGGCCGCACGCTGCGCGACCTGCTGCGGGCCGACCGGCGGCTGCTGCCCGAGCGCGCCGCCGAGCTGGTCGACGGGATCCTGCGGGCGCTGGACTACAGCCACCGCGGCGGCATCGTCCACCGCGACATCAAGCCCGCGAACATCATGATCACTCGCAACGGCGACGTGAAGGTCATGGACTTCGGCATCGCCCGCGCGATGGCCGACTCGGCCGCGACCATGACGCAGACCGCCCAGGTGATCGGCACCGCCCAGTACCTCTCGCCGGAGCAGGCCAGGGGCGAGCGGGTCGACGCCCGCAGCGACCTCTACTCCACCGGCTGCGTGCTGTACGAGCTGCTGACCGGGCAGCCGCCGTTCACCGGTGACTCGCCGGTCGCGATCGCCTACCAGCACGTGCGCGAGGACCCGATCCCGCCGTCGCAGATCGACCGCGACATTCCCCAGTGGGCCGACGCCATCGTGCTCAAGGCGATGGCCAAGGACCCGGCGCACCGCTACCAGAGCGCCGGGGAGATGCGGGCCGACATCCAGCGGGCGATGTCCGGCATCCCGACGGACGCCCAGACGATGGCGCTGAGCGCCAACAACTCCTACGGCTCGGCCACCCGGACGATGCAGGCTCCGGGCCCCGGCGGTCCGGGCGGCCCGGCCACCCAGCGCACCACCGCCGTCCCGGCGTACGAGTACGGCGAGGAGGGCGGCGGCCCGCGCACCGGCGGGGGCGGCCGTCGCCGGCAGCAGAGCGGCGGGAACACCGCGGTCAAGACCGCGGCGTGGATCCTCATCCCGCTGCTGGTCATCGGTGCCTTCATCGGCGTCGGCTACATGTTCCTCAGCTCGCCGGGCACCCCCACCACCAGCGGCAAGGTGAAGATTCCGCCGCTGGTCTCGCAGACCGTGGAGGCGGCGACCAAGAGGCTCACGGACCTCGGCCTGAAGGTGAAGGTCGTCGACGCGTTCGACGAGGAGATCCCCAAGGGCTCGGTGATCGAGAGCGACCCGTCGGCCGACCACGAGGTCGACAAGGGCACCGAGGTGACGCTCAAGGTCTCCAAGGGGATCGAGAAGGTCGAGGTGCCCACCGTGCTCAACATGAGCGCCGAGGACGCCACGAAGACCCTTGAGGACGCCGGCTTCGAGGTCAACCTGCAGACCAAGCCCTCCAGCCGCAAGCAGGGCATCGTCTTCGAGACCGTGCCCGCGCCGGGCAAGAAGGCCAACAAGGGCAGCACCGTCCGGATCTACGTCCCCAAGGAGGCGATGGAGGTCCCGGCCGTGGTGAACCTCACGGTCGGGGACGCCAAGAACGCGCTCAAGGAGGCGGGCTTCAAGTGGAAGGTCGTCCCGCAGCCGAGCGACCTGCCCAAGGACACCGTGCTGAGCCAGTCTCCCGAGGCGGGCGGCAAGTACCAGCAGGGGACGACCATCACGCTGATCGTGTCGAGCGGGGCACCGCCCGAGCCGACCGAGGAGCCGACCTTCCCCGAGGAGCAGCCGACCATTCCCGAGGAGCCGACGGAGGACACGCCCACAGAGCCCGACGACGGCACGATCTTCGATGAGGCGCCGCCCGGCGACGGGAACTGACCGGAGCACCTGACGGAGGCCCCCGCGACCGCGCGGGGGCCTCTTTCCTTTCTCGCCCGCGCCCGTTCCTGCGTCCTTGGCCGTTCTCGCGTTCTCCCGGCTTTCGCGGCGTCGGGGTCTCGCGGCGTTCGATGTGTGCGGCGTCCGGCGTGCGCGACGTCGTCACCCGGTTTCCGGCCGGAGGATCCGGGAGACGGGAACCGGAGAACCGGGAGACGGGAACCGGAGAACCGGGAGGCTCGCAAGACCCGGAAACGGGGAAGAGTCCTTCCGCCACTCGGGGGCGATGGCGGAAGGACTCTCACTGGTCAATCGTCCAGGATGGTCTTCGCGTTACAACAATCTTTCCAACCAGTTTCCGAGCAGCCGGTGACCGTGTTCCGAGATCACCGATTCGGGGTGGAACTGCACGCCCTCGACGGGGGCGGCACGGTGGCGCAAACCCATGATCACCCCATCGTCACTGGTCGCGGTGACCTCAAGGATCTCGGGTACCGTCCCGGGCAGGACCGCCAGCGAGTGGTAGCGCGTCATGGTCGCCGGTGACGGCAGGCCGGAGAAGACACCGCGCCCGTCGTGCGAGATCGCGCTGGTACGGCCGTGCACCAGTTCGGGCGCCCGCCCCACGGTCGCCCCGTGGGAGATGGCGATGGCCTGGTGTCCCAGGCAGACGCCGAGCAGCGGGATGCCATGGGCCTCGCAGTGGCCGACGAGCGGGACGCTCACCCCCGCGTCCTCAGGGGTGCCGGGGCCGGGGCTGATCAGGACCCCGTCGAAGCCACGGGCGTCCTCGACCGCGACCAGGTCGCGCGGGCGCACGTCGCAGGTGGCGCCGAGCTCGCGGAGATACTGGACGATGGTGTGGACGAAGCTGTCGTGGTTGTCGACGACCAGGACGCGGCTCATCGGCCCACGGTGGTCAGGTCGAGGGAGGCGCGAGGTTCGATCCAAGGGAACACGACATACCAGAGTACGGCCGCGACCAGCCCGGCCAGCACCAGGGCGGCGAATCCCCTGGTCACGAGGTTTCCGGGAAGCATTCGCCAGATCCAGCCGTACATGGGACCTCCTTCGCGTCCGGGGCGTCTGCCCGGGCCTTCCTGTCCGGGGTCTATCCGGCTCCTGTTCGAGGTCTACCCGGACCGCTCGAGGCGGTCCTCACGCCCCGCCAGCTCCCCCGAGACGATGAGCCGCAGGGCCGCCGAGTACTCCGGGTGGCAGGTGGACAGGGTGATCAGCGCTCTGGTCGGCTCGCGGCCCGGCCGGCCGGGAACCGGGGCGATCACGCTGACCTCGCCGGGGTCGACGACGCGCCTGCCGGTGACGCGGTAGGTGTAGCGGGCCTCGCGGGCGTCGACCAGGATGAGATCGCCCCGGCGGAGCTCGTCGATGCGGTTGAAAGGTGCGGCGTAGGTGGTCCGATGGCCCGAAAGAACGAAATTACCGATTTCTCCTGGCATGGCAGTGCCGGGATAGTGGCCGGGGCCCATCCGCAGCCGATCCTGGTCGACGCCTTCCACGATGGCGTACCGGTAGTCGTCCCCGAGCCTGGGAATCGCCAGCATCGCCACCGCCCCGCCCAGCCGGATCGGCCCCGGCGGCTCTCCCCGCCGGCCTCCGGCCTCCCCGCCCGGCGGGATCTCCTCTCCCAGGAGTTCGTCGCGCAGCAGCGCCTGCTGCCCGGCGGTGTAGGAGCCGGTGCCCCACAGCAGGTAGGCGCAGAAGAGGAGGATGACCAGCCCCGCGGTGACGCTCAGGTCGCCCAGAACCCTCAGCGTCGCTCTCATGGGGTCAGGCTAGTGACGGAAAAGGCCTCCGCGGCGGGCCGGATCACGGGTCCGGCGCAACATTTGCCACAGGATGGTGCCCCACGGAATCGCCATGGTCCACCTGCGCAGACTATCCTTACACGGAACTTCATCCACTAGCGACTACGCTAATCGACACGGCCTGCGCACGATCCAGATCGCGCAGGGTTGACGCAGGAGAAGAACCCCAGTGCCCAAGCCCAAGACTCGCAAGAAGCCGGTCTACACCCCGCCGCAGACCTCACAGCAGGTCAAGATCAGCCCACGCTGGTTGGCGCCGGCCATGGTGACCTGCTGGATCGTCGGCATCCTGTGGATCGCCGTCTACTACGTGGCGCCCACCGCTCCCCTCCTCGGCACGCTCCAGAACTGGAATCTGCTGGTCGGGTTCGCGTTCATCATCCTCGGGGTGATCCTTTCCACCCGCTGGCGCTAGCTTTTCCACAGGGATTGTCCACACCCTGGGGAAGCATCAGGGTGTGGATCAACCGAAGATCCCGAGTTCGGCCTGAACGGCGAACGGCGGCAGCCCCAGCAACAGCGCGACCAGGACGATCAGCACCGCCGCGCAACCTCCCCACTGGATTGCGCTGCGGTTCCTGGCCGGGGCGAAGGCGAAGACCGCGGCGACCAGGGCACCGGTGATCAGGCCGCCGAGGTGGCCCTGCCAGCTGATGCCGGGGATCACGAAGGTGATCACAGCGTTGGCACCGATCAGCCAGAGCACGCCCTGGGCGTTGTAGCCGAGCTTCCTGGCGAGCACGAACAGCGCGCCGAACATGCCGTAGATCGCGCCCGAGGCGCCGACCGCGGCGATGCCGAACAGGTAGACCGCGACGGAACCGCCGAGCGCGGCGAGGAGATACAGGGCCAGGAACCTGGCCGACCCGAGGCGCCGCTCCAGCTCGGGGCCGATGGCGTAGAGCGCCCACATGTTGAACACGATGTGGGTCAGGGCAAAGCCGCCGGCCCCCAGCGGCTGGTGCAGGAAGGCGCCGGTGATCAGGCGCCACCACTCGCCCTGATAGCCGACGTGATAGGCGCTCATCATGAAGTTGTTCAGCACCCAGCTGGTGTTCGCGGTCTCGGCGGCGTACGCCAGGACGTTGACGACCAGCAGTGCCCAGGTCACCCGGGGCGTGGTGACCGCCCGGCCGCCGAACACGGACTGCGCCTGCCGCATGCCCTTGTTGCCCTCGGCCACGCACTCGGGACACTGGAAGCCCACCGCGGCGTCGCGCATGCAGTCGGGGCAGATGGGACGGTCGCACCGCTGGCAGCGGACGTAGGTCTCACGCCCTGGATGCCGGTAGCAGGTGGGGACAACGGTGTCGGGCTCGTTGGACGGCTGGGTGGTCATGTGTGTGGCTGGCCCCTTCGAGCGTTCTGTTATCCACAGACTGCCAGCCTATTCACGATCCCGAGCACCCGTACACCCGTGAAGGGCAGGGCTCGGGGGGCGGGGTGAGGAAGAGGACGTGCGGGAACGCGAACGGCGGCCTCCGGAGGAGGCCGCCGTGCGAGAGATCAGCCCTGGACGCGCTCGATGGTCACCGACTCCAGCACCACGGGCTCCGTGGGACGGTCACGGGCGTCGGTGTCGGTCTTGGCGATGGCGTCGACGACGTCCTGGCCCTCGATCACCTCACCGAAGATGGTGTGCTTGCCGTTGAGGTGCGGCGTGGGAACCACCGTGACGAAGAACTGCGAGCCGTTGGTGCCGCGGCCGAACTGGACGCCGGCGTTGGCCATGGCGAGCAGGTACGGGCGGTTGAAGTAGAGGTCCGGGTGGATCTCGTCGTCGAACTTGTAGCCGGGACCGCCGACACCCTGGCCCAGCGGGTCGCCGCCCTGGATCATGAATCCGGAGATGACCCGGTGGAAGATCGTGCCGTCGTACAGCTTGGCGTTGGACTTCTGGCCGGTCTCCGGGTGCACCCACTCGCGGGTGCCCTCGGCGAGCTCGACGAAGTTCCTCACGGTCTTGGGCGCGTGATCCGGGAAGAGCTGGACCTTCACGCTACCGCGGTTGGTGTTGAGGTTCGCGATCAACTTCTCAGCCATGATCGGACTGCCCCCTTCAGTTCGTAGGAATACCTGTGCAACGTATTGCTTTTATGGCACTTTGACGATTTCGGCCGCAGCCGCATCCCCAAGCATCCTCCCACGGGCCGTCATGATTGAGCCGCCTTCGAGCGGGAAGGGGTGGCGACGGGGCCCCAACGAATGGGGAGGTTGTTGTGCCTCTAGCACTGTTTGGAAAGCGCCACATGAAGATCGTGGCACCGGAAAGGCGGCTGCGCCACGTGAAGGCTCAGGCCGTCCGAGCCGCGGATCGGGTCGGCCCAATGGCCGGCCACGCCCGTGACGCGGCCAGTCATCATGCTCATGACATGGCCGTCCAGGCTCGCGATGTGGCCGGTCACGCCCGAGAGATGGCCGGTCAGGCCCGTGAAGTGGCCGGTCAGGCTCGTGACGTGGCCAGCGAGAAGATCATTGTGGCACGCGGGTGGGCGGCACCCAGGCTTGACGCCGCCGCGCACTCGTTCGAGGAGCAGCTCGCGCCGAAGATCAGCGCCGCGCTGTCCCAGGCCGCCGCGAGGATCGATCCCACTCCCGCGAAATCCAGGAAGACACCCATGATCCTGCTCTTCGCGGGCGTCGCGATCGCGGCGGCGGGTTATGTCCTGTACCGCAGGAACGCCGACCAATGGGCGGACACGCTGAAGGAAAGCGCCTCCGACGCGTCCCAGTGGGTGGGGCAGAAGACGGAGGCGGTGGCCGGGAAGGTCTCCGACACGGCGGATGACGCCGCGACGAAGGCCGACGAGGTCGGTGCCAAGGCCGACTCCAGGGCGGAGCACACCTCCAAGAAACTGCCCTAGGGATCGGAGCACCGGCCGGTCACGTGAGTGCCGGTCGGTGGCACGAACACGGCGTACGGCCGGGTACGGCCACGGCGACTGCCGGGAGTACGGCCCGCACCGCGAAGGTGCGGGCCGTACTCCCGTGCGGAGTCGATCGAACCCTCCTGCGCGAACGTCCGTTGAACTCCTGCGCGAACGTCCGTTGAACTCCCGCGCGGGCGTCCATTGACCGATCACCAAGCGCTTGTTAGAACGTGTTCCTCTGACCCAAGGAGCACCGATGACGCTGTCGCCCCTCGACGACCATCCCGTCCACCAGTCGCCAGAGGTCATGCGGCACGTCACGACGTCGGACCGCAACTTCTACGACCGGTACTACTTCAACTGCCACGCCGGGTCCGACGAGCTGATGCTCATCGTCGGCCTCGGCCAGTATCCCAACCTCGGTGTCACCGACGCGTTCGCCTGCGTGCGGTACCGGAACCTGCACCGCGTGGTCCGGGCCTCCCGGGAACTCGGCGGCGACCGGATGGACACGCGGGTCGGCCCGTTCAGGGTCGAGGTGATCGAGGGCCTCCGGCGGCTGCGGGTGGTGCTCGACCCCACGGAGCACGGCCTGTCCTTCGACCTCACCTGGGAGGGCACCGTACCGGCCACCCTGGAACCCCGGCACTTCCTGCGCTGGCAGGAGCGCGTGGTGTTCGACTCCTCCCGGATGGCCCAGACCGGCCGGTGGACCGGGCACATCCTGGTCGGCGACGAGCGCGTCGAGGTCACCCCTGATCGCTGGCAGGGCACCCGCGACCGCTCGTGGGGCATCCGCCCGGTCGGCGAGCCCGAGCCCCCCGGCATCCAGGCGCGCAACGCGGGCACCTTCTACTGGCTCTACGCGCCCGTCCAGTTCGACGACCACGCCATCCTGTGCATCGTCCAGGAGGACGAGAAGGGCCGCCGGGTGCTGGAGGAGGCGGTGCGCGTGTGGGGGTTCGGCTCTCCGAGGGAGGGTGAGGAGGAGTATCTCGGCCGTCCCGAGTACCGCCCGACGTACGTGGACGGCACCCGGGAGGTGCGCGAGGCGACGATCTCCTTCTCCCCGCCGGGCGGGAAACCCTTCGACCTGCGCTGCGTCCCGATTCTCCCGGTGCACCTGATGGTGGGCACCGGATATGGCCTGGAATCGGATTGGAAGCACGGCATGTACCAGGGTCCCGGCCCGGTGGTCCAGGGCGTCACCCACACGCTGCCCGAGGACGCCCCCAGGATGTGGGGCATGGTCGACGCGGTCGGCCGCTTCGAGTACGACGGCCGGATCGGCTACGGGTTGTACGAGTACTGGGCCCTGGGCCCGCACCCGTCCTTCCCCGGGGGCTGACCCCCGCACGTGACCGGTCGTCCCCCGGGGATCGGCCCCCGCACGTGACACGTCGTCCCCCGGGGACCGGCCCCCGCACGGATCTCCCCGCGGGTTTCCCGGATCGCCTCCGAGCCGGCGATGAACCGGCCGGAGTCGTTTCCGGGCCTGCTGCGAACCGGCCGGGGTCATTCCCGCACGGATGCCCCGGCCGGTTCGCAGGTCTTCGCGGGGACGCCCCGGGCTCGCCGGGGTGTCCCCGAGGTCACTCCTCCTCGGCCTTCTCGCCGGCCTTCCTGACGCAGGTGACGGTGGGCACGTCGCCTTCCGGGTGCTTGCCCGTCACCCTGATCTCGGTGATCCCGGCCCCCTCGGGAGCGGGCACGGCCGTGGAGAGCGTGGCCACCTCCCCGGGCTCCCCCGGCTTCTGAGCGCCTTCGGGAAGGGCGGGCGCGGCCATGACCCTGATCCTCTTGGGCGGGATCGCGCCCTCGGGCAGGGCGGGCGGCTCGGCGTCCGGCCGCACCGCCAGGATGTCCTCGGCGATCGTGACGCGTCCGGCCTCGGGCTTCCCGAGCTCACCGGCCTGTCCGGACGGCACGGCTGGGACGGCGGGAACCGCGAGAGCGGATCCCTCCTTCTCCAGCTTCTCGCGCTCGGCCTCGGTGAGCCGGCGCGTCGTCAGGGTCACCTGGCCGCCCCCCTCGCAGTCGACGATCACGACACCGTCCTTGGGAAGAGGGGCGGGGGTGGGTGTGTCGGCACTGGCGGCTCCGGTCAGCGTGGCCATCAGAGCCCCCGCGGTCACCACGGCGGCGGCGAGCATGCGGATGCGCATGGATGTTCTCCTTGTCAGACGAGTCGGCGGACGGATACGGCAGGTGGACTGGTGAGCGGACCGGCATGCCGTTCTGGAGACCACAGGCTCCCGCCCGTTGCCTGAACCCAGCCTGAAGGCGCCGGAAATCGTCTTCAGGTTGGCTTTAGGCGGGGTACGGCAGGCTGGGCGACATGCGCGTGCTACTGGTTGATGACGAGAAGCGCCTGGCCCACCTCCTGAAGGAGGGGCTGGCGGGCGAGGGATTCGCCGTCGACGTCGCGTACGACGGCCGCGACGGGCTGTGGATGGCGACCGAGAACCCGTACGACGTGATCGTGCTCGACGTCATGCTGCCCCGGATGAACGGCTACGCCGTCTGTGCCAAGCTCCGCGACGCGGAGAACTGGACGCCGATCCTGATGCTCACCGCCAAGGACGGCGTGCACGACGAGGCCGAGGCCCTGGACACGGGCGCGGACGACTTCCTGTCCAAACCGTTCTCCTACGTGGTGCTGCTCGCCCGGTTGCGCGCGCTGGTACGCAGGGGCGGCAGGGCGAGGCCGGTGTCCATCGCGGTCGGCGATCTGACCGTCGATCCGGCGGGGCTTCGCTGCCGCCGCGGCGAGGTGGAGATCTCCCTCACGCCCAAGGAGTTCGCGGTCCTGCACGGCCTGGCGCGCAGGCAGGGCGAGGTGGTCTCCAAGGGCGAGTTGCTGGCCCAAGCGTGGGACTTCGCCTACGACGGCGACCCGAACATCGTCGAGGTCTACGTCAGCGCGCTCCGCCGCAAGATCGACTCTCCGTTCGGCCGCTCGTCGCTGGTGACCGTACGCGGCGCCGGCTACCGGCTGGAGGCCTGAGATGGCGTCGCGCCTGTCGGTACGGCTCCGGGCGACCCTCGCGGCGACCGCCATCGTCGCGGTCGCGCTGGGTGTGGCGGCGTCGGTGCTCGTCGGCGTGCTGACGGGGAGCCTGACCCGGAGCGCCTCCGACGAGGCCGCCCGCCGCGCCGGCGCCACCGCGGACGTTCTCGCCGGCGGCACGGTGATGCTCGACGCCTCGTCGATCGACGCCACGTCGGCCGGCGCCCCGGCGTCTCCCGCGTGGACGGTCGACGCTCCGTCGGCCACCGTGGTGACCGTCACCAGAGCGCGGACCGGGGCCGCCTGGCACTCGGAGCCTGCTCTCCTGGACCCCGACGTCAAGATCTTCACGGCCCCCGCGCCGGCTGTCCCGACACTCTCCGGCCCGGCCCCGGCCGCCGTCCGGTCGTCCGGCGGGAAGGCCGCGCCACCCCCGGCAGCTGTCCAGAACACCGCGGGCGGAGCCGCGCTCCGGCCCGCCGAGGTGGCCCGATGGGCGCCCGGCGAGTCCTTCGCCCTGGCCACGATGCCCGTGGACACCGCCAACGGCACGCTGTTCGTCCAGGCCAGGGCCTCACTCGAACCCACCGCCGATGCTCTGACGACCCTGCGTGGCCTGCTGCTTCCCGGTATTCCCGCGTTGCTCCTGCTGGTCGCCGCCCTCACCTGGCTCGCCGTCGGCCGGGCGCTGGCGCCGGTCTCGGCCATCCGCGCCGAGATGGCCGACATCACCGCCAGCGACCTGCACCGGCGAGTCCCCGTCCCCAGGTCGCGTGACGAGATCGCCCGCCTCGCCGAGACCATGAACCGTACGCTCGACCGCCTCGAACTGGCGGTCAGCCGGCACAAGCGCTTCGTCGCCGACGCGGCCCACGAACTCCGCAGCCCGCTGGCCATCCTGCGGACCCGCCTGGAGCTTGCCCGGCCGGGACCGCTGGCGGCCGAGGCGCTCACCGACGTGGAGCGGATCCAGGCCCTCACCTCCGATCTCCTCCTGCTCGCCCGCCTGGACGCCGGGGAGCCCATCTGTCACGAGGAGGTGGACCTCGGCCAGGTGACCGCCGAGGAGGCGGCCAGGTCGCGTCCCAGGCCGGAGATCGAGGTCACGCTGGAGGTGGCGGCCGACACCGTGATCCTCGGCTCCGCCGGGCAGCTGCGCCGTCTGGTGGCCAATCTGGTGGACAACGCCGTGCGCCACGCGAGTTCCGCGGTCACCGTCCGGCTGGCCACGGACGGCGGCGAGGCGGTGCTCGACGTGCTCGACGACGGACCGGGCATTCCCGCCGAGCACCACGAGGCGGTCTTCGACCGGTTCACCCGGCTGGACGAGGCCAGGGACAGGGACGCGGGCGGTGCGGGTCTCGGGCTGGCCATCGCCAGGGACATCGCGGTACGGCACGGCGGCAGCCTGCGTGTCGCGGGGAATGATCGAGGAGCGTGGCTTCAGGCCCGCTTTCCTGTGATATGAACCACACACGTGATCTATCACGGACCCCTTCACTCCCCAGGAGGCCCGCCATGCCCGCCCCCACCCGTCGCTTAATGATCTTCCGTGCTCTCGCGGGCGGCGCCGCCGCCGCGATCGCGTCGGCCACCGCATGGGTCCGCCCCGCCGAGGCTTCCGAGGACACCGAGGAGACCGCCGGTCCCATCCTGGCCAAGACCAGCAGCATTCCGGTCGGCGGCGGCCGGATCATCAAGGGCACCTGGGTGGTCACCCAGCCGAAGAAGGGAACCTTCCGCGCCTTCAGCGCGAAGTGCACGCACCAGGGCTGCCCGGTCTCGACCATCCGCGGCGGGACCATCAACTGCCCCTGCCACGGCAGCAAGTTCCGGATCGCCGACGGCTCGGTGGCCAGGGGCCCCGCCAAGCGGCCGCTGGCCCGTAAGAAGATCAGGGTCTCCAAGGGCGTCATCCGGCTGAGCTGATCGGCCTGCGCTCACCCGGACTCCGCGCGGGCCGCTCCCGCGACGTGCGTCACGAGAGCGGCCCGCGAGAGGGACGGGGTCAGCGGTCCGTGAAGACGGCAGTCCGGGATTCTCCCTCTTGCCGGTTGTCCTGCGGTCACCCCCCAAGACGCTCCGCGAGGGCGCCACCATGTCTCCTCGCCGTACGAATCAGCACGAAGTCGTACGGGGTCGCTTCGTGCGCCCGCCTCCGTGCGGAGGCCGGTTCGGGCGGAGGTTCGCGGGCGGCTCGCGGGCGGAGGTGGGGCGGGGTGGCCTTCCCCGGACATCGGCGAAGGTTTCACGTGAATCAATCGCTTCGCGCGGCGGCGAGAAGCGGCGCGAGAATACGCGGTACGGGATCCGGCGGTTCGGCGATCCGCACGCTCGGTGGTTCAGCGGGGTCAGTGGTTCAGCGGGCCTGTGTCCGGTCGTGCGGGCGCTCCCGGCCGGAACCGCCCGCGGAAGGGACGTGAGACCGATGGGTGACGTCACCGTACGCCCCTACGAGGGCGCCGCCGACCTGCGCAAGATGCAGGAACTCGTACGGGCGACCTGGGATCCCGGCGTCCGGCCGCATGTCGGAGGCCTCGCCTGGAGCAGGTTCCAGCACGTGGGGCGGGAGTCGGAGTGGCCGACGGCGCTGTGGGAGCGCGACGGTGACACCCTGGCGTGGGGCTGGGCGACGCCTCCGGGCGAGCTGGAGATGTTCGTGCATCCGGCGCATCCCGAGCTGGCGGACGAGGTGCTCGACTGGTTCCGCGGTGTGGCCACCGGCGACGAAGCGGGGGTGACCATCCTGGAGGGCGAGAGGCGACTCGCCGCGGTCCTGTCCCGGCACGGCTACCGGCGGGAGCCCGCGGACGCGCCCTTCCTGCTGCACATGTCACGCGACCTGCGTGACCTGCCGGAACCCGAGGCGCCTCCCGGCTTCGTCGCGCGCCACGTGCGCGGCGAGGAGGACGTGCCCGCGCGGGTGGCCGTGCACCGGTCGGCGTTCGCTCCCTCGTCGGTCACCGAGGAGAGCTACCGCAACGTCATGGGCGCGTGGCCCTACCGGCGCGAGCTGGACCGCGTCGTCGAGGCGCCGGACGGCCGCCTGGCGTCGTACTGCCTGATCTGGCTGGACGACGCCAACGGCGTCGGGGAGCTGGAGCCGGTCGGCACGCACCCTGACTTCCGGCGGATGGGGCTGGCCCGCGCGGTCTGCCTGCACGCGCTGCACCGGCTCGGGGAGGCGGGAGCGACCACCGCGATCGTCCGCCCTCGGGGGGACGCGGGGTATCCGGTGCCCGCTCGACTGTACGAGGCACTGGGCTTCCGCACCCGCGACCGGACGGCCCGCTACTCGCGTCTCCGCCGCCCTCCCGCCGAGTCCCGCTGAATCCCACTGAGCACGTCCAACGGCTTCAGAAGTATTTAGTGAATATCGCCACATAACGCCGCCCGGAAATATGCGCATATTTTCTGGGGAAAATTCTCCCGAGATAATCCTTGAACCGCACGCGGATGTATAAGTCTTACTCCCCGGCAAGTAGCATTACAGGGTTGATCGCACCCGTCGGCGGATAGACGTCACATATGCGAAGCACAGTTCAACGCTCCCTGATCACCAGCACCGTCTTCGCCCTGGTCACAACCCTCCCCTTCAGCGTCACGCACGCCGTGGCCGACCCCGCCCCCGATTCCCAGCACGTCCCCCTGCCGGATCAATTCACGACCCTCAAAGCAGGCAGCAGGGGAATAGAGGTGCACAACGCGAAGAAAAGGCTTAAAGATTTGGGGTTCCCCCCGGGAAATCTCAGCCCCACGTATGACCCCGCTCTGCGCATGACCGTATGGGCCTTTCAGAAGGCGAACGGGTTGAAACCCGTCGACAGGATCGACCAGCCGACCTGGCAGGCCCTCCTGCACCCCCGTCGTGTCAGGCCTCTGGTGTCGTACGGGGAGCCGGAAAGGACCGAGATCGATCTACGGCGCCAGCTCCTCACGGCGTGGAGAGGCGGGAAACCCGTGCTGGTGACCCACATCTCGACCGGTGCCCGCAGGTCGTACTGCGAGAAGGGCCACTGCGGGTTCGCCGCGACCCCGCTCGGCGACTACCGGGTGGGAGCGCGGGTTCCCGGCTGGTCCACCGGGATCCTGGGGTCGATGTTCTACCCCGTCTACTTCAACGGCGGCATCGCCATCCACGGCTCCACCCTCGTCCCCCGCTACCCCGCGTCCCACGGCTGTGTCCGGGTCCCGCTGCACAACGCCCTCGACCTCTACCGGTTCCTCCAGCCGGGCGTTCCCGTATACGTCCGCCGCTCGGAGGCACCCGCCGAGCGCCGTCCGAAGGCTCGCGGGGAACAACGCTCCCGGATTCCCAAGGCACGGCCTCCCAAGGCTCCGCACCGCTCGCACCGGCACTCCTCGCGCCCCGGGCGCTCCACCGGGCATCAGACGGGACGCGGCAGTGGAAGCCGCCGGTGAACCGCGCGGGCGAGCTTGAACCGGGAAGTGGCCTTTGCGGCGAGAAATCCCGGCCGGTACGGCGATCGAACCGATCTCGCGGGCTTAGAACCGGTGCCGCGAGGTCATGATGAAAATGTCGGCAGATCATTGCGAAGGGCGTGAATCGTGATACCAACCATGATCCTGTTCGGCCTGGTCTTCGGGCGATGGTGGCGGGTCTCCCTCCTCGCCGCCGCCGTGTTCTGGCCCGCCGTGCTCCTGGCCGGCGACGCGATCGGACTCGACGGTTCACTGGTGACGGCGGCAGCGCTGGGAGTGCTCAACGTCGCCGCCGGGGTGGCGATCCACCAGAGCGTCCTGTGGATCGTGAGGAACACGATCACGCAGCGCGCACGGGCGAAGAACCCGTAACCGTACGGCCGGTCGCGCCGGTCGCGCCGGTCGCGCCGGTCACGCGGTTCAGCGCCCGATGCCCGCCAGGATCACCTCGTCGAGCACGACCGAGGCGGTCGACTGGTCGGGCCCGTTGTACTGTCCCGCGGTGATGGCGACCACCAGGTCCAGTGCGGGCGCCACGTGGATCCGCTGGCCGCCGTTGCCGAACCCGCCCGTCCACGTGTCGCCCACGTACCAGTGGTAGCCGTAGTGGGACCCCTCGTCGATCCGCACGTGCGGGCGCAGCGCCGTCTCCAGCCAGGACGACGGGACGACGCCGCCGCCCCCGTCGCGCACGAGCCGCCCGATCGCGAGAAGGTCGCGAGGGGTCAGCCGCAGCCCGGAGGCGGCCAGGGCCACCCCGTCCTCGCCGGTCGACCACTCGAAGCGCGTGATCCCCAGCGGCTCGAACAGCCTGGCACGCGCGTAGTCCTGCACCGCTTGGCCGGTGCCCTTCTCGATGAGCCGTGCCACCAGCGCCGAAGCGCCTCCGCAGTAGGACCGCCGGCTGCCCGGCTCGTCCACGATCCGCCGCTCCAGGATGTAGCGGAAACGGTCGGGGGCCAGCTCCATCGCGATCTCGCTGTTGGCCGCGCTCGTGTAGGGGGCGCTCTCGTCCCATTCCAGGCCGAGCGTCATGGTGAGCGCGTGCTCGACCGTGAGCGCGGCTCGCCGGGGATCCTCGGCGAGGTCCGGGTACTCGGGGAAGTGCCGTAGCAGCGACTCGCGCGGCTCCGGCACCCGGCCGTCGGCGAGGGCGATGCCGTACAGGAGGCCGACGACGCTCTTGGTGATCGAGCGGACGTCGTGGAGCGTGTCGGGCGTGAACCGCACCCGGCCGAGCGGCTCGTTCAGCCGGAAATCCTCACCCTCGCCGTAGTACTCAAGGATCACCCTGTCACGGCGGAGGGCGACCACGGCGTGGAGGTCGGGCAGCCGGCCCTGCTCCATGCCGAGGGCGAGACGGTCGGCGAGGGTGTCGCTCATGATCCTTTTATACGCCCTGCCAGGGTGTCAGGGTCAACTCTGCGGGGTGAACTCCCACGCACCCTGCCCGGGGAAGCGGTCGGAGTGGTCGGCCTGGATCCAGCCGGGGTATTCGACCGGGAGCGCGCTGGCGGCGTCCAGCTCGGTGAGATCCCGCTCGGTGAGCTCAAGCTCGACGGCGGCGAGGTTCTCGGTGAGCTGCTCCGGGCGCTTGGCGCCGATGATGACGCTGCTCACACCGGGGCGCGAGAGCACCCAGGCGAGCGCGACGCGGGCCACGCCGACCTCGTGGCGGGCCGCCACCTCGCGCAGGACGTCGATGACGTCGTACGCGCGCTCCAGGTTCACCGGCGGGAACTGGAACTGGTTGCGGCGTGCCCCGCCGTCACTCGTGCCGGTGCGGTCGAACTTCCCGGACAGCAGGCCGGCGGCCAGCGGGCTCCAGACCAGCAGGCCGAGCCTCTGGTCCTGGAGCAGGGGGAGGATCTCGCGTTCGATGTCGCGCGCCGCGAGCGAGTACTGGGCCTGCAGGGAGGCGAACCGCGCCCATCCTCGCCGCTCGGAGACGCCCAGGGCCTTCATCGTCTGCCAGGCGGTCAGGTTGGAGGCGCCGATGTAGCGGATCTTCCCCTGGCGCACCGCGTCGTCGAGGGCGGACAGGGACTCCTCGAAGGGCGTGATCGGGTCGATGTTGTGGATCTGGTAAAGGTCGATGTGGTCGGTACGGAGCCTGCGCAGGCTGTCCTCCAGCGACCGCATGATGTGCAGCCGGGACTGGCCGACGTCGTTGGGGCCGGAGGCCGTCCGCGCGGTCATCTTGGTGGCGAGCACCACGTCGCGGCGGCGTGCCCCGAGCACCTGGCCGAGGAGCTCCTCCGACTCGCCCCCGCCGTACACGTCGGCGGTGTCGATGAGGTTCACCCCGTGATCGAGCGCGGTGCCCACCAGGTGGTCGGTGTCCTTCACGTCCAGCGCGCCGACCGCCTCCCAGACCTGTGAGCCACGCCCGCCGAAGCTCATCGCTCCCAGCGAGACGCGGGAGACGAAGACTCCTGTGGTGCCGAGCTGTGCGTATTTCATCGTCCTACTCCTTCCAGATGAGGGGGGCGTTGGAACGCTATAACTCGTCTACCTGGACAATCCATAAGAAAGAGTCCGACATATATGCGAGATCGTCCGGAGTCACCGTGGACCCCCTGTCCGATGTCCTGACCCTGCTGAACGTCAGCAGCGCCCTCTCCTCGCGCTTCGAGGCCGCCGGCCGCTGGGCGCTGCGCTTCCGGAGCTACCGGCACATCAAGATCGGCGCGATCACGTCCGGCGCCTGCTGGCTCACCATCGACGGCGCGCCCGCGCTGCGGCTGTCGGCGGGTGACTGCTACCTGCTCACGGGCGGGCGGCCGTACGAGGTCGCCAGCGACCTGGACGTCGAGGCGGAGGACGGCCACGCCGTCTACCTCGATGCTCCCAACATCAGGAACGTACGGTACGGCACCACCTCCCCTGACGCGGAGCCGACCGTCATCATCGGCGGCAGCATCACCCTCGACGACATGACCGCGACGCTGCTGCTCGACTGCCTGCCCCCGGCCGTGCGCATCCCCGCCGACAGCCCCCAGGCCCGGACCCTTCGCCCCGTGCTGGGGATGCTGACCCACGAGACCGCGACCGAGCCGCTCGGGGCGACGGTGATGATCGAGCATCTGACCCAGATCATGTTCGTCCAGGCGCTGCGCGCCCATCTGGCCGGCAAGGAGAACATCCCCGGCTGGCTGGGGGCGCTGAACGACCCGCAGATCGGCGCCGCGCTCACCCTGATGCACCAGCAGGCCACCCGCCGCTGGACGGTCGCCGGCCTCGCCGCCGAGGTGGACATGTCCCGCTCCAGCTTCGCCCTGCGTTTCAAGACCCTCGTCGGGCTGCCGCCGCTGGACTATCTGCTGCACTGGCGCATCCGGTCCGCGGCCGAGGCGTTGCGTGCCGGTGACCGCACGGTCTCCTCGGTGGCCTCCGAGTGGGGGTACGCCTCGGAAAGCGCCTTCAGCAATGCCTTCAAACGCGTCACCGGCCAGCCGCCCGCCCGGTACCGAACCGCGAAGCCGCCCCCGCCGGCCGCCCCGCCCGTCTACGAATGACGTCTCCGCGAATTCATGAATGCTTCCGCTTGCAGATAATCCAGAACGGTACCGGTTGGCTATGGTAGGGCCATGACCGCCATGGCACCCGCCCGCACCGAGCCGGATCTGTCGTTCCTGCTGGACCACGTCGGCCACGTCCTGAGAACCCGGATGGCGGCGGCGCTCGCCGAGATCGGGCTGACGGCACGCATGCACTGCGTGCTGGTCCACGCCCTGGAGGAGGAGCGCACGCAGATCCAGCTCGCCGAGCTCGGCGACATGGACAAGACCACGATGGTGGTCACGGTCGACGCCCTGGAGAAGGCGGGGCTCGCCGAGCGCCGCCCGTCCAGCACGGACCGGCGCGCCCGGATCATCGCGGTCACCGAGAAGGGCGCGGAGGTCGCGCGGCAGAGCCAGGAAATCGTCGACGGCGTGCACCGGGCGGCACTGGGCTCGCTGCCCGAGGACGAGGCCGAGGTGCTCGTACGGGCGATGAACCGCCTGGTGACGGGCCATCTGGCCACTCCGGCCGAGGCGCCGCAGGGGATCAGGCGGGCACGGCAGCGCACAAAGTGAATCCATAAAGGATCGTCTATAACAAAACTATCTGCTACGGTCACTCCTGTTCCCCTTCGAACAGGAGACGGCCATGCCGCACACCGCACCCTCCCCTCGGCCCCCTCGCCCCTCCCGGCCTTCCCGCGCCGACGCGTCCCCGTCACGCCGGCTCGCGCTCACCGTGCTGTCCGCCGCGATGTTGATGACGATCCTGGACGGCAGCATCGTGACCGTGGCGATGCCGGCCATCCAGGCGGATCTGGGCTTCTCACCCGCCGGGCTCAGCTGGACCGTCAACGCCTACCTGATCGCTTTCGGCGGGCTGCTCCTGCTGGCCGGCCGGCTGGGCGACCTCATCGGCCGCAAGACCATGTTCCTGGCCGGGAACGTGGTCTTCACCGCCGCGTCGCTGCTGGCCGGGGTGGCCTCCGGGCCCGGCATGCTGATCACCGCCCGGTTCCTGCAGGGCGTCGGCAGCGCGATGGCCTCCGCGGTCGTGCTGGGCATCCTGGTGACGCTGTTCACCGAGCCCGGGGAGCGCGCGAAGGCGATCGGTATCTTCAGCTTCACCGGTGCCGCCGGAGCCTCCATCGGCCAGGTCCTGGGCGGGGTCCTCACCGACGCGCTCAGCTGGCACTGGATCTTCTTCATCAACCTGCCGATCGGGCTGGCCACGATCGCGCTGGCGATCCGGGCACTGCCGGGCGAGCGCGGGATCGGATTCGCCGCCGGGGCCGACGTCGTCGGCGCCGTGCTGGTCACCGGCGGCCTGATGCTGGGCATCTACACCGTGGTCAAGATCGAGGAGTACGGCTGGCTCGCGGCCCACACCCTCGGTCTCGGCGCGGTGTCGCTCGCCCTGCTGGCCGCGTTCGTCATCCGCCAGGCGACCGCGAGGACCCCGCTGATGCCCCTGCGGATCCTCCGGTCGCGCAACGTCTCGGGCGCCAACCTGGTCCAGATCCTGACGCTGTCGGCCATGTTCGCCTTCCAGATCATCGTCGCGCTCTACATGCAGAAGGTCCTCGGGTACGGGGCGCTCGACACCGGCCTGGCGATGCTTCCCGCGGCGGTGGCCATCGGCGGCGTGTCCCTGTTCCTCTCCGCCCGGCTCAACACCCGCTTCGGCGAGCGTGCCGTCCTGCTGGCGGGCCTGGTGCTCCTGTTCGGGGCGATGGGCTGGCTCACCCGCGTACCAGTGAACGCGAACTACGTCACCGACCTGCTCCCGGTGATGCTGCTCATCGCGGGTGGAGGGCTGGTGCTCCCGGCCCTGACCACGCTCGGCATGTCCGGGGCCAGGGCCGACGACGCGGGCCTGGCGTCCGGGTTGTTCAACACCACCCAGCAGATCGGCATGGCGGTCGGCGTCGCGGTGCTGTCCACGCTGGCCGCCCGGCGTACCGGGGAACTGCTGTCGGCGGGAGAGAGCGAGGCGGCCGCGCTGACCGGCGGCTACCACCTCGCCTTCGGCGTCGCCGCCGCTCTGCTCCTGGCCGCCTTCACCGTCGCGCTCGTCGTGCTGCGGCAGCCCAGGCCGGACACCACCGCCCGGGACGCGGCCCCCGTCACACCGGCGGCCCGGCCGGAGACCACCTGATCACCCGGCCGCTCGACCACCTGATCACCGCGGCGGACGGCCCGGCCACACGCGGCGCGGACGGCCGGGCCTCCCGCGGCGGGAGGCCCGGCCGTCAGAAGCGGCGGAGGGCCCGGCGGTCAGAAGAGGGTCAGCGGCTCGACGGGCACGGGCTCGGGGAGCGGCTCGACCCCGGGCAGCAGGGCTCGTACGTCGTCGTGGAAGCGACGGGCGAGCGCCGGCGCCTCGGCGTTGTCGGGGGTGTGGACGAACACGGTCGGCGAGCGGCCCTCGCGCAGCCACCCGGCGACCGTGCCGACCCAGTCCCGCCAGCCCTCGATCGTGCTCGCCGTGTCGTCCCGGCCGAGGTAGCGGACGATCGGGCGGTCGGTGAGAGCGACCGACCTGCGCGGCATGCGCGGCTTCTTCGACCACGCCTCCCGTTCGGCGTCGCTGGTCGGAGGGCTCCGGAAGAGAGTGGTGGTGTCGAAGGGCACCCACTCGGCGCCGGCGCCGGCGCCGGCGAGAACCCCTTCCAGAAGCCGTACGGATCGCGCGTCGTCGAAGAACGCGCGGTGGCGGACTTCGACGGCGTACCTGTGCGAGCGGGGAAGCCCGCGGAGAAAGCCGGCCAGGGTACCGAGGTCGGCCGGGGCGAATGATCCCGGCAACTGGATCCAGAGGGTCTGGGCTCGCGGCCCGAGCGGTTCGATCGCCTCCAGGAACGATCGAACCTCCTCGTCGACGCCGGTGAGGCGCCTCTCGTGGGTGATCGTCCTGGGCAGCTTGACCACCAGGCGGAAGTCGGGGCCGGTCTGCCGCGCCCACGACTCCACCGTGCTCCTCGCCGGTGTCGCGTAGAACGTCGTGTTGCCCTCCACCGCGTTGCACCAGGTCGCGTAGGACCGCAGGCGCTCCCCGGGAGGGAGCGGATGGGGCAGGAAACGTCCCTGCCATGACGCGAGAGACCACATCGCGCATCCCACATGAAGCCGCATGGTCTCGACGCTATCCAACGACGGCAGGGACGTCGTCCGGGCGGGCCCGCTTTACGGGAGCGCTACAGCCGGGCGTCATACGTTAGATCCATTACCCAAGCGGGCATTTGGGTAGACCATCGCACTCGCGACAGATGGGATGTTCCTTAATGAAGGTGGCATTTCTCCTGGCAGGGTTCCTCACCGTGCTCATGGCGGCCCCGGCCGCGGCGGCCGGGGCCGGATCCAGGGCCGACGCGTCCACGACCTCCGCCTCTTCCGAGAAGCCGGCCTATCCCGCCGAGTTCCCCCTCCCGGACGGTTTCCAGCCGGAGGGGATCGCCATCGGCCCGGGAGCGGCCGCGTACTTCGGCTCGCGCGCGACCGGCGCGATCTACCGGGCCGACCTGCGCACGGGCAGGGGCCGGATCATCGATCCGGGTCCGGGCACCCCGTCGCTCGGCCTCAAGACCGACGCGCGCGGCAGGCTGTTCGTCGCCGGCGGCACGGGCGGCGACGCCCGCGTGATCGACACCCGGAACGGCAAGGTGCTCGCGAGCTACCGGCTCGCCACCGGCACCGCGTTCGTCAACGACGTCGTGCTCACCCGCGACGCGGCGTACTTCACCGACTCGACCAACCCCGTGCTGTACAAGCTGCCGTTCGGGCGTGGGGGAGCACTGCCGGACGAGGCGGTGAAGGTGCCGCTGAGCGGGGACATCGTCTACACGACCGGCATCAACGCCAACGGCATCGCCCAGACCCCCGACCGCAGGGCCCTGCTCGTCGTCCAGTCCAACACCGGCGGGCTGTTCCGCGTCGACCCCTCGACCGGCGTGGCCACCCTGGTGAACATCGGCGCAGAGTCCCTGGTCAACGGTGACGGCCTGCTGCTGGAGGGCCGCACCCTGCACGTCGTGCAGAACCGCCTGAACACCCTGACGTCCCTCTCCCTGGACCGCGACGCCACCTCAGGGAAGGTGATCCGCAAGCTCTCGGACGGCCGCTTCGACGTCCCCACCACCGTCGCCTCCTTCCGCGACCGCCTCTATCTCCCCAACGCCCGCTTCGCCACGACCCCCACCCCGACCACTCCGTACAACGTGGTGGCCGTCGAGCGTCACTGATCGTTCTCTCACGGCCGGCCACCGCCGGCCCTCTCGACACGAACCGGCCCTCTCGACACGAGGCGGGGCGGGTGGGAGCGGGACGACGAGCCGTACCCGCTCCCACCCGCGCACACGGTCCGCGGTGATCCACACCCGGCGACCTGGGTCCGGTGCCCGTCCCCGGGTGCCGCCGTCCGTGTCACACAGGTCTCAGGACGTGCCGCCGAAGTCGACGTCCTTGGCCTCGACCGTCCCGGCCGTCCGTCCCGGCGCCGTCTGGTAGGTCCAGTACAGGTTCGTGTGCGCGATGACCTGGTCCGGCGGCGGCGCCCCCCACTCCGTCTGATCCTCCGTCGTGTGGGCGTCGCTGACGAGGGTCACGTCGTATCCCCTGACGAACGCGCCGTGGATCGTCGAGCGGACGCACTCGTCGGTCTGCGCGCCGGCGACGACGAGCCGCCCGGCGCCGAGGCCCGACAGCACGGTCTCCAGGGTGGTGTCCTCGAAGGAGTCGCTGTAGTGCTTCTCGACGAGCGGCTCGGCGTCGTCCGGAGCCAGCTCGGGGACGATCCGCCAGTCGTCGCTCCCCCTGGCGAGCCGCTCGTCCGAGTGCTGGACCCAGACGACGGGGACCCGCTCCCGACGCGCTCTCTCGACAAGGCCGCCGATGTTCGCGACGACCACGTCGCGCCGGTGGGTCCCCTCGACGACACCGTTCTGCACGTCGACGACGAGGAGCGCGGTGTGCGGCCGGTTCTCGAGTGTGGTCATGGTCTTCCCTCGCTCGCGCCGGAATCCTGTGCCCGCCCACGGTAGGCACACCTACCGACAGAAAATCCTCTCCCCGGCCGCCGGAGCGGCCCCGTCACTCCGGCGTTGTCACCCCGGCTGCGTCACCCCGGCTGCGTCACCCCGGTGCCCGGGGGAACTCCGAGCACCGGAAGGAGCCGAACCGCTCGGCCTTGCCGCGCTGGATGACGACGGTGACGGCGTCGGGGTCGATGTTCGACCGCGCGGCCAGGGCGCTCGCGGCGGTGCAGGTGAGCTGTCCCAGCCACAGGTCCCGGGAGAGCTGCCTGGCCGGCGCCCTCTCCTGGGGCTCCTGGGGAGGGGCGGGGCTGGGGACGGGGCTGGGAGCGGTAAGGGAGATGTGGACCTTCGCCGCCTCCGAGGTGACCTTGCCCAGCGTGTCCGTGCCGGGAGCGAGCTCGGTGCGCAGCCCCCGCCGCTGCTCCGCGGAGCTGGGCCCTTTCACCAGCAGCTCCAGCGTCTCCTTCAGCGGGGGCCAAGGCAGGGGGCGGCTCACGGCCCGCAGCCGTTCGCCCGACACGAAGTAGAGCCGGGTGCTGGGCTGGAACCCGACGGCGGGTTCGCCCCCGTCCATCACACCGGTCGGGCCGATGCCGCAGCCGGCCACCAGAGAGGCAACCGCCAGCAGGCACGCCACCGCATGCGCCATCCTGCACGCCACCACGTGCGCCACCGCCCCCCGCGCGCTCATCCCGGCTCCGGGCGACGTGACGGGGACGTCCCCGGCCGGTCGGGCGAGGGCACCGGGTGGCGGGGAAGGGTGAGGCTGAACAGGGCGCCGCCCCCCGGCGGGTTGGCCACGTCGATCGAACCGCCGTGCAGGCGCGCGTTCTCCAGGGCGATGGCCAGGCCGAGCCCGCTTCCGTCCGACCTCGTCCGTGCCGCGTCGGCCTTGGAGAAGCGGTCGAAGACGTGCGGGAGAACGTCCGGGTCCACCCCCTCGCCCGAGTCCCTGACCTCGATGACGATGCGGCCCGTGTCCTGCGGGCCCTCCGCGCGCAGCCGTACGGTGACCGGAGGAGCGCCGTGCCGGAGGGCGTTGCCGACGAGGTTCGCCGTGATCACATCGAACCGGCGGGGGTCCATCCGGATCCGCACGCCGGGGGGCAGGTCCAGGGCGACCCGGGCGGTCCAGCCGCGGGTGCGCAGGCAGGCCCGGACGGCGTCCGCCACGTCGACGTCGTCCAGGATGAGCCGCGCCGCCCCCGCGTCGAACCGGGAGATCTCCATGAGGTCCTCGACGAGCCGGACCAGCCTGCCCACCTCGAGGTTCATCAGCCGGGCGGCCTGGGCCAGATCTCCTTCGAGGCGGCCGGCCTCCTCCTCGAACATGTCCGCCATCGCCAGGATGGACGCCAGCGGGGTGCGCAACTCGTGGGACACGTCGGCGACGAACCGGCGGGCCCTCACCTCCATCTCGCGCAGTTCGGACACGTTGGCCTCCAGGGCGGCGGCCGTGGCGTTGAAGGTCTTCACCAGCCGGGCCAGCTCGTCACCCCCGCTCACCTTCAGCCGCGTGTCCAGCTCGCCCGCTCCGAGCCTGCGCGCGGCCCGGTCGAGGTCGCGCACCGGGCGCAGCACGCCCCCGGCCGCCAGCAGGGCGGACAGCACCGCCAGCGCCACGACCGGGAGCACGCCGTTCCGCGCGGCGGCGACCAGCGCGTCCTCGTCCGCCGCCTCCTTGCCGAGCGGGGTCACGAGGTAGGCCTCCACCCCGGAGGGGGTCCGCTGCCGGCCCAGCAGCACGGGCGTACCCACGACGAGATAGGGGGTGCCCGCGGAGACGACGCGCTGGTAGGCCAGCCGGTGCCGTCCGGCGACGCTGCGGCGCAGCGCGGGCGTGATCGGGCCGGTGCCGTCCCCGGAGGCGATCAGGCCCGAATTCCCGTAGACGGCGGCGCCGGTCGCCTCCAGGAACGCGGGCGCCACGCCGTTGGCGAGCTGTTGCAGGGCGGCGCGGTCGGGAGGGTGCGGCATGTTCTCGGTGAGGGTCGCGACGCGCAGCCGGAACTCGTTGACCACCGACCATTCCGTCCGCTTCAGCATGAGGTCGCTCGCCTGGCGGTAGACCAGTCCGGCGGCGGTCAGCGCGCTCAGCCCGCCGAGCAGCACGAAGACGACCACCAGCCGGGCCCGGAGCCCGCGCACCCCGAACGGCAGCCGCGGCCTCCGTCCCTCTCCGGCGGCGGACGTCACAGAGGGCCGAACCGGTACCCGAAGCCGCGCACGGTCTGGATGTACCGGGGCTTCGACGGAACGTCCTCGATCTTCGTACGCAGGCGCTGCACGCACGCGTCGACCAGCCGCGAGTCGCCCAGGAAGTCGAGGTCCCAGACCGACTCCAGGAGCTGCTGGCGGCTGAACACCTGCCCGGCCGCCGACGACAGCTCCAGCAGCAGCCGCAGTTCCAGCGGCGGCAGCACGAGCGGGACACCGGCCCTGGACACGGTGAGCGAACCGCGGTCGATCACCAGTTCGCCGTGCTCCTCCCGCCCGGTCCCGGCCCCGGCTCCGGCCTCTGCCCCCGCCCCCGTGGCCGGGCCTCCGCGCCGCAGCACCGCGCGGATCCGCGCCTCCAGCACGCGCGGCCGTATCGGTTTGACCACGTAGTCGTCGGCACCCGCCTCCAGCCCGCTGACGACATCGAGATCGTCACCGCGGGCCGTGAGCATGACGATGGGCGTGGGACCCCCCGCCCGGATCCGGCGGCACACCTCGAAGCCGTCCAGGCCGGGAAGCATCAGGTCGAGCACGACGATGTCCGCGGGCGTGACCCGCAGCCGCCGCAGCCCCTCCTCGCCCGTGCCCGCGGCGTCCACCTCGTGCCCGTGACGGCTGAGCGAGAGGCGCAGCCCCTCCCGCACGGACGGGTCGTCCTCGATCAGCATCACTCTGGCCACCGTCCCAGTATCCGCCGTGGTCAGCACGTCCTTTAACGATGAGGACATTCATTACACACTCATGACATTCCGGTCATGGCTGGCTGATATCGCGCTGCCAGCATCGGTACCGCTCCCCCCGAAGACTTCTTGAGCGCGAGCGGTGCGCGTCGCCGGAGCATTCCGGTGCGGCCGCCCTAGGAGGATGTATGCGATTCGCTCGTAGTGCCCTGGCCGTGGCGGGACTCGCCGTCGCCATGCTGAACGTCACCGGGCCGGCCCTGGCGGACACGAAACCCAGTCCCGTACCGGCACCGCGCTCCAGCTCCGCGCCGGCAGAGGCACCGGAAGCAGCGCAGGAAGCGGCGCCGGCAGAGGCACCGGCACAGGCACCGGCACAGGCCGATCCCGCCCGGGAGGAGCCCCGCCCGGTGCCCGAGGGCGCCCCCGAGACCGGCGGCGGCCCCGGCGGGAGCGCGCTCGTACCGGCCGGCCTCGTACCGGTCGGCGGAGCCCTTCTCCTCGCGGGGGCGGGGACGGGCCTGCTGGCGCTGCGCCGCCGTAAGCACGCCCAGGCCTGAGATGCCGCGTGCGACAGGGAGCGGCCGCCGGGCTCTCGGCCTGGCGGCCGCCGCCGTCACCGTGACCGGCGCCGTGCTCGTGGGCGGCGGCCTCCTGCCGCAAAAGGCCCCTCCGGCCCCGCCCTCCGTCCAGGCGTCGGGGGCCGGCTCCCCGTCGCGGGTGCCGGAGGCGAGCCGTCCGTCCCCCGGGCGAACGCCGGAGGCGGATCTCCCGCGGGCCGGGGCGCTCTCCCCGGCCGCTCCCGCCCTCGCCCGGTCCGAACCGCGCCGCCTGGACGTGCCGAGGATCGGTGTGCACGTCCCCCTCTCCCGGCTCGGTCTCAACGCCGACGGCACCGTGCAGGTGCCACCGGTGGACCGGCCCGAGCAGGCCGGCTGGTACGCGCGCGGCTACACGCCCGGCGAGCGCGGGGCGTCCGTGATCCTCGGGCACGTCGACGGCGGGGGACGCGAGGGCGTCTTCCACGAGCTGGGGCGGATGCGCCGGGGCGACACCGTCTCCGTCACCCGCGCGGACGGCTCGGTCGCCACCTTCGTGGTGCAGTCGGTGGAACAGGTCCCCAAGAGCCGCTTTCCCTCGCAGCGCGTGTACGGCCCGCTCGACCACGCGGGCCTGCGCCTGGTCACCTGCGGCGGCGGCTTCGACCGGCGGACCGGCCACTACACGGCCAACGTCATCGTCTACGCGCGTCTCGCCTGAACCCCAGGTACCCGGGCACCCCCGCCCAGTGCCGAAGAGCCGCGGCGTTCCGAGGAGCCCGCCGTCACGATGGTCGCCGTGAGTGCTCCCGGCCGCCGCGGACCGGCGCCCGAGGAAACCGGGGATGGCATCGTCCACGCCCACAACCAGGGCCGATTTCCGCCAGCGCGTCGGGGCCGCGCGGCCGAGCATGGATCCATGAGCACTCTCCGCGCATTCGCCATCGAGGCCGAGGTCGCCGCCGAGCTACGCGTCCGCGACGACGCCGGGCGTCCGCCCCGCATGGTCACCGACACCGAGGGGGGCTCCCCGCTGCGATGCTGCCTGCGCCGTAGCCTCCCGGGAGAGCGACTCGCCCTGCTCGCGTACGCGCCGCTGCGCCGGTGGGGGGCGCGGACCGGGGGCGACCCCGGCCCGTACGAGGAACTGGGCCCGGTGTTCGTGCACGCCGAGCCGTGCGAGGGGCCCGGCGGGACGGGCTTCCCCGTCGACATGTGCGGTGAGCGGCGGGTCTTCCGCGCCTACGACGCCGACGGCGACATCCTCGGCGGACGGCTGGTGGACGGGTACGCCAGCCGCGACGCCACCGCGGCGGAGACCATCCTGGCGGAGCAGTTCGCGGACCCCGACGTGGCACTGGTACACGTTCGGGCGGTGGAGTTCGGCTGCTTCCTGTTCGAGGTGCGCCGCGCCTGACCCCCCCCGGTGCTACGCCTCGGCGGCGGGATCGGCGATGCGGTACCCCACCCCGGGTGTCGTCGTGATGATCGACGGGCTCCCCAGTTTGCGGCGCAGCCTCCCGATGGTCACGGTGACGGTGTTGGTGAACGGGTCGGCGTTCTCGTCCCAGACCTGCTCCAGGAGGTCCTCGGTGCTCAGGAAGCCGGGGCCGGCGCGCAGCAGGGCTTCGAGGAGCGCGAACTCCTTGACCGAGAGGTCGAGCCGCCGGTTGTCGCGGGTGGCCGTGCGGCGTACCGGGTCGAGCTCGATCCCGGCCGCGCGCAGTGTCCGCGCGCGGGCGAACGGCCGGCGCCGGGCCAGGGCGTGGAGGCGCAGGACCAGTTCGGGAAAGTGGAAGGGCTTGGCGAGGTAGTCGTCGGCTCCCAGGGTGAGGCCGCTGACCCGGTCACCCGGAGAGCCGGCCGCGGTCAGCATCAGGACCATCGCGCGGTCGTCCCGTTCGGTGATCATCTGGCAGAGGACGTCGCCGTGGATCCCGGGCACGTCGCGGTCGAGGACCACCACGTCGTACGCGTTGAGATCGAGCTTCGCCGCGGCGGCCAGGCCGTCGTGGGCGACGTC
Organism: Streptosporangium sp. OZ121; assembly: GCF_051918885.1. NCBI lineage: Bacteria > Bacillati > Actinomycetota > Actinomycetes > Streptosporangiales > Streptosporangiaceae > Streptosporangium > Streptosporangium sp. OZ121. The sequence continues at coordinate 215,819 of NZ_JBPXMC010000011.1, forward strand.
GACGGCCATGCCCTGATCCCGTAGCCCCTCGGCCAGGATCTCGGCGAGCGGGCGCGCGTCCTCCACCACCAGGATCCTCACGTGGCGACGCCTTCCGGTGCGGGCGCCGGCGGCAGCGCCACGGTGACGCGCAGGCCGCCTTCCGGCCGGGCGTGCAGGGCCAGGTCACCGTCGTGCGCGCCGACGACGGCCGCGACGATCGACAGGCCGAGGCCGGCGCCGGTCCCGGAGCCGGTCCGGTCGGCGGCGAGCCGCCGGAAGGGTTCGGTGAGCCGGGCGACCTGCTCCGGGTCGAGTACCGGCCCGTCCGTCTCCACGACCAGCCGCGCACCGTCGTCCCCGGTCACGGTCGCGAGCCGGATCGAGCCACCGCGCCGGTTGTGGACGACCGCGTTGTCGATCACGTTGTTCACCATGCGGGACAGCAGGGGCGGGCTGCCCCGGGTCCACGCGGCGTCCTGGACGTGCGCCTCGACGGTCAGCCCCCTCTCCGCGATGTCCGCCGCGCGGGCGGCCAGCGATTCGGACACCAGGGTGCCGAGCGCGACCGGGACGCGGCCGTGGAGCTCGCCGTGCTGTGCGCGGGCGAGGTCGAGAAAGCCCTCCAGAAGGCTGTCGACCCGGTCGAGTTCGGTGCGCAGCCGGTCGGCGAGCGCCAGCGTCTGCGCCGGTACCGGCACCGGCTTGGCCACGGCCACGTCCAGCGACGCCCTCATGGTCGTCAGCGGTGTCCGCAGCTCGTGGGAGGCGTTGGCGACGAACCGGCGCTGGGCGGCGAAGGACGCCTCCAGGCGTTCCAGCAGCCCGTCGATGGTGTCCGCGAGGTCCTTGACCTCGTCGGCGGGGCCCGGCACGGCCAGCCGCTCGTGCAGGTTCTCGGCCGAGATCCGCCGTGTCGCCGCGGTGATCGTCCGCAGGGGGCGCAGCACCCGGCCGGCCACGGCCCTGCCCAGCAGGAACGAGATCACCGCCATCACGACCAGCGCGATCACCGAGCCCACCAGGAGCCGGTGCGACTGGATCGCCTGGACGTCCGAGAGCTGCGCCTCGAGCTGGTGGACGCGCTCCTGGGCGCGGTCGAGGCCCGGTCGCGGGACGGGAGGGGTCTGGCCGGGCACCGGCTGGGTCACGCTGCTCGCGCCGGCCAGCAGGTTGGTGAGGGCCAGCAGCCCCAGGCCGGAGAGGAGGAACAGGACGGCGTACAGAATGGTGAAACGCTGCCGTACCGTCCGCCTCGGTGGTGCGGAGCCTCGCGGCTTGCTCATCGAGCCTCTCCCGTTCGCGTGCGGACCTCCAGGATGGGATGCCCGGCCTAACAGCGGCGTGACAGGGGTGGTTCGGGCCATGTTAGGGCCGGATCCGTAGAACCGGCCGCATGCGAGAAAACCACGAGGACACCGCCGAACCATCCTTGACCGCCCATGCGCGCCAGGAGTGGGCGAGGTTCCGCACCCGGGGCCGGATGATCGCCATGGCGGCCACGATCCTCGTCACCATCCTGCTCGGACTGCTCCACGCGATCGCTCTCGGCGGCGGCACCCACTGCAGCGAGGGCCCGGTGGAGGTCCCCTGTCCCACCGATCCGGTCGGGCCGCACGGCCGGCCGGTGAGCGACACGTTCTACTTCGTGCACCGGCCCCTGGTCGAGAACGGCGGCATCACCGTCCGCGTGACGTCCATGACCGGCGTCATCACCTATCCGCCGCCCGGCCACGACGAGATCGTCCCCGGCCTCGTGCCCTGGGCGAAGGCCGGAATCATCATCAAGGACGGCGTCGCGCAGGGTTCCCCCTACGCGGCGCTGATGCTCACGGGCGCGCACGGCGTGCGGATGCAGCACGACTACGTCCACGACACGGCCGGCCGCGCGGGCGGCGTCTCGGCGGGGACACCGCGCTGGCTGCGCCTGACCCGCTCCGGCGACACCATCACCGGCCACGAGTCGGCCGACGGCACGCGATGGGCGAAGGTCGGCACCGCCCGCCTCGCCGCGCTGCCCGAGACGGTACGGGTCGGGTTCTTCGTCGCGTCCCCGGGTGACCTGACGCTCAGACCGGTCGCCCTGGGCGCGAGCCTCCCGGAGTCGCGCTTCACCCAGGCCACCGCCACCTTCGACCACGTCAGCGTGGAGGGCGGCGCGTCCGGCGGCGAATGGAACCACGGCAGCGTGGGCGAGATGGGACACACCGACTGGGAGAAGTACCACCGGGCGGCCGGGCTCGTCGAGTCGAACGGCGCGTTCACCGTCACCGGAACCGGCGACATCGGGCCGAGCGGCCCCCATGGCGGTCACCCCGTGGAGAGCGGCCTCGTCGGCCTCGTCATCGGCCTGATCATCGTGCTCGTGGTGGCCGTGCGATTCGTGACCGTCGAGTACCGGCCGGGCGTGGCCGGCGGCGCGCCACTCACCGGCCGGACGCTGGCGGCGAAGGCCCTCGTGATCGGCGCGGTCACCTTCCTGGCCGGACTGGTCTCCGCGGCGGTCGTGGTGACGGCCGGCCCGGCCGTCCTGCGGGCCAACGGCCTCGGTGTCATCCCGGCGTCGGCCCTCACGGGACTGCGGGTCGCAACCGGTGTCGCGGCGCTGCTCGCGATCGCCGCCGTCCTCGCGCTCGCCCTCGGCGCGCTGTTGCGGCGAACCTGGGCGGCGATCCTCGTCGCGATCTCGGCGGTCGTCCTCCCGTACCTTCTGGCGGTCCTGCCGCTCCTGCCCGACGACACGGCCAGGTGGCTGCTGCGCCTCACACCCGCCGCCGGTTTCGCCGTCCAGCAGAGCATCCACGAGTATCCGCAGGTGGTCGCCCATTACGCTCCGTCGGCGGGCTACTATCCCCTCGCCTGGTGGGCCGGGCTCGCCGTGCTCTGCGGCTACGCCGCGGCCGTCCTCGCCCTGGCCGGCCTCCGGCTACGCCGGAGCGTTCCGGCGGCACGACCGCGACCGCGCTGGAGGTAGCGACCCGCCGGCGGACGAACCCGGCCGGCGGCACCGCCGCGCCGGCCTCCGGGTGCGGGCCGGGGTCCGCGGAGGGGGACGTCCGCGCGGATCCCGGCCCGGCGCCGGGTCAGGCCGGAGCCATCCGGGCGACGATCATCCGCCAGAGAGCGAGCTGCAGCAGGGCGAGGAGCACGGCGGAGGGCATCAGGGTCCAGATCCCGGCGCTCTGTCCGATGGCGCCGGTCAGCCAGGGAAGCGCCGCGCCGCCGAGGACCGACACCCCGTTCATGATGCCGATGGCCGTCGGCACCAGCCGGGTCGTGGTCAGGTCGGGCACCACCGCCATGGCCGTCGGGAAGATGGGCCCGAGAAAGAAGCCGAGCAGGAAGAAACCGGCGGTGGCCACGACCGCTCCCGGCGCCGCCCAGGTGAGCACCGCGCTCGCCGTCACGCCGGCCAGGCAGGCGTAGGTCATGCCGGCCGCGGTCAGCCCCATCCGGGTGGCCACCGGACTGATCAGGAACCGGCCCAGGGTCAGCCCGAGCCAGTAACCGCTGGAGATGTACCCGGCGGTCAGGCCGGTCTGCGCGTGCTCCTCCACCAGGAAGGTGAACCCCCAGTTGCCCACACTGATCTCCAGGCCGACGTACACGGCGAGGAACACCGAGGCCAGCACCACCGCGGGCGAGCGCATGACGGCGGTCAGCAGGCCGCCCCGCTCCGGCTCGGAGTCCTCGGGGACCGTTGGAGGCACCGGGGCGTCAGGATACGGAGACACCGCCTTCACGGAGGGCTCGGCCGTACCGGCACCCGCGGGGGAGCGCCGGGGATAGGCCGTCAGGAAGCCGGCCACCAGCGGCAGGCACGCCACCGCCAGTACCAGCCACACAGCCGTCCACGGCAGGAAGCTCAGCATCCAGGCGGCCGTCAACGGGCCGAGCAGCGCGCCCACCCCGAAGAACGCGTGCAGGCGGTTGAGCAGCGTCGTGGCCGAGGGCAACTCCGCGAGGTAGGCGTTGAGCACCGACTCCAGCACGCCGATGCCGTAGCCGACCAGCAACTGCACCGCCACGAAGGCCACGAACGGCGGGCGGGTGGCCATGTACAGCGTGGCCACCACGTACAGGCCGCCGCCGACGGCGAGGGCCATGCGCGTACCGAGACGTTCGAGCAGCGGGCCCGTGGCGGATCCGGCGAGCATGAACCCGGCGGAGGAGACGAAGAAGGTGATACCGATCGTCGTCATGTCGACGCCGTAGTCGCCGATCAGCGCGGGCAGCAGCACTCCGCCCACACCGGCGTTCAACCCGGCCAGTACGAAGGTCGCGTACGCCAGGACGACCGGCGCCCGCCGCGGGCTGTCGAAGACGGGCACATGCTCTCCAGCGCGGTCGTTCGATGCGGATGGCTTCGGAACCGTCCGGTGACGGCCGCTCGCGTTGAAGCCCGGAGCACAACGCGATCATGGTAACCCGGGGGCGACCTGCAGGCCAGATTCCGAAAAATGACGAAAAATACCGAAGAGCACCGTATCCATCGCCGTGAAATCCGGCATGAGATCAGACCGGATCACGAGCCGAGGTCTGGCACGAACACCACCGCTGTCATCGATCTGGCCCGCGCCACCGCACGACTTCGCCGTGCTCAAAGCCACGAGCTCAACCCTTCGAAATCGGCTGAGCTGGGCTTCGGCTCAGCCGTGAGTGCGATGACGCCCTTCGCCGGGAGCAAGATCAACCGATCTGGCGCGCAGGCGCGTCGTCCTCGATGGCCTCGACCACGTCGAGGGGCGTGAGCTCGCCGATGGACCCGGCCAGGGTGAACCGAGGGCTTGGTGGTCCGCTCCGTAGATTTTTATCCTGTTGCGGTGTCGAAAGGCGGATCTGGGAGCATTGCGAGATGGCGGACCCGCACATGCACATCAAGGACATCGTCATCGACTGTGCCGACCCCGAGCGCCTGGCCACGTTCTGGGGAGCGCTCCTCGGAAGGCCGATCGTGGCGCGCATGGGCCCGTACGTCTGGCTCGAACGTGAGAACGGCCTGGGAATGGGTTTCCAGAAGTCCGGCGAGCCGAAGGCCGGCAAGAACCGGGTTCACTTCGACCTCGCGTCGGCGGACCCGCCGGCGGAACAGCGGCGAGTCGAGTCGCTGGGCGGACGACGGCCGGCGGGATACGAGGAGGGTGGTTTCCTCGTCATGGCCGACCCCGAGGGAAACGAGTTCTGCATCATCCCCGAGGGCCCGTTCGAGCTTGATGACGAAGGGCGTGCCGGCTATCTGGACGACCCCGACCTGTCCCTATGAGATCAACCATCCCTCAGGAAGGAGCGCACCAGCTCAGTGATCTCCGCGGGAGCGGTCTTCGGCGTCCCGGCGTCGAACGGTGGCTCCGGCGCGTACTCCAACCCGAGCTGGATCGCCATGGCCATATCCTCGCCCGCCAGCAAGGACGCGAGGTGGAGCGCCATGTCGATGCCGGCCAGCACGCCGCCCGAAGTTATGATCTTGCCGTCCCTGACGAAGCGCTCGTTGACCGGCCGCGCCCCGAACCGCGCTAGCAGGTCGTGGGCCACCCAGTGAGTGGTCGCCCTGACTCCCCCCAGCAGGCCTGCCGCGCCGAGCGTGAGCGAGCCCACGCACACCGAGGTGGTCCATGTGGTGGTCGGGTGCACCGCCTTCACGTAGCGGATCAACTCCTGATCCGCCGTGCTCCGCTTCACGTCCTTGGTGCCCGGCACCACCAGGACATCGGGTCTGGGCAGGTCGGTGAAGGAGGCGGTGGCGGTCAGCGTGACCCCCTCGTCGGCGATGACGCCCGGCCGCTCGGCCACGAAGGTGACCGTCGCACCGGGAACGTTCCGGAGCACGAAGTACGGTCCCAAGGCGTCCATGGCGTCGTAACCCGCGTACAGGGGGATGGCGATGTGCATGTCAGCTCTCCTTGTCATGGAATCTGCGCCGGTACTCTCCCGGTGAGATCTTGAGGTGGCGGTGAAAGACGCGATGGAGGGTCTCGGGCGTCCCGAGTCCGACCCGGGTGGCGATCCGGTCGAGCGGCTCATCGGTGCTCTCCAGCAGCCGCTTGGCCGCCGCCGCCCGCGCGTGCTCGACATACCGTGCGGGCGGCACACCGACCTCGGTCCTGAACACACGCGAGAAGTGGCGGACGCTCATGTTCACGTGTCCCGCGAGGACCTCCACCGACAGGTCGGCGTTCAGGCTCTCCTCGATCCATCCTTGCAGGTCGCGCAGAGGTTCACGCTTCGGTGTCCGCGCGCTCAGCGGCGTGCTGAACTGGCTCTGTCCGCCCGGTCGCTGCAGGTACACGACCAGCCAGCGAGAGATCTCCCTGGCCAGATCGTGCCCGTGGTCGTGCGCGACGAGGGCGAGGGCGAGGTCGATTCCCGAGGTGACCCCCGCCGAAGTCCACACGTCGCCGTCGCGCACGTAGATACGGTCGGCGTCCACCCGCACGTTCGGATGCTCGCGGGCGAGCATGTCCCCCACCGCCCAGTGAGTGGTCACCCGCCGTCCCTCCAGCAGGTCTGCCTCGGCCAGCAGCAACGTGCCCGCGCAGATGGATCCGATCCGACCTGACTCCCCGGCGAGCCTGCGTACCTCCGGAACCAGTGCCGCCGTGTCGGCGACAGCCGTACGGCCCGGGAGACCGCCGACGACCAGCAGCGTGTCGATCGGGCCTTTCACGTTTCGCAGCGGCGTCTCGACGACCACGGTGACGCCGGACAGGGAGCGCACGGCCCCCGCCTCGGCAGCCGTGACCTCCACCCGGTAGCCGGCACCCGGATTCAGCAGTCCGGCGGCGGAGAAGACATCGGCCGGGCCGGCGAGATCGAGCAACTGGAAGCCGTCGAAAAGCATGATGACGACGCGGTGTGACATGTCGCCATATTTGGTCCTGCGCGGTCATGGCCGCAAGGACACACATCTTGCGGATTCGGCCACAGTGGAGCGCCGCAGGCCTCACCGGGGAAGCCGACCGGCACGCCGAGCCGTCGACGGACTCCTGACACGCGGCCGGGAACCGTCATGCGTGAAACGAAGGATCTCCGCCCGGTCGTCCGGATCGGTTCGACGCGATCCCGCGTCGTCCGTCCCGGCGAATTTCGGGACCGGCCCCGACACCGGCGGAAAAGCTCCGCACTCACGTTCGCGGCGAACCACGAAGGATGTCGGGCGCGGAACCCGAAACCTCTATGCGAGATGTGTGGCGTCGCTCTCTCGTCGCCCAAACGGCTCCCACCCGACCGGGCCGATTCGTACCGACCGATATAGCACTCACACGTTATGGCGCCGGCTGATCAATATCGAGATAATTCAAGCGTGTCCGAAATTGTGAATACCGACAACACGATACGGCAACGCGAGCATTACATGGCGATTCATTGGTATGGACACCGAGCCTCTTCCATGTGTTGTGCGAACGGCGTAGCGTAATCACTCAGGGAGTCCGGATTGAGCTGCATGTGCTGGAAGGCCAGACATACGGTCTGACGCATCGGAGGCCCTGTGCGAGGTTCCGATGCCAACAGGGAACGCGGGATAAAGACAGGGACGAGCATGTCGGTGCTCAGCCAGCAGTACGCAGCTCTTCGAATGATGTACAGCACACTGCCCGTGATCGAACACCGACGGTCTTCCGGAGACCAACCATGTTTTTCTTCCCGTCACAGAGAAGAACACTTCGCGCTTCTCCTGCCGTACGCACCCTCTGGGTCTATTCTTCTTGAGCACTCGCTTCAAGAATGTGAAGAGTTCTGGACTTTGGTGACCGGATCGGTTGACGACGTTTCCGCAGACGATTTCCTGTCCACCGCCATGCGCCTCGCGAAAATTCACGTGGATCCCGTGAATCATCCAGGGGATGTGGAACCCTTCGCTTTTATTGAGGAGACCGTCGAATCCGTCGACGCTACGACGAAACGCTTTGGTGTGGCGTTCCTGGCACGAGTCCGCATCCCTTCGAGCACCTTTGAAGGCTCATCGGAGGCCGCGCTAAGCAGCGTTGCCTTAACCGAGACAAGCCGTATGACGATGACGGAACTCGACACCCAGATTCTCCGTGAGGCGATTGTGCGACTGGCGGAAAAGGCAGACCGGCCTGCACCGTCCTACGATCGGGAGAGTGAGCTTGCAACCCGGTACCGTTGGCGCTTCATCATGCACCACAGTTTCTTCAAGCCGGTGCTGCGAATCGCGTCCAAAATCTTTGGAGAGACTTCCCTGGATGAAGTACAGAAAGAGATAGCATCTCATGCGTTAAGGGAGGCCAACGAATCTTTTCTCGACGTCGCGTGTGGCGAAAACGGCCTTTGTCTAGAACTGGCCGCGATGGACAAGCTGACTCTGATCGTCAGCAACGATGTCGCGTGGCCGCACATCGACCTACTTCGAACGCGACGTGTCGGACCGCCGAGCAGCAGCATTCTATTGTTTACGAATCACGACGCAACGGCACTGCCGTTCGAGAACGGAACTTTTGGTGCTTCTTTATGTAAGAACGCACTGCACCATGTCGATCCGACGAGGGCAGGGAGGCTCGTTCGAGAGGCGGTTCGAGTAGCTCGTCGCGCACTGGTGGTAGAGGTAATGGACCCCGAGTGTGAAAGTAGTTGGGGCAGAGTCAGGCATCTGTACTACCTACGATTCCTCAAAGACGCGGGAATCAAATTCTATTCGCGAAGCGAATTTTCCGACTTAACGGATATTCCGAGCAGACGAGCACTCTATGAGCGTCGGACGGTTAAAGGTGTGTACATGTTTGCACTGTTCGACGGAGCAACAAATTCTATGCAGAGTCCTGGGGACGAATGAGATAAGCCGATGATACAATCCCGCCCCATGAACATGTCCCTCCTAGAGGTGGAGATCCGTTACCAGCTTGCCCCTGAGGATGAGTCGGGCATCGAGCATCGCCTTACGGACTCAGGCTTTGAAGAACGTACGGTCGAGCGTCAAGTCGATACATACTTCACCTCGCGCCACAAGGACTTTATCGAGACAGAGGAGTGTCTGCGAATTCGACAGGAAGGCTCCCGGGAGCTGATTACCTGGAAGCCTCCCAGCACAGATGAGATGAAAACCGCGGACGAGTTCTGGAAGGAGGAAATCGATCTAGATGTTACCGGGAATTCGGACGTCGCCTTCCGGCTTCTGAGCCGCCTCGACTTCGTAAAATACTGTGTTGTCGACAAGACACGCAGGATCTTTGTGAATGACCTAGGGGTAGAAGCAGGGCTTGACCAGGTGGCCGGCGTGGGCGTCTTCCTGGAGCTCGAAGTGAAAACGAGCGACGTAGAGGAGGCGCGGACGCTGCTGCGGTCGACAGCCGAATCGCTGGGGCTGGATCCCAGGATGCTGGTGCGTGTCCCATACCGAGACCTGGTACCGCGGGAATAGCGCCCGCGATCACAGATTGGTTTGAGAGCCGGTCGGGTAAACCGATTTTTTCGGGCGATCGCGCGACAGCGAGTGAGAGAGGTGGAGTTGCGACTTTTGAGGTTGTCTTGAGCATATGTGGAGGCCGAGTGATTCGCAGGTAATAAAGGGAATAATGGGCCAGATCGGGTGTGGAACACGAGACGGGAGACAGCGGTGGCGAACGGACTGAGCAAGGCCTGGACATGGCCGTCTGATGTCATCACCTCCATTGAAGAGGCGATATCCGCGGTCGGTCACACTGGGAATTGTCTGAAGCGCAAGGTCGGAGCCGCACTGGTTTCTCTGGGCGGATCTGTGTTGGTGGCCGGCGCCAATGGCACACCCGAGGGAATGCAGCCCTGCGACCAGGGCGGTTGCGTGAGATGCGCGACGGCCTCCCGCTACGCGCACGGGGTTGGATACGATTTATGCCTGTGCCTGCACGCTGAGCAATCGGTTCTGTTGTCAGCCCTGCACAACGACATAAAGACGCGGAATTGTATTCTCGTGACGAGCTATCAGCCGTGCTTCATGTGCGCCAAACTGATCGTCGCGGCCCGGATGGAAGGCGTCCTTTACTCGGAGCCCTGGCGCGTCCCCGAGGAGGAAAGCGGTCTTGCCGGTCTGACCGCGAACTACGAGGCGCTGTGGACGCAACTGCCCATGGGCTGTGTGCGCTTGAACGAGGAGTCGCGTCCACTCTGAACACGAGTCGGAGGAGGGGAAGATGAGTGCCTTACAGTTGGGGCAACTGCAACCGACACTGCAAAGCGAATGGTCCCAAAAGCAGCTCTTCGCCCTCATCAACTTCTCCATGCTGTTCAGCGACACCATCCTCTTGCACGACACCCAGCTTCTTGACAATCCTCATGTTCTTGAAGGATTCAGGGCACGAGCCGCTGGGATGACCGGCGCGAACCTTTTCAATCAGCTCCGCGAGGGGATGAGCGAAGGCCTTGTCGACGTCGGCATACGCGATGGCATGCTTGTGACCCCGGATGATTTCAGGTCGTGCGGCGCCCTGGAAGATGTCGTTCGCTCCTGGATAGCCCAACGAATGCCGGGTGTGGGTTCGGTTCGCTCGGACATGCCCTTCCGCTCGGACGTGCTTGAGCTCGCGAGGGATCTTGATTGGACGTTGAACCGGGGAGATAGACGCCCTGTCCGGTATGACTACATCCAAGTGAAGTCCGATTTTCAAGATCGAATCCGGGAGGGCATCGACTCGACCGGCTCGCCTCTGGCATTGGAGCTGAATCGCCTGCCGGCAGAGTTCGTCAGCAGGTATCGAGAGATCGTTGATCGTCCATGGTTCTCACACAACGATGTGTTTCAGCTTGCGAGGGCCGAAGAAACAGCCACCGACCTCGTAATGATGCAGGGATACCTGGACGAGGCCGCCTACTCTGCTCACTTTGGGATCGATCTGTCGGGAAGTGATAGGAGGAAGGCGATTCCCAGCCGGAGTGCAGAGCGGCTCTTTCGCTCCGCGCGGCATCGGGAGAGGGTCGTCACCGTCGACGATCTTCTGTTGGAGCATGCCGCGAAGTTGGTCGAAGGACCGAGCCTGGACGCCCTCGCCCTCCTGCGGATACCGGACATTCTGGAGTTACGAGCCCTCGGGGCTGACGCCAGGGCACTCCGAGCAAATCTGGTCGACGGTGTTGTCACTTCGGAGAGCGAAGACCTGTTACTGGAAGCATTCAACGACTATTGGAAATCAATTTACAGCTTCATTCGTAAACGCTTCCCCATGTCGTCAAGACGCCCGACCAAGCTGCTGATCATCCTGCGGAACAGACTGCCCAGAGTGGCAGACTTCGCCGTCCGGGGGACTCGGCTGGCGCATCGCGTGGCTCCCAGTGTCGTGGGGTCGCTACAGGTGCCCGGACAACCCGCTACCAAAAGCGTCTTTCAGGCGGTGAGTCGATACGTCGGGCTGGAGTTTCTCATCTTCACGCACAGTGACTCATTCAAGTCCTTGAAATCCACCCTGCCGCGCAATACCTGGAGAGTGCTGGTCTCGGAGCGAACACAGACGAGGGAGAGACCGGAGATAGACAGGTAGGGGTGACGGAGAAAAGCGGAGATTCAGGGGCGGACCCCTCGATGCCCCTTGGACCGAACGTATATCGAACGTATGAGGCCTGACGACCTACTGGCCCCGAGGCCGACAAACGGTACAGGGACGGCAACCAGCGACCGGGGAACCCGTCCGACTTCCTCCGACAGCGGTCGACGAGAACAAGCTGAGCAGCCGAGGTTCCGACCGCGGGCCAGGTCTACCCGGTGGAGCCGCGGACGACCAGCTGGGTGGGCAGGATCCGCGGGAGAGGGGTGACACCTTCGTTGATCATCGTGATGACCGCCGCGGCCGCCGCCGTACCGAAGCCCGCCTTGTCCTGGGCCAGCGTCGTCAGCCCCGGCGGCACCAGCGCGGCCAGCTCGATGTCGTCGAACCCGACCAGCGCGATGTCCTCGGGCACCTTCAACCCCGCCTCGGTCACGGCCCGCAGCGCGCCGATCGCCATCTCGTCGCCCGCGGCGAACACCGCGTCGGGCGGCTCCTCCAGCTCCAGCAGGGCGCGCATCGCGGCGTGACCACTCGACAGGTAGAAGTCGCCCTCGACGACCAGCTCCGGCCGGTGCGCCAGGCCGAGCGAGGCCAGCTCCTCCAGGTAGCCGCGCAACCGCTCCGCGCCCGGTCTGGTGCGGGCCGGGCCGGTGATGGTGGCGATGACCCGGCGTCCGGTCGCGTGCAGGTGGCGAACCGCCTCGCGCGCCCCGCCCACGTTGTCGGAGGTCACGTAGGTGGTCCGCGGCCCCTGGACGGGCCGGTCGAGGGAGACGCAGGGCACCTCCGACGCGGCCAGCGGCTGGAGCGCCGGGTCGGCCCTGCCGTTGTCTATGAAGACCACGCCGTCGAGGTTGTGCCTGCGCACGGCGCGGAGAAAGCTGTCGGGCGTGCCGTCCTCGCTGGTGGCGAGCATGAGCAGGTGGTAGCCGCGCTCGCTCAACGCGGTCTTCAGCCCGATGAGGATTTCCTGGAAGAACGGGTGCCGCCAGCCGGGGCGGCGGTGGTCGGTGTCCCAGATCAGGCCGACCATGTGGGACCTCTTGGTGGCCAGGGTGCGGGCCGACTCGTTGGGCAGGTATCCGATGCGTGCCGCGGTGCTGAGGATGAGCTCGCGGGTCTGGGCGTTCACCACCTCGGGGTTGTTGAACACGCGGGAGACAGTCGCCGACGACACCCCGCAAAGGCGCGCCAGCTCTCGAATCGTTGCCACGGGCGTACGTTATCGCATCTCGCTGAAACCGGTTTCATGTAACCGGTTGCATGGAAGTTATGTGAGAGCCCGCACCATGTCAACCCACCCCTGCGGATTTCCGGCGCGTGACTTTTCTGTGACTTGACAGGGGGTGCCGGTGATCTGTGAAATGTCCCACTAACAGGCCGATGCCGCACCGTTGCCGCGGGGCTCGGCCTTCTTATCGCATCTCGCAGTCACCCTTCCTCTCCCTTCGAAGGAGTCCCAGGTGTCTGCTGGACGAATCCGTCTCGCCGCCGGAGTGCTGGCCGCCGGCATGCTCGCCGCCGGTTGCGGTGGCTCCCCCTCCACCTCCACCGGCTCCACGCCGGCCGAGGGCAAGATCACCCTGACCCTCAACCTGTTCGGGAACATGGGCTTCAAGGAGCTCTACGCCAAGTACGAGGCCGCCCACCCCAACATCAAGATCGTCGAGAGGACGTCGGCGTACAACGACCACCACCGCAACCTCGCGGCGCACCTGGCCACCCGCAGCGGTACCGCCGACATCGAGGCGATCGACACCGGCTTCATCGCCCAGTTCAGGAACCAGCCCCAGCACTTCGCCGACCTGCGCCAGCACGGCGCCGACCAGCTCAAGGACCGCTGGCTGCCGTGGAAGTGGGAGGCCTCGCTGGCCAAGTCGGGGGCCCAGATCGGCTACGGCACCGACGTCGGCGGCCTGGCCATGTGCTACCGCCGCGACCTGTTCAAGAAGGCCGGGCTGCCCACCGACCGTGACGAGGTCGCCAAGCTCTGGCCCGACTGGACGTCCTACTTCGAGACCGGCAAGCGCTACACCGCCAAGAAGCCCGAGGGCGCCGCGTTCTTCGACGGCGGCCCCCAGGTGTTCAACGCGATGATCGGCCAGGCCGAGACCGGCTACTACGACACCCAGGACAACGTCGTGGTCGCCACCAACCCGGCCGTCCGCTCCGCCTACGACGAGGTGCTCAAGGCCGTCGCCGACGGTCAGTCGGCCAAGCTCGTCGGCAGCTCGCCCGCCTGGAACACCGGCTTCGCCAAGAGCCAGTTCGCCACCATCGCCTGTCCCGCCTGGATGCTCGCCAAGATCCAGGACCAGGGCAAGGCCTTCGCCGGGCAGTGGGACGTGACAGCCATCCCCGGCGGCGGCGGCAACTGGGGCGGCTCCTACCTGACCGTCCCCGCCCAGAGCAAGCACCTGAAGGAGGCCGTGGAGCTGATCACCTGGCTGACGGCGCCCGAACAGCAGATCGAGGTGTTCACCAAGCACGGCATCCTGCCCTCCACCGTCGCCACCTACGACAAGCCCGAGGTGACCGGGCTCAAGCACGAGTTCTTCAACGACGCGCCGATCGGGCAGATCTTCACCACCGCCGCCCGCAACCTCAAGCCGCAGTACCAGGGCCCGAGGGCCGGCGACATCCAGACCGCCATCCGCGACTCGATCAACCGCGTGGAGGAGGGCAAGCAGGACGGCGCCGAGGCGTGGACGCAGATGCTCGAGGACGTCGAGCGCATCAGCAAGTGACGCGCGTCGATCCGTGAGAGCCGGCGACGGCGGGCGGTCAGGGCCCGCCGTCGCCTTCCTTCCCCCGAGGAGCCGACCGTGACCTCCGTCTTCCCCGAGGAGCCGACCGTGACCTGCGGATCCCCCGAGGAGTCCCGACCGTGACCTCCGTCAGATCAGGGCCCCGGCGCCGCTGGGCCTACCAGCTCGACGTCAAGGGCTCGCCGTACCTCTACATCGCCCCGTTCTTCCTGCTGTTCGGCCTGGTGGGCATGTTCCCGCTGCTGTACACCGCCTACGTCTCCCTCACCGACTGGAACCTGCTGGATCCGGCCCGCGAGTGGGTGGGGCTGGCCAACTACGCCGAGTTGCTGGCCGACGACTACTTCTGGAACGCGCTGTTCAACACCGTCAGCATCTGGCTGCTGTCCACCGTGCCGCAGCTGCTGGCCGCGCTGTTCATCGCGCACATGCTCAACCGCAGGCTGCGCGCCCGCACGCTGTTCCGGATGGGCGTGCTGCTGCCCAACGTGACCTCGATCGTCGCGGTCACGATCATCTTCGCCCAGCTCTTCGGCCGCGACTTCGGCATGGTCAACTGGGCCCTCGGCCTGGTGGGCCTGGATCCGATCGACTGGCAGGCCGGCACGCTCTCCTCGCACGTCGCGATCTCGATGATCGTCATCTGGCGGTGGACGGGCTACAACGCCCTCATCTACCTGGCCGCCATGCAGACCATCCCCGAGGACCTGTACGAGGCGGCCCGGCTGGACGGCGCGAGCCAGTTCACCCAGTTCCGGAAGATCACCGTGCCGATGCTCCGACCCACGATCATCTTCACCGCCGTCGTGTCGACCATCGGCGGTTTCCAGATCATCGCCGAGCCGCTGCTGTTCCAGGCCGGCACCGGCAACCCGACCGGCGGCTCGGACCGCCAGTTCCAGACCGTCGGCCTCTACCTCTACGAGCAGGGCTTCAGCATGTACGAGTTCGGCTACGCCTCGGCGATCGCCTGGACGCTCTGCATGATCATCGTGGTCATGGCGCTCGTCAACTTCGCCATCACGCGCAGGATCAGGAGCAGCTGACATGGCAACCGCCACCGCCGTCCGACGCGGTTTGAACCGCCGGGCCGTCCGGCGCGGCCTGAATCCCCTGGGTGCGGGGTTCTGGACCTACGCCGCGCTCGTCGCCGTACTGCTCGGCTCGCTGTTCCCCATCTACTGGTCGCTGATCGTGGCCTCCCACGACAACGACGCCATCGCCAGCGTCCCGCCGGTCCTCACCCCCGGCGGCCACCTGTTCGAGAACATCGCCCGGGTCTTCGACACCACCGCGTTCGGCCAGGCGATGCTCAACTCCTTCCTCGTGTCCGGCTCGGTCACCGTCTCGGTCGTGCTGTTCTCCACGCTGGCCGGCTTCGCCTTCGCCAAGCTGCGCTTCCGCGGGCGCAACGTGCTGCTCGTCATGGCCATCGCCACCACCACCGTGCCGCAGCAGCTCGGCATCATCCCGCTGTACATCCTCATGGCGGAGCTCGGCTGGACCGGCAGGCTCGAGGCGGTGATCGTGCCCGGCCTGGTCACCGCGTTCGGCGTGTTCCTGATGACCCAGTACCTCTCAAGCGCCATCCCCGACGAGCTGCTGGAGGCCGGTCGCATCGACGGGTGCAGCACGCTGCGGCTGTTCTGGCACGTGGTGCTGCCCGCCGCCCGGCCGGCCGCCGCCGTGCTCGGCCTGTTCACCTTCATGCAGGCCTGGAACGACTTCTTCTGGCCGCTGGTCGTCCTCACGCCGGAGAACCCGACCGTCCAGGTCGCGCTCTCCAGCCTGGCCAGCGGCTACACCACCGACTACGCACTCGTGCTCACCGGCACCGTGCTCGCGATCGTGCCGATCGTGGCGGTCTTCGCCGCGCTGGGCCGTCAGATCATTGGGGGAATCATGTCAGGAGCGATCAAGGGATGACCCAGGAACGTATCGCCTTTCCCGCCGGATTCGTGTGGGGGACGGCCACCGCCGCCTACCAGATCGAGGGCGCCGTGGACGCCGACGGGCGCGGGCCCTCGATCTGGGACACGTTCTGCCGCGTCCCCGGCGCGGTGGCCAGGGGCGAGAGCGGCGAGCACGCCTGCGATCACTACCACCGCTGGCGGGAGGACGTGGAGCTGATGGACCGGCTCGGCGCCGGCGCCTACCGCTTCTCGCTGGCCTGG
Organism: Streptosporangium sp. OZ121; assembly: GCF_051918885.1. Lineage (NCBI taxonomy): Bacteria > Bacillati > Actinomycetota > Actinomycetes > Streptosporangiales > Streptosporangiaceae > Streptosporangium > Streptosporangium sp. OZ121. Next base: position 232,211 of record NZ_JBPXMC010000011.1, read on the forward strand.
CCCAGGATCGTGCCCGACGGCGACGGCCGGGTGAACCAGCGCGGCCTCGACTTCTACCGGCGGCTCGCCGACACCCTGCGCGAGCGCGGCATCGAGCCGTACGTCACCCTCTACCACTGGGATCTGCCCCAGGCGCTGGAAGACCGCGGCGGCTGGCGCGACCGCGACACCGCCGAGCGCTTCGCCGACTACGCCGAGATCGCGCACGAGGCGCTGGGCGACACGGTGTCACATTGGATCACGCTGAACGAGCCGTACTGCTCCTCCATCGTCGGCTACGCGGAAGGCCGCCACGCACCCGGCGCACGCGAGGGTCACGGCGCGCTCGCCGCCGCCCACCACCTGCTGCTGGGCCACGGCCTCGCGGTGTCCAGGCTGCGGGCGCGGGCGCGGGCGGGGCAGCAGGTCGGCATCACGCTCAACATGTCGCCCACGGTGCCCGCGACCGGTTCGGCGGCCGACGCCGACGCGGCGCGCAAGATGGACCTGCTGGTCAACCGGCAGTTCACCGACCCGCTGCTGCTCGGTGCCTACGCGTCCGACATGGCGGAGACCTTCGGCGCCATCAGCGACTTCTCCTTCCGCCGCGAGGGCGACCTGGAGGTCATCGGCGCTCCGCTGGACTTCCTGGGCGTCAACTACTACTACCGCATCCACGCCGCCGCGGCGCCGTACGAGCAGGCGGACCCCGCGCTGCGCTCCGCCTTCGACCTCGGGGTGCGCAGCGTCACCCCGGACGGCGCGGCGACCAGCGGGCTGGGCTGGCCGATGGAGCCGCAAGGGCTCCACCAGACTCTCCTCGGCCTGACCCGGCGCTACCCCGCGCTGCCGCCGATCTTCATCACCGAGAACGGCTACGGCGACGACGGGACCCTCGACGACACCGGTCGCGTCGGCTTCCTGCGCGACCACCTGGCCGCCATCCGCACCGCGATGACCGACGGTGTGGACGTGCGCGGCTACTTCTGCTGGTCGCTGCTGGACAACTTCGAGTGGGCCCGCGGGTACGCCGCCCGGTTCGGGCTCGTCCACGTCGACTACGAGACGCAGGTCCGCACCGAGAAGGCGAGCTTCCACTGGCTGCGCGAGTTCATCGGAAAACAGGAGTGAAGATCCCGTTCATCGGGAAACAGGGTGAAGATCCCGGCACTCGACCTCGGCACCTCACCGGTACGAGCGCCGACCGGCGGGCAGGCGCAGGGCCCCCGCGGCGGCGCGGGGCGTCGGCATCTTGAACCGTTGAAGAAACTCCGGGTCACCTCATGATCGGCGTCCTGCTGATCGCGAGGTCAACGTCCCAGCCGTGGATCGTGGCCCTCCGGCTGGAGCGCCTTCGTGCGCACCGGATATCGGGACGCCCTGGCCGCTTGATCGCCTGGAGCGGCGGTCGTCATCCGACGGCCGGATTCAGGGGGACGGAGGGCTCAGGCATCGACCAGTCCGAGGGCGTCACCACATCATCGGCGGAAGGAGCGGCGATGTCGGTTTCGGCGCCCCAGCCGGTCAAGCGAGCGTCAACGACATACGAGACGGGGACATCACCGTTCTTGGAGAACGGTTCGCTCCACGAACCCCAGGCCCTGCGCACCAGCTGGTCCTCACCGAGCCAGAGCCGCCAGGACACCTTGGCCTTCATTTCCTCTCTGGTGGGCTTCACCACGAGTCCAAAGGGAAGTCCGGGAGAGGCCTTGGAGAGCTGACCGACGGTGATCGTGCCCTGGTGGAGCGTGGTAGGAGTGCCGTCGTAGACGCCTGCGGGACGCTTGACCCTGGTGGTGGCCAGCACCGCCTTCAGCATGACCGGGTCGGCGAGCTTGATCCAGCCGGCGTCCAATACCGGCCGGATCTCATTGTCCTCCCGGAGGATCCAGCTTTTGCCGTTGGGCAAGTGGTCGTCCTGGATGTACTGGCAGCCCTCGACGACGACCTGCCGTATGGGGTCGGTCCAGTTTCTCCGGTCGGAGTCATAGGTCATATCGATGGCCGTGATCTTGCCCCTGCCGAACTCGGCGACGGCCTCGGTCCAGAAGTGTTCCTTCTCCCCATCCGCTACGTACATGGAGGTGAGGACCTTCGACATCTTCACGCCCCGGTTCTCGACGAGCCGGCGCTTGAGCGCGTCGATCGGGTCGGCCGGAGCGCCCTGGGCGTTCGCGGTGGTACCGAGACCGGTGACCACCATCGGGATGACCAGCATCACGGCCGACGCGGCGACCCATCGCCTCATCCGAGAACGTCCTCTCGCTCGTGCCCCACACGGTAAAGGGCTGCAGCGCAATCCTTACACCTCGAAGCCAAGGCCGAGCTCAAGGAGATCATCCGCGACGACGAAGACGGCCTGCCATCGCGTCGGGCGGCCATACCGTGGCCGATGCGGTCGCGTACCGGCTTGAGCACGGGCTGAAGTCGAATCGATCGGGGAGTCACCAGCGTTACGCGAAAACGCTCGTTCTGGCCCGCCCCCTCAAGGGCCGGGCCCACTGTCGCACCTGGGGCCCGGCGATTACGCCGGGTCCGTCGCGGCTGCTACCACCACGCCGTGAAGTGCCACTTGTTGGCCGTCGAATACGTGCAGGACGACACGTTGACCCCTGTCGCCTTGACCGCGGACCTCCAATAATTGCAGTTACCTGAGTCGGGGTAGCCGCCGTAGAACTTGCTTCCCAGCGCGACGGTCGAGGTCGACGCCGTACCGGCATAGGCGGTACCCGTCAGGGAGAAAGCCGCTCCGGCGATGGCGATACCGACGACCGCCCTTTTCATGACTCCCATGGTGTGACCCTTCCCGTGGATCCGCGAGAACTTTCCGCTACCCGTTTATTCTCAACCGGCGATTACCGGCACGCAAGGCCGGTCCGGTAATGGAACATACCATTTACAGAAATTAATAAATCCGTCCGGCGCTTTCGAGTATTTCGAAATTAACGCGATTTCGAGTCCGGCCGACGCACGAAGATCACGCCCGCCACCTGCTCGCTTCGGCGCGCCGCGCACTTCGCCGGCCTGGTCCTCACGTCTGCCGCCGACCGGCCCGCACAGCTTGTCCCGGGTGGCGGCGGGGCGGGGTTCATCCTTCACAGTCCGGCCTCGTGGTGGACGTGTCTGTTGCCCCGCGGATAATGTGCGCGCGTGCCGCTTACTGATTCCGAGATCGCCGCCCAGTTCGCGCCCGCCGGGCTGCTCTTCGTCCGGCGGGTGGAAGGAGAGGTCCGGCAACCTCAATTGCCACCGGGACGTTACCCCTCAAGCGCTCGACCCGAGGATGGCCGATTCGACTCTCGGCCGGACGAGATTCCCGATGTCGACGACCCGGAAATGCCCGTCAAGGTCAACGCGAGTTGGTTCCGTATGGCGTCGGAGTTCGGCCTCTTCAACGAAGATCGCGAGTTCCTGCTGCTGGTCAACTACGCAGACGAAGAGGACGAGTGGGAGGAACACTACGGATGGGTCCAGATGCGTCTTCTTGACGAATGGGATCTTGCCGCAAGCGGGGTGGAACGACTGCGCAGCTCGATCGCCGGGACGTTCACCCCTCGTTTCGTCCCGGAGTTCCGCATGGTGTCCCTTGACGGCCGGACGGTCATCGAGACCACGGTGTGGGGCGATGGCACCGTCAGCACCATCGCCATCCGGCCCCCTGCCACCGCTCCTGCCCACGGTGCTGAGGAGACTGCCCGGGAATAGGCGCAAGGTCTTGGTGGCTGCTCGGTTCGCCACCCTCCGAGCGGCCTACGGCTTTACGGCGCGTAACCGGAGCGACGGCTCTCCACCCGCAGCGGATCGGGACATTCGAACCACGCATCGGCGGTGAGCCGGGAGGCACGAAATCCCGTGGCCGTGCGGTCATGCTGGAACTCTCCTCTCCCTGCTCACAGCGCCTGCAGACGTCCGATGGGACGCCTCAGAGATCCCGTCACGCGGACACGCGAACACGCGAAAACAAGGCGGTGTGCTGCTGCGTACCACCTGGCCGCACAGCCGGCGGAAACCCTCTCCGACCTGGGCTTTTGACTGCGGAGCCCAGGAGATTCGAACTCCGGACATCCTGCTTGCGAACGGGAGCCGGTCACCACCTGAGAGGCTCCCCGCCCTGCTCGGGCGTGGGATGGCGGACGTCGGCACGCGGTGCTGTGCGGCACTGCCGCCGTACCTCGCTGCCGTACAGGACTCCGCCTCCACCTGGGCATTCAGTGGCGAGCCCCCCGGACGGCGCCTGAGACCTGCCTCTGGTGGCCGGGATGTCGCCGATACGAGGGAGGACTCCCTCGTGAGAGGGAGCGCGGGGATCGCTCTCCTCGGCGATTACTTTCAGGCCGGAGAAATCCAGGATCGAGGCGTAGGCAAACCACTGAGGAGTCTCCCGGATGAACCCCCGCATCGCATTCGTCGCAGCCCCCCTGCTCGTCATGACCTATGGAGTGATCCGGATCCTCGACGGACTCGACGGCAGCCGAGGTCCCGGCCTCGCCTGGACCACCGGCCACCTCGCCTTCATCGCGGCCCTGGCCATGTTCGTCTCCACCTTCCTGCAGATGCGCCGGATGGCGGGACGAAACGCTCTCGCCAATGTGAGCGCCACGATCGGAATCGTCGGCACCCTGGCGCTTTCCGCGCAGTTCCTCATCGACATGGTGGTCGGCCTCCTGTCCGCCGACCGCGCCGGTATGGGCGTTCTCTTCGACCAGATCCAGGCCGTCCCCGGTGTCTCCATCGCCGTCTACGACGGCGGCCCGTTCCTCTTCTACATCGGCCAGCTCGCGCTCGTCGTCCAACTCGCCGTCGTCCGCCGCGTCAAGCTCTGGACGCCCTTCCTGGTCCTGCTCGACCTCCTCCTCCCGTTCGTCGACAAGGACCTCATCCCGCTCGGGGCCATCCTTCTGCTCGTCTCCTTCGCCCCTCTCGCCGGTCAGGTCTCCCGTACCGCCAAGCCCGTCCCCGCCGTCGCGTGACAGGACGCCAACCGGCGGGCCGTCCGATCCGTCGTTTCGCGTTCCCCGCGTTCCCCCTGGTCGCTGTGCCGGAAGGCCGGAAAGAGGAGGCAAGATTGGACGCTGTGTCCGCCTTGCCGTTTTTTGTCCGAGCTCGCAGCCGGTTGAGATCTCTTCCACCCCCGTGGCTGGACACAGCGCTCGCCGTACTGGTGATGGGCGTGCAGTTGTGGCCGTTCCTCTCCCGCGAGAACCCGTATGCCGTGCCATGGCACTGGTGGGGATACGCGGTCGTGGTCGCCGCCGCCGTGCCGCTGGTGTGGCGACGGCGGGCGCCGGTGGTCGCGCTGGTATGCACCCTCGTCGCGACCTCCCTCTACGACCTCGCGGACGAGGTCCCCTCACAGCCGATCTGGTACGGCGGGCTCATCGCCATGTACACGGTCGCCGCCCACTCCTCGCGCCTGCCCCGCGTGATCATGTTCATCTTCTCGGTCGGCGGGGGCCTGCTCCTGGTCGGCTCCTCGGAGACCGCGCTGCGCGGCGTCGTGCTGTTCGTCGCCGCGTACGCGATCGGCCGCGCCTCCGCCGCCTCCCGCGCATACGCCGCCGCCCTGGAGGAGCAAGCGTCCCGGCTGAAGTACGAGCGCCAGGCCGAGATCGAGCGGGCCGCCGAGCGCGAGCGAGCCCGGATCGCCCGCGACATGCACGACATCCTCGCCCACTCGGTCAGCCTCATGGTGGTACAGGCCGAGGCCGGTCCCGTCGTGGTCAGAAGCGACCCGGCCCGCGCCGAGGCCGCCTTCGACGCGATCGCCTCCGCGGGACGCGACGCCATGGTCCAGCTCCGCCGCATGCTGACCGCGCTCAAGGAGGACACGGGGTCGCGCGCGCCGCGACCGACCATCGACGACCTTGCCGGGCTGGCCGACCAGGTCTCCGACGCCGGGCTCGACGTGACCTACTCCACCTCGGGTGAGCCCAGGCCGCTGCTTCCCGACATCGAGGTCGCCGCCTACCGGGTGACCCAGGAAGCCCTCACCAACATCGTCAAGCACGCGGGCGCCGCCCGTGCCGGCATTCGGCTCCTCTGGCAGGACGACACACTCATGATCATCGTCACCGACGACGGCCGCGGCTCCGGGCCGTCCTTCCCCGCCGGCGGAAACGGTCTCATCGGCATCCGCGAGCGCGCCGCCGCCTTCGGCGGCTCCGCCACCATGGGCCCTCGCCCGGACGGACCGGGTTTCCAGGTGCTCGTACGGCTGCCGCTGGCACAGGCGGTGACGGCATGACCCTGAGAATCGTGGTGGCCGACGACCAGGAGCTGGTGCGCGCCGGGTTCAGCATGATCCTCGACGCCCAGCCCGACATCGAGGTCGTCGCCGAGGCGAACGACGGTGCCGAGGCCGTCGCGGCGGTCCGTGAGCACCGGCCGGACGTGCTCCTCCTCGACATCCGCATGCCCACGATGAACGGCATCGAAGCAGCCAGGATCGTGTGCGCCGAGACCGACTGCCGGGTGCTCATGCTGACCACGTTCGACCTGGACGACTACGTTTACGACGCGCTGCGAGCGGGCGCGAGCGGGTTCCTGCTCAAGGACGTCCGCCGCGACGACCTCGTCCACGCGGTACGGGTGGTCGCGGCCGGGGAGTCACTGCTCGCGCCCTCCGTCACGAGAAAGCTGATCGCCGACTTCACCTCCAGAACGGTCACCCGTCCGGTCACCCCACCTGCTGAGCGACTCGCCGTACTCACGGCTCGCGAGCAGGAGACACTTCGGATGATCGCGCGCGGACTGTCCAACGCGGAGATCGCCGCAGCCATGGTGCTCAGCGAGCACACGGTGAAAACGCACGTCAGCAACGTGCTCACCAAACTCGGGCTGCGCGATCGGGTACAGGCGGTGGTCGCCGCCTACGAGACCGGTCTCGCGGTCCCCGGCGGATCGGTGTGAACGCCGACGACCCACCCCACCGCTCCGGCCCGGACAGCCCACCGGCTTCTCGTCCGGCCATCGGACCCGGTTCCGGCCATCGGACCCGGTTCCCGCCATCGGACCCGGTACGGCGGAGGACGGCCCGATCACGCTCGCCGGTGGGCTCCGAACACGGCCGGTGCGCGCCGGCACCCGGATCGGCACCCCGGGGCGATCGAGAAGTGCTCTGTACTGTGGCTCCATGAAGGATCTTGGTCGTCAGGTCACGTACTGGGACACTGCCGGCGCTGAGAAGACGTTCACCCACCCCGTCGATCTCGGCTGGCTGGCGACCGTGGACCGGGAGGCTCGGATCCTGGACTACGGCTGCGGCTACGGCCGTGTCATGGCCGAGCTGAGCCGGCAGGGCTTCTCCGACGTATCGGGAGTGGACCCGTCTTCCGCTCTGATCGCGCGGGGTCGCCGGTCGCACCCCGACCTGCGCCTCGCGGTGCTGGAGTCCCCGCCAAGCCTGCCGTGCCCGCCGACGAGCTTCGATGTCGTGCTGTTGTTCGCGGTGCTGACGTGCGTTCCCGACGACGGCGCGCAGCGGGCGCTCATCGCCGAACTCGCCCGCGTCCTGGCACCCGGTGGGCTCCTCTACATCAGTGACATGGTGCTGCAGGACGACGAGCGAACCCGGGACCGCTACGCCGCCTACGCCCAGCGGTTCAGAACCCCATACGGAGTGTTCGCCACCGACGACGGCGCGGTGGTACGACACCACGACACAGCCGAACTGCACGCCCTCCTGCCTGAGTTCGATCTCGTGGAAGAGCGTCAGACCTCGGTCGTCACGATGAACGGTCACCCGGCGCAAGCGGTGCAGCTGCTGGCCCGCAAACGGTGATCGGGTGAGCCGTGCCGGAGCCTGACAGTCACCTTGATCTCCGCCGCCTGGCTCATACCGCTCTCAGAAGGTGGCTGAGCAGGGCCTTGCAAAACTCCAGGGGGCCTTTCGAGGAGGCTCAGTAGCTGTGGTTGGGCCAGTGCGAGTCCTCCCAGCGGGCGGGACCTGTGAGGCCGAGCAACCGTACCCGGTGGAGCAGTTCTTCGGGAGCGTTCTGGGCACGGAGCCGGGCAGGGGCGTGGCGGATCAACCAGGCCGTCAACGCGGTACGCGTCTCTTCCTCGTTCCCCCAGTTCCAGCTTTCCCAAGGGAGTTGGTCTCCCAGTAAGCGGTACTCCCAGTGCGCCACCGCTTCGGCCAGGTGCTGGTCGGCCACGGCGTGCGTGTGTGCTTCCCAGGTGTGCAGCCATGGGCTGAGCGTGGTGGCGGCTTCGGCACACAGGGCGAGGACCTCGTGCGCGGGCACAGCGGGATCCGGGTCGGTGAGAGTGTGAGCCCACCAGGCGTGCAGGAATTCCCGCACCGCCGCGGCCTGCTCGTCAGGCCACTGCTGCCACTCGCCCAAGGCAAGTGAATATCCGACCTCCTCAATGCCGAACAAGGACTCGGCGAGGCCGCCGGCGAGGGCCGTGGAGAGCTGGGGCAGGATGCGACGCAGCACGGATGCGTGGTCATCCCAGTCCTTGGCCTGCCAGGCGGCACGCAGACGGTCAGGACTCAATTCCACATCCGGCACCTTCAACCGGGCGAGGTCCTCCGCGCCGCCCCAGTGGCACTCGCAGTTCTGCTCGTCGGGATGGGCGGTCATGCCGCGGAAAGTGACGGCCACTCGGTCCAGCGCGGCGTCGAGACGAAGACGTGCGGGCGTCTGGTCAAGGTTCATCGCGGGTGTCCGCCTTCAAGGACTCCGGGAGCCTGAGCCAGCCGAAGATCGCTACCTTACCGGGCCCATGGTCGGCCCGGCTGCATCGGCATCTCATGGGACTGGACACTCGATCAGCATCTGCGCTGATCTTCGAAAGGCTTCAGATCATCAAGACGACGCCGTCGTCGGCGAGTTCTTCGGGGGTGAACACCACGCCGGCGTCGTCGGCCGGCTCGGCGCTGTAGCCGATACGGTCGGCTGATCACCAGTTGTCCCAGCCTTGGTAGCCGTACCAGCGGTCCTTCAAATAGCGGTAGCTGGCGTCGGCAGTCTCGACCGGCTCACCGAAGGGCAGCCAGAGGAAGCCCTTGTTGCCGTCCAGGAACCAGTCCTGGGCGCTGAACTCCGCACTGCCGGGTACCTTTTCTCCGGTATCACTATTCAAGTGCTGTTGTCCGCCGCACACGTAGTACAGGCCCACCCATTGACAGGGCTCTTTACGGTCGGGATTTTCGGCAACGGATTTGGCGTAAGCCTCCATGCTGGGTGCGGAGAGCGTGAAGCGTATCCAGAACGGCGCGTCGGTCATGAGGGCGAGCATGACGCCGCCCGCGATGAACCACGGGATGATCCAGCGGCCGCTGGAGGAGCTCTCCAAGGTTCCCTTGCGCTCGGCCCAAACCATTCGAATGGCCCAGTAAGCGAGCAGCAACGCACCAACGGGAATCGTGAACAGGAACATCTCGATCCCGTACCAGTACGGGTAGCTGGCCCATGTCAAGACGACGGCTGCCGCAGCTGAGAAAACGACCACGAAGGGCAACCCAGGCGGCTTGCTGATCACGACGTCACCTTAATGCTCTTCCCCGCGACACCGGGCAGTCGGAGCGGCCGGCATTGCGTGACACCAGGTCGGCGGCTTCGCGATGTACGGCGGGGCGACCCTACGACGATGCCTCGCGCGGCGCCCGCGCCGCGACCGACCCCAGGCCGCGCAGCTCGGGGCGGGGACGCTGGCGCAGGGCGTACGGCGGCGCGCCACGCCGCCGCTTGACCTGGAGGCCGGGACCGTGCGCGTGGAACGTCAGTTGATGCAGCTCACCGGCAAGGGGATCGTCTTCACCGAACCCAAGTCGGCGGCGGGCAAGCGGACCGTGGTGATCCCCGGGCTGATCATCGAGGATCTGCGGGCGCACGTGAAGGCCTCCACCCAGGACGGCGACAAGGGGCTGATCTTCGCGGGGCCGGATGACGGGCCGCTCCGGAACACCGACTTCAACCGCCGCGTCTGGGCTCAGGCGCTCAAAGACGCGAACCTTCCGAAGATCCACTTTCACGACCTGCGGCACACCGGCAACACCCTCGCCGCGAACGCCGGGGCGTCGATCCGGGAGCTGATGGAGCGCATGGGCCACTCCAGCACGCGCGCCGCGATGGTCTGTCAGCACTCGACCGACGAGCGGCAGCGGGAGGTGGCCCGGAAGCTCGACGGCATCGCCCGTGGGGCACTTGCGAAGGGATCGGGCACGGGAGCGAAAGAAGGCCGAATGAAGATCAAAGCCCAGGTTGCGGCAACACACCTGACCTGGGCTTTTGTCTGTCCTAAGGGGAGTGGAGCCTAGGAGATTCGAACTCCTGACATCCTGCTTGCAAAGCAACCCAGGTGGGGGCGGGACCATGGGCGATACCCGCTCCCACCTGGGCTTACGGTCCACGGCGATCCACCGTCGTCCGGCCTCGTCCATGGTCGTTGTCACCCAGTTGGTCACTCAGTGATTCGCCTCTCCGCGCCGGTCAGAGCACGCTCTTATAACTCCTAACACAACAGGACAGCCGCGTTCGAGACCGCGATCGGTCGTTGGACCAAGCGGCCTGCCCAAGCCGGGGCGACTCCGGAAATCGTCCTATACGATCTTTCGGTGCTGACGGAGAAGAACGCGCCGACGGGCCGTCGTTCGTGGGCGTGGTTCGCGGTGGCGGTGAGCGCTTCGCTAGTGCCGTGGGCGTTGCTCGCTACGACGGAAGGCGGAGGGTCCGCTCCCCCCTTGCCCTTGATGATGATCGCCATCTCCCTTGCCGGGGCCTCGGCGCGGAACCTCATAGTCCTGGACGTCTTCGTCATCGGTGTCCTGCCGCTTTTAGTGGGCCTCGTTGCCGTGACAAGATCTCGCATGCTGGTCGGCGCCACCAGCGGAATCTGCGGCGTCCTGGCCCTGCTTCATCTGGTGCCCTTGCTGGAACGGCTTCCGATAACCCTTCCACCGGCGAACGCCACTGCGGACATGTTCGCTGGCAGTCAGCCGGACTTCTACTTCGGTACGCACCCAGAGGGAGGGGTCTGGGCGCTGGCTCCCATCGCCTATGCGGTCAGCGCCGTCGCACTCCTCGTTGCCGCCCGGCGGAGAGCTCGCGGCGTGACGCGGGACTGACTTCGTGGCTGCCGTACTCCCTGATCACTTTCCGCCCCCATACCCGATGGGACTCTGCTTGGGTAGATTCGAGTGATCATCGTCACGGGGTCACCGTTCGCGCGTCGTCAACAGATTGATCATGTTCTCGGACGCGGCTGCTTTCATGCTTTTAGAAGCCCTTGAGCTACGTGGAAGTAGCGGCGTCTTCCCCGGTCCTCATACGAGGCCGCTCAGTTCTCGATATGCCTCGCGTAGTTCTACGGCTTCCGGCATACGACGCGTCTCGATGGCACCGATCACCTCGCGCGCCCTCCAGTAGTTGGACGGCACCAGCACGCCGCTCGTCATGGTCGTGAGAGCAAGCTGACCCGCCTCGTCGGGCTGATCAGTAGCCAGAAGCGCCAGAGCAAGGTCAAGGCGCGCGGAGGCTGCCCGACGCGGACGAACCAACCCGTCCGCGGCCGACTCCAGGCGGGCGAGAACCTGCCGGGCGTACGGCTCGGCGGCCGGATCCCCCAGCCACGACAGCGTGGTCGCCACGTACGCCTCGCTCTTGGAAGGGTCGTAGCGGTAGTGGTGCTCGGGATGATCGGGCACCGACAGCGGCGAGACCAACCGGGCAACGCGATTCAGCGCATCACGCGTCTCCGGACCGGACCCAAGTCGTGCCCAGATCCGGCCCTCCTGCGCGGTCGCCTGAATGTAAGCGGAGCTGGTGCGCGGTGCGATCGCCTGCGCCCCTTGGGTCAAGGTCAAGGCGCGGCGGTAGTCGCCGGTGGTGACCGCCTGCCAGGCCTCCGTCTCCAGGCACCACGCGGCGATCTCGGGATGCTCGGCGTGCTTGGCCAGCTGGGCGGTCGTCCGAAGCCACGTTCCGGCGGCCTCGAACTGGCGAAGGTCGATGTGGCAGGTGGAGGCCAGCAGCGACAACCAGCCACCAGCCGTGAGAAGGCGTCGATGCTCGGCGAACGTCTTCTTGGCGTCGACCAAGTGCGAGACGTACGACAGGTGCTGACGCACTCGTTCCAGCAACTCGGCCGGTGGTGTCGCCTGGTAAGCCATCGCGAGGTCGTCGACGGCCAGCTCCAGCCGGTCAAGCGTTTCGGTGCCCACGTCGCTGGCGGCGACACGGCGGGCCAGCTCCAGTGCCTCGATCTCTTCGGCGAAGTGAGGACTGCCCGGCGTCGTACTCTCCGGCTCCTCGCTGAACAGCTCGGCTTCTTCCGCACCGAACACCCGGCAGTAGAGCAGCCGGTACGGGTCCTTGGGCTGGTGCTTGCCCGCCTCCCAATCCTTGATCATGCGGATCAGGGAATCCCGCTCGGGCAGGCGGGCACGAGTACGCGGATCGGCGGCCTCGGCGAGCTGCCTGGCCATGTCTCGCTGGGTCCACAACTTGCCACGCCTCGCGGCGCGTAACCGTACGGCCCAGGCCGGAACGTTATTCATTGTGTGCACCTCGGGGGACTGGGGTCCTCCTGTCTCCCTCAGTCTCCCCTACTCGCACTGTCGGCGCGGGATACCCGGCGATGTCATGGGAGCACCAGGAAAAACGGGACCCGCAGGCGCGGTAACGCCGTACGGGTCCCTTGATCGCACACTGGAGGTGCGACCCATGGACAACTGTAGAGCCGTCCCGCCCGCCGTCGACGAAGCAACCGTAGAGACCCACGACAAGGCGCTGGCAGTCGTTCAACGGCTTCTCAACGAGCGGGGAATCCGTGCTCACCGTCATCACACGATCAGCCTGGGGCTGTTCGCCAACAGCGCGGCTGCCTGGCCCGACCAGCCGCCTCTTCGGTCGTGGATGGAGCGACACCCGCCGGAGCTGACCGTGAAGGGTCCGCAAGGTTGGCGCATGGCCACGGTAACCATGGGGCCGCGCTCGGGCAGCTACCTTGTCTCCCTGCGCGACAGCTCCGACCTCCAGGCGGTGCGAAGCGAGCATCCCGAACAGGTGGTCGCCCTGATCGTCGCTGCTCGGGGGACGTGACCGTGTACGGCTGGGTCATCTTGGGCGATGCGGCCACCAAGAGAGCCAACGGCCAGGAGGTCATCGTCACGGTCGGCAAGTCGGGCGACATCGGGTCGGCCATCAGAGCGTGGGAGGACGCCGAGCGCCACCGGATGCTGTACGAACTGGGCAACCTCGGTCGCCTGGTCGATGCCGCGCTGGCCCGCCTCCAGGGCCACCACCGCACTCCGGGAAGTCACGGAAAACGCACGCCGCAAACCGACCACATCAAATAATCACCGATCGGGTGCGGCGACAGACCTCCCGTGGTCGCGTTGCCGTACCCGACCAGAAATGACCGTGATCAGGTAACCGTGTCATCCGGTGGCAACCTGACCCGGAGCGCAGTGCCGCCAGGCGCGAGCACTGGAAGCAGGGCGGCAGAGCCCTTGATCATCGCCATGTGGGCGTTCCTGAGGTCACCGAGTGGAGACGGCCGGCGCAATGCCGAATGGCACCCCGTAGGGGCCGCGAAGCGGTTGGGCCGGCGGTCGGAGCGGCAGGCGGCAGCGCGTACCGGTGGCGGCGGGGGCGTTCGGTGCGGCGGGTGCTCGGTGCGGTGGGCGGTGGGCTTACGCCGTGCCGTCCCGGCTGGCGCGGGCCGGGACCGGCCGCCAGGGCCGCACGCCCGGCCCGCTGGCCGTACCGGGGCGGCGGGGCGTGTCCCGCCGTGCGACGGCGCGAAGCGCTGGCGCCTTGAACCAGTAAAGAAACTCTGAGCCACCAATGATCAGTAGTGTGGAGCCATGCCGCTTGAAGGGACGTCGTCGCCGACACCCAAGATCCCGTCTGAGTGGGGGGACGTGTACGGCTTCCTGGAGGAGGTACGGCGTCGACCAGGGATGTGGATTCGTGGCGGCTCCCTCCGGGAGCTGGAAACGATGCTGGTCGGGTACAAGCTCGCGCTGGATGTTCATGGTGTCGAGGAGCGATTCGATCTGTGGCCGAACGGCCCCTTCTCCGAATGGCTCGCTCGCTACGGTCGGTCGAGCGCATTGGGCTGGGCGGCCGAGATCGAACGACAGGTAGAACCCGGCACTACGCCTCTGGACGCGTTCTTCGCCTTCCTGGACGAGTACCGAGCTGATCAGGACGAGAGCAACGCTGAGGCGAGTTAACGCCCTGCGACCTGCCGAAACATATTCCCTTGATGCCGCGCTAGATCATGAGGGCGATGCCGTTGTCGGCGAGTTCTTCGGGGGTGAATACCGCGCTGGTGTCGTCGGCGAGTTCGGCGCTGTAGCCGATCTCGTAGCGGTTGGCGGGGGCCTTGACCTCGGTGACCTCGATGGGGTGGCCGTTGGCGTGGGCCATGGTGCGGCGGATGATCAGGATGGCTTCGGCGTAGTCCATGCCCAGGCGGGTGCGTTCGTCTTCGTAGGCGATGCGGGAGGTGGTCAGGGTCATCCACCGGATGGGGCCGTGTTCGCGGATGAGGGACTGGTAGAAGAAGCCGGGTCGTTTGCGGTACTGGTCGAAGCGCATGGGGGTGTCCCAGTCGGGGAGCATGTCGGCGTTGGTGTAGGAGTTGATCTCCAGGCGGGCTGAGGCGCCGTGGATGCGGGCGGTGTGGCCTCGGTGCCACATGCTGCGGCGGTGAATGACCGCATGTCCGGTGCGGACGCCGAGGATGATCGCGAGATCGCGGTTGGCGGTGATCTTCTCGCCGGTGAACAGCGGGGCCTCGGGGTCGACGTCGCGTAGGGCGAGGTCCCAGCCGAAGGCTTGGATGTCGGGGTGGTTGCCGGGGGCGGCCAGGTCGGGCCTGCTCTGGTGGCTGATGAGGATGACCTGTCGTTCGGGCATGGGGCGGACGAAGGAGCCGCGTCCGCGCATGACGTAGGCGAGTCCTTCGGAGACCAGGGTGTCGATGGCCTTGCGGACGGTGGGGCGCGAGACCTCGTAGCGGCGGACCAGTTCCGGCTCACTCGGCAGGGCTCCGCCTGGTGGGTAGCGGCCGTCCAGGATCGCGGTCCTCAGGTCACTCGCGATGGTGCGCCAGCGGACGTCTTTGTCCTCGGTGGTCTCCACGGCTGCTCCTTCTCGGGAAGTTCTATAACTACTTGTACTACAGGTTGCACGAAACCCTCAACGCAAGGCAACATGTAGTACAGGCAGTGTTGCATGAGAGGGGGTGGTCACTATGAACCAACCAAACGAGCACAACCAACAGGCACGACACCCGGAGTGGATGACCGATCTGGTCCAGGTGCTCAACGCACCGGGCTACGACCGGTGGCGCTCGATGGTGGCCGCTACCGGCGGCTGCGCCAACCCGATCCACCTGGCTGGAGAGTCAGCCATCGTCAACACCGACACCGGCGAGATCCTGCACACCTACCGCACCGCCGATGAGCCGTCCGGGCATCTGCTGGTGGCCTGCGGTAACCGCCGCGCCTCGGTGTGCTCGGCCTGCTCGGAGGTCTACCAGGCCGACACCTTCCACCTCATCCGCGCGGGCCTGTCCGGCGGCAAAGGCGTCCCGGAAACGGTGAGCGCGCATCCTCGGGCGTTCGTCACCTTGACCGCTCCGTCCTTCGGGCCGGTGCACACCCGGCGGGAGAAGAACGGGACGGTGCGGGCCTGCCGTCCCCGTAACCGCGACAAGGTCTGTGAGCACGGGCATCCGGTCGGCTGCCATGCTCGCCACGAGCCAAAGGACGAACGGCTCGGGCAACCCATCTGCGGCCGGTGCTACGACTACGTGGGCGCGGTGCTCTGGCAGGCACACGCGGGCGCGCTGTGGCACCGCTTCACCCTGGAAGTACGACGCACTCTGGCCAACGAGGCAGGGCTGAGCCGCAAGGAGTTCGGCAAACAGGTCCGGGTCTCCTTCGCCAAGGTCGCCGAGTACCAGCGGCGCGGCCTGGTGCACTTCCACGCCATCGTCCGCCTCGACGGTCCCGAAGGGGCCTGTGAACCCCCGCCAGACTGGGCTGATCACCACCTGCTCACCCGGTCGATCCCGCCAGCGGTGCGGCGGGTCACCGTGACCTCGCCCGCGAGTGATCTCGAACGGCGGGATCTGGTCTGGGGTGATCAGCTCGACATACGGCCCATCCTGCTCGACTCCCGCGCGGACGGGTTGAGTGAGCGGGCGGTGGCGGGCTACATCGCCAAGTACGCCACCAAGGGTGCCGAAGCCTCCGGCACCGTCGACCACCGCCTGTCGTGTCCGGCCTGCGGCGGTCGGGGGCGGCTGCGGCTGATGGCCTCCTGCGAACGCTGCCACGGAACCGGCCTGAAACCGGGCCTGCACCTGGACGCGCTCCCGGTCACCGAGCACGCCCGGCGCATGATCCGCACCTGCTGGGAACTAGGCGCACGCCCGGAGTTCGCTGCTCTGCGGCTGCGGCCTTGGTCGCACATGCTCGGCTTTCGGGGCCACTTCTCATCCAAGAGCCGCGCCTACTCCACCACCCTCGGTGACCTGCGGCAGGTGCGCTCCACCCACCGGGCCACCGAAGCACGTAAGCAGCGCGGTCTACCCGCTCTCGGTGACGAGACGACGCTCGTGCTCGGGCACTGGCGCTTCGCTGGGATGGGCTACACCCCCGGTGAGGCGATCATGGCCGAACACATCCGGCACCGCGTCTCCCAGGCCCGCGCCATCGC